>JANQMY010000283.1 GCA_028279895.1 Alphaproteobacteria bacterium
AGAGTCTCAGACCATTGTCGTGAGTTGCGGACGCCATCATGATCGTTCTTCAACCGCGTTTTTCCGGCTCAGAGACATACTCATCCAAGATTTGATGAAATCTTCGGATGCGCATTTCCTGATAGTTTCCGAGTATTACGCCGGTTCCCTTCATGGATTTGAGCCCCTCTTGGACGGCCGCTAGATTGCTCAAATCCTCGTCAAAAACAGCGGCGTACCCCCCCAATTGCGGCGCATTATGGTGGCTTTCGTCGGGCCCGAGGCGCGTGGGCGTTTTGACCGGCTGAAGCCGCTTACTTTCGCTGTCGGGCGCAAGAAACATAATTTCCATGATTGAACGGTCTGGATCCGAGCCATTGGGCCGAAAGCGGTAAACCAGATATGAGCCGTAACCGGCCCAACACACCAGGTTCGGAAAGATGTGATATTGAATCGTGTCGAGCACTTCACAATCCGTGAGGTGATCCACCTCGCGCGCCAGAGTTTCTTTCAAAAAGGCACGTTTGACATCCGCCATGGCAGCGCGCGGTGTTTTTCCCTCCGGTATCTTCGCGGACTCGGCAGCGTCACCAAGTAAAGCTCGGACACCGGCGCGATACACAGTTTCGTCAGGCAGCGGCCCCACGTTAGGGCTGTGCATGCCACGCGGAGAGATCATTCGAGTGGAGTGCCGACGGTCCGGCCAGACGTCGTACTGAGTGAATGCATCGCCCAGATAGGTCATCGCGCCAGGGTGGGTCGCCACCACGTGAAAGCTCTCGATAAAGGCTTCCAAGGCGACCTTCCAATTGCAATCATAATGCTTCTCGACGTGGACAACCTTGGTCCGCTCGCTCAGCGACCACCCGCGGGTTTCATAGATGCTCGGGATTTCTTCGAGGTAGCTTTCGAGCGGCTCGGTTTCGTCAGACAGGGTCACGAACACGAAGCCTCCCCAGCGCCCGACCCTTGCTTCAGGTAAAGAAAACTCTTCCTTCTCTACGTGGCTGAAGTCCCATTCATTGGTTAGAGTCTTGATTGTGCCATCGAGATTCCAAGTGAACCCGTGGAAGGGGCAACGAAAATTGACGCCATGTCCGGATGCATCGCACAGCTTTCGCCCCCGATGAAGGCATACATTGTAAAAAGCCCTAATTTCGTCATCGGTAACCCGTGCGACAATCAAAGAAGTGTCGCCGATCTCATAAAGCTGGTAGTCGCCAACCTGCGGAATATCTTCCTCTCGGCAGGCCATCTGCCACACACGCGACCACATGCGGCTCATCTCTGTCTTGGCGAAATCGGCCGATGTGTACCGCTCTTTTGCTATCGGTTCGGTGCCAAGCAGGACTGACGACGTATCACGCAGCGCATTGGGCACCGGTCGTGTTTCTTGGTCCAGCATTTCTTGGACCGAGGGGCCATCAGCGCCCATTCGAGGCAGGTGAGACGGAGATTTCTTAGTCGATGACACGGCAACCGCCTTTAGTTTGTCAAACCCTTAGGATTGACCGTGGTGTGTAGAACAACTTTTATACACACTTGTCAATTCTCTGGCAAGCCGGACGTTAGGATCGTCATCAGGTAATGTCGGCACTGTCATTTCGCCGCACCAAGCGAAACTTTGTTTCAGGTGAGTTATTGAGTGCGCGCGCCGCAGCCGCCATTGACCCGGCGATCAGATATGACCTGGCCCCGTACTCGTCCAAAACTGTGAGGTTTGGACGGCGGCTGACATATTCAGTTGCGAATGTCCGGTTTTTGTCACGGACCGGGAACACGACAACAGCCAATACTCATTGTGTGTGCCGATTAGTTCTTTGAACACGGACCGCCGAAACACGTTCGGGCCCGGCATAGTCCCAAGATCGTTTCCATGGCCGTACAAAAATGGCCGACCTGTATCGGTATCTAAGCCCTGTTTATCGATTCGGCATCCCGAACGAACCACTGGCTGGGTTGGTCATCGAGCGATAAGCCCCCTCATCTGGACATCGTGAAATTCAAGTCACTGTCCATCCATGCGAACGGTTTTGCATCGCCCTACCTACAAATCCCCGGCCGTGCCGGTCTCGAAAACTGCGGAGATTTCATGGCCGACCGGATCATTTTCTGGGACAAAACGCGGTCTCTATTCCCGGCAGATCAGCTAGACCCGGCATCGGCTCACTCCAAGAATCGCGAGCAACGAAGTGAGCAAGAAATCCAGAAAATCCGCTCAGATCATATGGCTCATGGGGGTACAGACCCCCAACGCCGGAGAGGCATGCTGTTCTGGCCGTATCAGCCTTTGAAGACGCCCGGTCAAGGGACTTGGCAAATAATGCGATTCCCAACTAACATGCCTATTGGACCACCAAGTGGGGATTGGTCACCCTTTCGATCGCGCGGTGGCTAGCAAACTTGGACGGGGTGGAGTCAAACTGGATGGTATTAAAATGCTGTTGTCACGGGGTTGGTTTCATCGATATCTGCGATCCGAAGTCAGCCGTAGGCAAAGCACTTGAGTTTTCACCCCCGTTACCAGCCCTGAGCCGACGCGAGTCGCACGAATTGTCGAGCAAGGGTTGACTCATCAGATCTTGCCTTAGAAACCGAACCCGGCATAAAACTCTAAAATTTTGAGGGAGGCTCGACAGTGGATTCGCCGTCAATTCACATACGCTCATTACTCGGGCTGCTCGTGATTCTCGCGGTCGCCTGGTTGGTGTGGTCGGGCATCTACAAGCCACTCATTCTCGGCCTTGGCGTTGTGTCTTGCCTGCTGAGTTTGTGGGTTGCGGTCCGCGTCGGATTTTTTGACCGCGCCGTCTTTTCACTACAAGTCATCTCCCGACTGCCCCGATATTGGAGCTGGTTGTTGCCGGAAATCGCGAAATCGAGCTTTGAGGTGGCACGCGTGATCTTGGACCCCAAGCTTCCGATCAGCGCGACCGTTGTCGAATTTGACGCGCTTCCGCCCGGACCTGTCGGACAGGCCATCCTTGGAAATTCTATTTCGCTCACGCCGGGCACCGTCACAATGGACGTGCATGATGGCGTCTTGCGGGTTCACTGCCTCACGCGCCAAGGGGCTGAAGGGATTCAAGCCGGCGCATTCAATCGCCGCGCCGCTGAGCTAACTCAGGACTGATTATGTTTTTCGCAACCTCCATCGCCATCTTGGTGACCATGGCTCTAGCGCTTGCACGCGCTGTGATGGGTCCAAGCGTGTATGATCGCGTATTGGCCGTGAACATGTTTGGCACCAAGACCGCCCTTTTGCTCTCCGTCGTCGCTTTCCTGTACGGGCGTCCAGACTTCCTGGACCTCGCGCTTACATACGCGCTGATAAACTTTGTCGGTGTATTGGCGGTGTTGGAGTTCTTTCAAAACCGCACCGTGAGTCCGGACGCCAACGAAAATGATGAAGTGAGGTGAAGCGATGTCGATGGTGATTGACATCGTCAGCTGGATTCTTCTGCTTGGGGGCGGTGCATTCGTATTTATTGGCGGCATTGGCGCATTGCGGATGCCGAATTTTTATACGCGCGTTCACGCCGCAAGCCTTACGGACTCCATGGGGACGATCCTAATTCTGGCAGGCGTTATGCTCCAAGCGGGGTGGTCGCTTGCGCTCATCAAACTGCTCGCCATTCTTGTATTCCTGCTTTTGACATGCCCAACGGCATCTTACGCATTGGCCAACGCAGCCCTGTTATCCGGCCTTAAACCTGACGCCGAATCGCTTCCAGCGGATGACAAAGGCCATTCAGCACCATGATTGTTTTGTTCGCGATATTCCTATTGACGCTATTGGTCATTAGCGCAATCGCAATCGTCCGCGTGAAGAACCTATTCGTGGCGGTCATGCTGATGGGTATCTTTAGCCTCTTAATGGCCAGCACGTTTTTTATTCTAGATGCCGCCGACGTGGCGTTGACCGAAGCGGCTATTGGGGCAGGCGTATCTACGATCATTCTGCTAAGTGCGTTGGCGCTTACAGGCGAACATGAACGATTTGCCACGGCAAACCGGTGGCTGCCCCTCCTGGTCGTGACCATCACCACAACGACGATCATCTACGCAACGTTCGACAAACCCCGGCTTGGCGATCCGGAAGCTCCGGTCCATCAGCACGTTGCGCCATGGTATTTGGAGAACACACCTGAGCTGATTGACATCCCGAATGTTGTCACGGCCGTACTTGCCAGTTTTCGAGGCTACGACACGTTGGGTGAAGTGTTTGTTGTCCTAACGGCATGCATTGGCGTCTTGTTCGTGCTTGGCGCCAGGCCCGACGAAGCACCAACGCCCGCGAAACAGCAGGGCCTCCGTCATCACCTCATACCAAAAGTCGTTGGGCGCCTCCTCGTTCCGTTTATCGTATTGTTCGGCCTCTACGTGCAGTTCCACGGAGATTTCGGACCCGGTGGCGGGTTCCAGGCCGGCGCGATCATTGCGACCGGCATCATGCTGTATGCGGTATTAGAAGGTGAAACGGCTGCTTTGAAAGCGGTTCCCAGCCGCCTTCTTATGGCCATGGTTGCCGGAGGCGCTATTCTCTACGGCGGCGTAGGCGTCGCAACGATCCTCTTAGGAGGCAATTTTCTCGACTACTCGGTGCTATCGAGCACCCCAGTAGACGGCCAACATTTGGGCATTCTTCTGGTCGAGCTGGGCGTCGGCATCACGGTGTGCGGTGCATTACTGTCAATCTTTCATGCCTTTGCCGCTCGCGAGCATCGATGATGGAGCTACTCGGTCTCTACAATTATTGGGTTTTCGCCGTTTTGCTGATGGTCGGATTCTATGCCGTCATCGCCAAGTCCAATCTCATCAAAAAGCTACTTGGCCTCTCGATCTTTCAATCCGCAGTATTTCTTCTCTACATCACAATGGACAAGGTCGAAGGGGGCACGGCCCCCATCATCCAAAAAGGTGCAACCGACCAAATCTTTTCAAACCCACTTCCACAAGTGCTTATTCTAACCGCTATCGTCGTCGGAATTTCCACCACAGCATTGGGAATGGCAATCATTGTACGGATCAATGAAGCCTACGGTACGATCGAAGAAAAAGAACTTCAGGATCAGAACCGGGATCCATGACACTGACGGCCCACCTTCCCGCATTGCAGGTGTTAGTACCTTTACTCACCGCACCGCTAGTGCTGTTGCTGCATGTACGCGGACTGCCGCGCATAGCCGCAATTGCAGCAAGCTTGACGGCCTTCGCCATCGCAGTGTCGCTCACGGGAATCGTGCAAACTCAGGGCAGCGCAAGCTATGAAATGGGGTCTTGGCCAGCGCCATACGGAATCCAGCTCAGTATAAGCGCCTTCAGCACCCTCCTGTTATTGATCGTCACCGGGGCCTCTTCCCTCGCACTGCTGGCGGGACAGGACCGGCTGCGAATGGGGCCTCAGGGTGAACCGTTGTTTTATGCCGCATGGCTGCTTGCGCTGGCCGGTTTGTCGGGCATCGTCGTTGCCGGAGACGCCTTTAACATTTTCGTTTTTATGGAAATCGCGTCGCTGGCCAGTTACGTCCTGATTGCCGGCGGGTTGGACCGGCGCGCGTTACTTGCCGTCTTCAAATACTTGGTTATGGGAACGACCGGCGCCACCTTCTATCTGATCGGCATCGGTTTGATCTACATGATGACCGGCACGCTCGATCTGGCGGATATGGAATCGCGAATTGCGGACGTTGGCGAGCTGCGTCCTATTCTCGTCGCAGCCGGCTTCGTGACCGTTGGCTTGGCACTGAAAGCCGCTTTGTTTCCATTGCACGTTTGGCTACCCAATACCTATACCTACGCGCCTCACATGGTGACCATGTTTCTGGCGGCGTGTTCCACGAAGGTCGCGCTCTACGTGCTGCTGCGCTTTGATTTCCTTGTGTTCCAGCAGAACCTTACGGAACATGCCATCCAGTTCAGCATTTTCTTAGTACCGCTAGCCGTGATCGCCATACTCGTTGCGTCGGGGGTCGCAATCGGCGAGCGGAACATCAAGCGGATGCTCGCCTATTCTTCGATCGCCCAGATCGGTTACGTTCTGTTAGGGGCAAGCCTCGTCAGCGTGATGGGACTGACAGCAGGCATCGCTCATATGTTCAACCATGCCTTGGCGAAAGGCGCTCTCTTTCTGGCCGTCGCGTGCTTAGCGACACGTGTTGAAACGCTCCGAATCGAGAATATTCGTGGCGTCGCTAAGGATATGCCTTTGACGATGATGGCATTTGTTGTTGCCGGTCTAAGCTTGATTGGCGTTCCGGGCACGGCAGGCTTTATCAGCAAATGGTATTTGATTGGCGCAGCACTGGAATATGGAAATCTCGGCATTCTTTTGGTCGCCGTCATTCTCGTCAGCTCGCTTATGGCGGTGATTTACATCTGGCGATTTGTCGAGGCCGCATACTTTGCAGACCGTCAAGTGCCCTTGGTGTCAAACGGCGAAGCGCCATGGCAAATTCTGACGGTGACGTGGGTAGCGGTTCTGGCGAACATTTATTTCGGCATCTCATCACACTTGCCGGTATCGCTGGCGTCGCAAGCTGCTGAAACGCTTTTGGAGCACCTCCCGTGACCGGCTGGCCCATGATTGCGGCCATGGCCCTCCCGTTGGTCGCCGCCCTGGGGATCGCAGCCGCGGGTCAGCGCTATCCCAATATTCGAGAGACTTTCACCTTGGTGGCGGCGGCCTGTCTCACGGCGGTCGTATGGATTTTCCTTCCTGATATGATGGGCGGGAAAGACCCAAGGCTTGAATTGGCAGAAATGGTGCCGGGCATAGCGCTAGCGTTTCGCCTTGAACCGCTTGGCTTGATATTCGCCATGCTCGCGTCGCTGCTATGGCTGATTAACTCAATCTATTCCATCGGCTACATGCGGGCGAACCGCGAACCGCGCCAAACGCAATTCTACATCAGTTTCACCATCGCATTGTCGGCCACCATGGGCATTGCGTTTGCGGACAACTTGCTAACCCTGTTTTTGTTTTACGAGATCCTGACGCTGTCGACTTATCCGCTGGTTTCGCACAAAGGCGACAAAAACACGATTGCATCGGCGCGCGTCTATCTCGGCATTCTGCTGTTCACATCCATCGGACTGTTCCTCCCCGCGATCATCTGGACCTATCAGGCGGCCGGCACCCTTACGTTTGCTGAGAACGGTATTCTAGCGGGCCATATGTCTGGAGTTGAGCTTGGCATTTTGTTGGGGCTTTTCGTGTTGGGGATCGGCAAAGCCGCCGTTATGCCGATCCATCGCTGGCTCCCCGCTGCGATGGTTGCCCCCACACCGGTCAGCGCCCTGCTGCACGCGGTCGCGGTTGTGAAGGCCGGTGTCTTCTCGATCACCAAAATCGTGGTCTACATATTTGGCCTTGATCAACTCTCCAGTAACGACGCGGCGACCTTCTTCCTATCCCTCGCAGCGTTCACGATTGTTGCAGGCAGCATCATCGCTCTGCGCCAAACCAACCTCAAACGGCTGCTAGCGTACTCCACGATCGCACAACTGTCTTACATCGTGATGGCAGCGCTGATCCTTCATCCCATCGCGGGGGTTGGCGCCGCATTACATATGGTTGCGCATGCGTTCGGAAAAATCTCGTTGTTCTTCGCCGCCGGGGCAATTTACACGGCCTCAAAGAAGACGGAACTCCACCAGCTCAAGGGCATTGGCCGGCGCATGCCGTGGACGATGACTGCGTTCACCATCGGTGCACTGAGCATGATCGGATTGCCCCCTACGGGTGGTTTTGTGTCGAAGTGGTATGTGTTGGGCGGTGCGTTGGCGGCGGAGAACCTTGTCGCAGTGACGGCAATCATCCTAAGTACGCTGCTTAACGCGGCGTACTTCCTGCCGATCCTACACGCAGCATGGTTACAGGAGGCGGACTCCCCGGAAACGGAAAACCACGGTGAGGCCCCCCTACCCATTGTCTTGGCAACCGTATCGACGGCCACGCTAACCATTGCATTCTTCTTCTATCAGGGACCAGTTTTGGATCTGGCCTCGCAAATGATGGGCATCTCTGCAGGTGAATAAAGAGGATATGACAGACCACTGGCTTGTGCGGTCGCGCACCGTTCGGTTTATCTGGATCGGGTTCTGGGCGATTCTCACCATAACGGTCTTGGCCCAGCTGTTTATCGACGTGAAGGGCTATTTCGGCCCCGACGGTTGGATCGGTTTCGGCGCCACCTTTGGATTCGGCTCATGTGTTGCCATGGTCGTCGCAGCCAAGGTGCTGGGCTGGGTATTGAAGCGGAGTGAGGACTACTACAATGACTGAGTTCCTTCCGCCTGCTCTATTACCCCTGCTCGGCGCACTGTTGATCGCGGTGTCGCGCGATCAAAACATGCGCGCCCTGATCATGATGGTCGCCTCACTCGGCACAATTGGACTCATTTGGCAGCTCCCGGACGGTGTCGTTAGCGCAACGACGTTTCTCGGATACACAATCGAGGTCGTGGAAAACAGCCCCGTAAGACAGCTTTTTGCCACGATCTTCGCGCTCATGTTATTCGTGGGCGGACTATTTGCCTATCAACAGGCCAGCCGGGTGGAACTGGCCGCAGCATTTGCTTACGGCGCGGGCGCCATTGGCGTGGCCTTTGCGGGTGACCTGCTCACGCTGTTTGTGTTTTGGGAAACCATGGCGATCTTTTCGACCATTGTTGTGTGGTGCGGCGCCACGCCTCAAGCCAGAACAGCTGGAACACGTTACGCCATCATGCATATATTCGGTGGTGTCATACTGATGGTGGGCATCGTTGGTGTTGCGGTTGAAACCGGATCGGTCGATGTCACCGCCATGCGGGCTGACAGCTTCGCGACGTGGATGATTTTGGCCGGCATACTTGTGAACGCAGCCGCGCCTCCGGTCTCCGCTTGGCTCGCGGACGCCTATCCGGAAGCAACAGCCACCGGTACTGTTTTTTTGTCGGCCTTCACCACCAAAGCTGCGGTGCTTGCCCTCATCTTGCTCTTTCCGGGCGAAACAATCCTGGTCTGGGTCGGGGTGTACATGATCTTTTATGGGATCATCTACGCATTGCTCGAGAACGATGCACGCCGGATTCTGGCCTACTCCATCGTCAATCAGGTTGGCTTTATGGTGTGTGCCGTCGGCATCGGAACGGAACTGGCTCTTAACGGCGCCGCTGCCCATGCCTTTGCCCACATCATCTACAAAGCCTTGCTGTTTATGAGTGCCGGGGCCGTTCTCTACCGGACGGGCATGCGCAAATGCACCGACCTTGGCGGCCTCTTCCGTACCATGCCCCTGACCTGCCTTTTGTGCATCATCGGCGCGCTATCGATCTCCAGCTTTCCGCTTACATCTGGCTTTACCACCAAGGCGCTGATCTCGGAAGCCGCCGTCAAAGAGGGATTAGTTTACGTCTACTTTCTGCTTCTGGCGGCGTCGGCCGGCGTCTTCTTACACGCCGGCATCAAGTTTCCGTGGTTCGTGTTTTTCCAAAAAGACTCCGGCTTGCGGCCCAAGGATGCGCCCTGGAATATGAGCCTTTCCATGGGGATCTTTGCGGCGCTGTGCATCTTCCTAGGCATTTACCCACAGGTCCTGTACCAGTTTCTTCCGTACCCGGTTTCCTATGAGGCTTATACGCCAAGCAAGCTCGTGCTTTATCTGCAACTTCTGTTGTTTTCCGGATTGGCTTTCTTTTTGTTGCTTCCGGCCATGAAACGTACACTCACGATTTCACTAGATGTGGACTGGTTTTGGCGCGGACCGCTCTACCGCTTGGGTGAGTCGATTCAGAGCATGGCCGGCACTGTAAATCAAACCGCCGCGCGAATCGTGCGCACACAACTCATCACTTTGCAAAACTGGTCACTGTACTACTGGGGCATCGAGGGAACATTTTCGCGCTCTTGG
>JANQMY010000286.1 GCA_028279895.1 Alphaproteobacteria bacterium
AGCACCGTTTCGGCGTGCATCAGCGGTTGGCGCTTTCCGGCAAAGGTCAGCAGACCGATGTGCTGGTCATGACCGCGACGCCGATCCCCCGCACGCTGACCCTCACCATCTATGGCGACATGGACAGTTCCCAACTGCGCGACAAGCCCGCGGGGCGCAAACCCATCGAAACCCGGGTGCTGCCGAGCGATCGCCTCGACGAAGTGGTGGCCCATTTGCAGAAGGCGCTGAATACGGGCGCGCGCGCCTATTGGGTGTGCCCGCTGGTGGAAGATTCCGATGTGCTCGACGTAACAGCAGCGGAAGAACGGTTCCGGCACCTGTCACATACGCTGAAAGGGAAAGTGGGCCTGGTCCATGGGCGGATGAAGGGGCCGGAAAAAGATGAGGTGATGCACGACTTCCAGATGGGGCGCCTGGACGTACTGGTTGCCACCACCGTGATCGAAGTGGGCGTAGATGTGCCGGAAGCCACCATCATGATCATCGAAGACTCGGAACGCTTCGGCCTGGCGCAACTGCATCAGTTGCGGGGGCGCGTGGGCCGGGGCGACAAGCCTTCAAACTGCCTGCTGATCTATCAAGGCCCGTTGGGCGAGACCGCCAAGGCGCGGCTGAAGATCATGCGCGACACCGAAGACGGTTTCGTGATCGCCGAGGAAGATCTGCGCTTGCGCGGCAGCGGCGAACTGCTGGGCACCCGGCAAAGCGGCATGCCCGTCTTCCGGCTGGCCGACCTGTCCGTTCACGGAGAGCTGCTGGCCGCCGCCCGCGACGATGCGGTGATGATTTTGGACAAAGACCCTGAGCTGGAAACCGAACGCGGCACCGCACTGCGCACCCTGCTCTATTTGTTCGAGCGCGATGAAGCGGTGAAGAGACTGAGATCGGGGTGAGAATGACCAGTGGATTGCCCGGACTTGCGCCGGGCAATGACATGAGAGGGTACGCACCTTGTTCCCTGAAACGTCATTACCCGGCGAGCGTCCCGCGAGCCCGGGTGATCCACCAAACCAATCGGACCATGTTAGGCTAGAGGGGCAATCTCGCCCCGACGAAGGCTGGCCTACGCCACCTTTTCGGTTTCGCTCTTATCCCCCGCGTCGGGCTGGCCGGCCGCTTCACCGCTCATCTTTTCTTCGATCATCCGGCGGGCCTCGTCGATAGAGGCGGCGTCAAAGCCGGCGGCGGAGCTGGGGTGATCGGGCTCCACAATCCCGGCGGAGATGATCAGCTTGGCGGCCTGTTCCACGGTCATATCCAAAATCACGATTTCGGATTTGGGCACGAACAGCAGAAAGCCCGAGGTGGGGTTCGGTGTGGTGGGCAGGAATACACTCACCATTTCCGGGTCCGCATGGGCGGTAATTTCACCCTTGGTCTGTGTGGTGACGAACACCACGGCCCAAATGCCCTCGCGCGGATACTGGATCAGCCCCACTTGCTGGAAGCTCGACTGGTGGTCCGCCGCCACGGTTTCGAAGATCTGTTTCAGGGCGCCATAAATGCTGCGCACAACGGGCATGCGGGCAATGACCCGGTCGCCGAATTTGATGATCGACCGGCCGAACAGGTTCTTGGTGAAGATGCCCAGCATGAGCAACGCCACGAACACGATCAGCAGCCCCAGACCGGGGATCGTGAAAGGCGGGCTGTATTGATCCGGGATCAGCGGTGTCACCCGGTTATCTACAAAGGCGATGAAATTCCAGGTGAGATAGATCGTGATGCCGATCGGCGCGGCGACCACAAGACCGGTCAGAAAATTATTGCGTAGACTACCCAGTGCCCGCGCCCAACGCGAAGGTGGCGGTGGCGGCGCATCGCCAAACTCTCTTTTCTTCCGTGCCATGTCATTCATACGTCGGGTCTTTTCACGATCTGTCAACTAGGTCATGATCATTTTCTTGGAAACATGATCATGACCCGTATTCTTTATTGGTCGCGTGATCGGACGGTTAACCGGAATCCACCCTCCGGTCGAGCCGGAGGGCATGCTTAACCTGATCACGCTCCAGGATCGTGAAATTAGACCCTTAAAGCCGTTAGAAAGTTCCTAAACGCCGCAGCGATCGCCGCGCGCGGTTAATCTTTCAGGAAGGATTGCCCGCAATTTGGGCAGAAAGTTGACGCGTGGTTAAAACCCACACCACTGTCGCCTGCACAAAGGCCGAAACAATCGAAACCAATGTCATTTCCCCGGCGAACGGAAGAAACAGCGCCATGGCGTTTTCCGAAATCGTCTGACCAAAGATGATCGGCACCACACCATACAACACCACCAGCGAAATCAATGCGCCCAAATCGCCACGCATTTGGCGGGCCGACACGGCAAAGAACAAGAAGATCCCCACATCGCGGATCAAAAAACCGAACGCGGCCACCAGGTTGACGTCCGCCACCGCGTAGTTCCAGATCGCCTGGTGGCCCATGGCGATTAAAGCAACCAAGGCCACGGCCGCCATGATCAGGCTCCATGTCCAGCTCGGCAAACGGCCGAAAACCCGGCCATAATTGCCACTTCCCAACTGTGCGGTGAGCCAGCGGAACTCGACAATCTCTTTGGGTTCCAAGAACACCATGGCGTAGGTGAGGCCCGAGGCCATCAAAAAGGCGAGTAAGGTGCGCTGATTGTCGGCCCAAAAGCCGAAAGCCTGCTCCGGCGCGACAAAGCCCGCGGCATAAACGATCAAGAAGAGGACGAAAGCGATCCACACCCAAGGGCCGTTCTGCACCCGCAGGGCAGCGCGCATCATCTGACGGCAGCCAAGCAAGATCCACCCCAGTGCCACCAATACACTGACGAAGACAAAATCGAGGGCAGCGAAATTGGCGCCATACCAGGCCACATTGGTGATCGTCGCCTCTGCGACCATGAAACTCATCGTATCGCCCATGCCAATGGTCTCCCACCAGCCGTCCAAGGCCAGCGCGGCGATCAGACCGATGAGCTGATAGGCAAAAACCTCGTAACGCGAATTGGCGTAGCCTCGGCGCAATCCCACCAGGCTGGCCAGCAAGCTCAACGACATGCCCAACAAGGCCGTCATCATCATGGTGGCCAGGAACAATCCCAAGGGCCGCCCTGCCAAGGTATCGCCGAACACATGCGCTGCGCCGATCACCGCCAAACAGATGGCCGCGCCATACCATTGATAGGCGGTAGCGCCGAACAGCTTGCCCCACACCATGGTCCATGGGGCGAGCGACGACAGACGCTGAAAATCCCAGGTCCGTTCGCGGATCTCTTCCGGAATGGCGGCGGCCGCCGACCGGGTACCCCACAGGATGGCCACGATTAAAAAGATGACTTCTGCCGTGCCGCTCAAGGCGCGCCATTGCCACTCCGGCGACGAGATGAGAATGGCGGCAAGGAAGAACAAGCTGAGGACCACCGGCATGAAGACCAGCCGGTTGCCGGACAGCTCGAGCCACAAATTGCGCTGGAATTCCGGATTCATGAGCGGCCCCCGTGCATCTCGTCGAAGTAGACGTCCTCCAAACGTTGCTGGGTGGGGGCGAAACTGCACACGACAAAGCCGGCCTCGATCAAGGCCCTGAGCAAACGGTGTTGGGCCTGGGCGTCGCCGTCCAAAGAGATCAGCGCGCCTTGAGCATCCGCGCGTCGCACCGTGACACCTGCCTGATCCTGCAAATAGGCGCCTAACCCATCATGAGGCTCTGCAAGCTCGATCATGATGCGCTGGGCCGCCGCTTCAACCTGGATCGGATCGCCCCCGGTAAGCCGCCCCTCCTTCATGATCAGCATTTGCGAGCTGTAATCTTCCAGCTCTGCCAGGATGTGGGACGACACCATCAGGGTCATGCCCTGGCTCTGCAGGTCCAGCAACAGGGTCGATAGGCTGCGCCGCGCTTCCGGATCGAGACCGGACGCCGGTTCATCTAGCAGCAGCACGGACGGTTCGTGAACGATCACTTGGCCGATGGCCAGCCGTTGCCGCAAGCCGCGCGACAAGGTGCCTGCGGCATCTCCCATCCGATCGGATAGATCGACCCGCTGGGCGGCCTTTTCCACGGCGGCGCGTGCGGCCCTTGCGCCGATGCCGTGACTTCGCGCCGCGAAGGTGAGGCACTGGGCCACTGTCAGTGCATCGTACAGGCCGAAGAAGTCCGGCAGAAAGCCGAGGCGCCGGTGCACCCGCCGAGGATTTTCCGCCACATCGATCCCGTCCACCACGACACGCCCGGCATATGGCCGCTCTAACGCCGCCAGGCAGCGCAACAGTGTGGTCTTGCCCGATCCGTTGGGGCCCACCAGAGCCGTAATCGAACCTGCATTCACATCGAAAGACACGCCGTGAAGCGCCCGTGTGGTCGGATACTCGAACACCAGATCGCGGACTGAAATCATCGCTGAAGACATGGCGAAGCCGGGCCCCCTGTTTCCCCGCGGCGATCATACGGTACTATTTCCAAAACGTCTTGCTTCAACCTGATCCCATCCAAGAGGATAAGCCCATGCCGCAGATCACCACGGACATTCAAGATCGCATTGCCCTGGTCACGATCACCAATCCGCCCCGCGGCTATATGAACAACGAGACGGTGCAGGAGCTTATTGCCGCTCAGAAAGACCTCGACGCCAATGACGATGTGCGCGTGGTGGTGTTTACGGGCGGTGTCCCCGGCGTCTTCATTCGCCACTACGATGTGGGCGAAATTAGGGTGTACCAAGACATCGCCCGTAAAGCGGCCGCGGAAGGCAATACCGGCCCGGCACCGGAACCCGCCGTGCAGGCCTTCTACAATGTGATCGATATGTGGCGGAAGCCGTCCATCGCGGCCGTTAACGGCTTCTGCCAGGGCGGCGGTTTCGAGTTTGCGCTGGCCTGCGACATTCGTGTTGCGGAAGACGGCGATTATCAAATCGGCCTGCCGGAATCGAATATCGGGATCTTCCCCGGTGCCGGGGGCACCCAACGGCTCACCCGTCATATCGGCGTGTCGCGTGCTTTGGAATTAATCCTCCGGGGCCGGACGGTCAAACCGAAAGAGGCGGCTGAGATCGGCATGATCCATGAGGTCTCGCCGGGCAAGGTGCTGGACCGCGCTATGGAAATTGCACACGACCTGGCCTCCAAAACGCCGGCATCGTTGGAGATCATCAAAGACTTGGTCAAGCCTGCGCCTTACCGCCCGCTGCACGAAGGTTTGAAGATGGAATATGAGGGCTTCGCCGCGCTCATCCGCGACGATGAAGGTTCCAAGCAATTGATGGATGCCTTCCTGGCCCAAGGCGAAGACATCAACAAGGTGGATGTTTGACGTAGCGGATATGGATCGCCCGCCACGTTGCATTTGGCCGCATGGATCGATCAATTGGTGTCGTCGGAATTTCTAATGGTTGCTTTAGAATGCGGAACAGCCATTGGATTGTCGGCTTTGCCGACAATGACGTTTTGAGTGTTTAACAAACTCGGTTCTACTGCCCCGAGCTGTCATCCTCGACCTGCAGGGTCGGGGATCCATTGGCCTGTCTATTCATGTTGAGATCATGTCTCGGATTAGCCGTGCCCTTTCTCGGCACGCGACAAAGGCGGCGAAAAGGCGTATGCTGATCATGGTGCTGCCAAGGACGCCCAACAATGACAGAGAGGGAGGACGCTGATGACCGCCTTAGCACTCGTCATATCGATTTCGATTGTTACACTTCTGCTCACCCTCCTGACCGTCGTGGCGGCCAACGGAAATGACGGCGGTTTCGATGCCCGCCAAGCCATCCGCTTGCAGAATGTTTTGATCACCAGCTGTACCCTGTTGCTGGCCGCACTGATCCCCTTGCCCGTATTGCTATTGCCGCTCGATGGCGACACCGC
>JANQMY010000377.1 GCA_028279895.1 Alphaproteobacteria bacterium
ATTCGCCGGTTTATCCCACTACTGTCCGGTTAAGATTTTGTGGACGGGACGCATGGCTTGGATTCGACTGTGATTTGTCACGAATCAGCCGAGGTGAGACTCGGAGTTGGAGCCCAAACCATGCGCTATCAAGATACGGTCTTTGGCCATTTGTTGAAAGTCCTTCCCCGCCGGCGGTTCGAACAATTGGTGGGCCGCTTGGGGTCGGATTATCGGATCCGCCGGTTGTCGAGTTGGGACCAGTTTATAGCCCTCCTCTATGGCCAACTGTCGGGGGCTCAGTCCTTGCGGGAGATTGAAGCCGGCTTGGAGAGCCAGTCCCGTTCGCTTTATCATTTAGGGGCGAAGCCGACCCGCCGGTCCACACTCTCGGATGCCAATGCAAGCCGCTCGGCGGCTCTATTCGAGGCCGTGTTCGAGGCGGTGCTGACAACGCTGCATCCGCGTCACGCAAGAGGTGCGGGGGACCTCGTCCGCCTTGTGGATGCCACCTTGATCAAACTCAATCTGACGCTTTGCTCTTGGGCACGGTTCAGCACGCGATTCGGGACGGCCGGTCTCAAGCTCCATCTGGTCTATGATCCGAGAGCGGAACACCCGGTCTTCTTCGCCATCACACCCTCCCGCGTGAATGACATTACCATGGCCAAAAGCGTCCTCCCGATCGAGCCCGGGGCAACCTACGTCTTCGATAAAGCCTATATGGACTTTGCCTGGTGGGCAAAGCTCGACCGGTCCCACTGCCGCTTCATCACCCGGCGCAAAACAAACTCACCCTATCGCTGCCTCAAGACCCTGAAGACGTCGGCACCGCACATTCTCAAGGACCGGATTGTCGAGATGAGCAAGCGGCTCTCCCGAAACCGGCAAAACCCTTACGCCAAGCCCGTGCGGCTGATCGACGTGGAAATCTCAACCGGCCAGAAGCTTACTCTTTTGACCAATGATCTCACAGCGCCGGCAACCGAGATTGCCAATCTCTACAAAGAAAGATGGCAGATCGAATTGTTCTTCAAATGGATCAAGCAGAACCTGCGGATTAAGAGATTCCTAGGCACCAGCGAAAACGCCGTCAAAATCCAGATCATCGTTGCCTTGATCGCCTATCTGCTTATCCAGCACATCCGACTGGCGGCAACAGCAAAACAAAGCCTCCAGCGCTGTGCCCAACTCATCCGTCTCAATCTCATGCACAGGCGGACCAAAATCGACACCATCTTCAAGCCGCCCGACATCAAACAAAACCCAACCGAAACACAGCTAAACCTGAAAATCCTATAACCCTAAATCTTAACCGGACAGTAGTGGGTTAAACCTGCGAATGACGCGGCAGGCCGATTATCACTTATCAAACACCCGCCCAAGCGCGGGACGCGTCGTGCAGCGATCGAACCAATCTTTCAGGGCCGGATCGGCCTTCACAACTTCCACCGTTTTCGGCCGCAACAGCACGGACGCCACATTCAAATCCGCCACGGTGAAATCGACGCCGAGCAAATAATCGCGATCGCCCACCGCCTGGCGCAACGCAGTGAGAGAACGGTCCAGCGCCGGGCCGTCCAGATCCGCACCCGCCTTGTTGGCGGCATCGTGAGGCCCTTCGATTTCCCCCATGACCCAGACCGTCCACATATGCAGGTAAGATTCCTGATCCGCCGTGGTGGGCCAAAATTGAGGCGCATAGCGTTTGGCAATGTGTAGGTTGATGGCCAGCGATTCCCAGATCCTGAGGTCGCCATCGACGAGTAGCGGGACCCGGCCATTTGGGTTGAGCATCAGATAGTCCGCCGCCTTCGTCTCACCCCTGGCAAAGTCAACGGGCTTTAGCTCATAATCGACCCCCGCCTCTTCCAGCATCCAGAGGCAGCGAAAGGCGCGGGACATGACTGTTCCGTATAGGGTGAGCATGCTTTTCACTTCCGCGAAGACGGTTCCCGTCTTCTATCTATCCAAAGCGGCGGAGACACAGCAAGCACAGGCCGCAAACCCCTGATGATCCGGCAATCTTGTGCCTTGACACCCCCGGACGCCTGGCTATAGTGCGCGCCTTCGCCGGGGGCTTGCGGGCCGCCGGCGCCTTTACGTATGACCGCGTGTGGCCGGCGTTAAAACGGCCAAAACTCAAGGATTTCGACCATGTTTGCAGTCGTGAAAACCGGCGGAAAACAATACCGCGTTGCAAAGGACGATGTCATCGTCGTCGAGAAGCTGAACGTGGAGGCCGGCGACATGGTGGCGTTGGACCAGGTTTTGATGATCGGCGGCGACGGCGATACCAAATTGGGCAGCCCCCTGATCGAGGGCGCCAGCGTCCATGCCGAAGTGCTGGACGAGGCCAAGGGCGACAAAATCATCGTCTTTAAGAAGAAGCGCCGTCAGACCTATCGCCGCACCAAAGGCCATCGCCAATGGGAAACCACGCTGAAAATCACCGATATTTTCGCGGAAGGCGGCAAGAAACCGGCCAAAAAGGCGAAGAAAGCGGAGCCTGCCCCGAAGGCCGCGGAAACCGCAGCCCCTGCCGAAGAAAAGGCCCCTGACACCGCCCCGTCCCCAGACGTTGCTGGCGTTGCCCCGGAAGCACTCAGCAGCCCGCGGGACGGAAAAGCCGACGATTTGAAAAAAATCGGCGGTGTGGGCCCTAAATTGGAAGAAAAACTCAACGGTTTGGGTATTTATCATTACGACCAAATCGCATCGTTCACGCCCGAAAATGTGGCCTATGTGGACGAGACACTGAACTTTAAGGGCCGCATCGATCGGGATGACTGGATCGGCCAGGCGAAGGCCCTGGCGGAAGGCAAGGAGTAAAGGCTCATGGCACATAAGAAGGCAGGCGGTTCTTCACGCAACGGCCGCGATTCAGCAGGCCGGCGCCTGGGCATTAAGAAATACGGCGGCGAGTCCGTCATTCCGGGCAACATCATCGTTCGCCAACGGGGCACCAAATGGCACCCGGGCGAAAATGTAGGCATAGGCAAAGACCACACGATTTTTGCGCTTATCGACGGCACCGTTTCGTTTGCGACGAAACGGAACGGCCGGGTGTACGTGTCGGTAGATCCGATCGCGACGCCGGTGGCCGGCGCAGCAGAATAGGCGCGAGCGACATAAGGAGCATCGCGCCGGTCAGGTGGCGATGCCAGAGATGAGGGAGATGGGTCGCCATCTCCCTTTTTTGTTCTCCCTCGGAAATTTGGATGGCTAAGCCATCCCACTCCCCCTGCCCAACCACCCGTAGCAGGGTACCCTTGGGGTGGTTGGGCAGGGGGAGTGGGATGGTCAAGCGATCCTCTACAGAGGAGAAATACCGTGGAACGAATACTGAATACCCCACGATTGACCTTGCGACCGTTCGACAGAACCGACGCTAGATCCGTACAGAAACTGGCCGGCGCGTGGTCCGTTGCCAGCATGTTGGCGCGGGTGCCCTATCCCTACGAAAACGGCATGGCGGAAGACTGGATCGGCACGCACGAACCGTTGCGCGAGAGCGGCACATCCTTCACCTACGCCATCACCCATTGCGGACATCTTATCGGCTGTGTCGGCATTGAGCGCGATGACGGAGGCGATTTTGAAATCGGCTATTGGTTGGGCCACCCGTTCTGGGGCAAAGGCTATGCCACGGAAGCGGCGCAAGCTGTCAAAGATGCGGCGGTCAATGCGCTCAATCTTACGCGCATGGTTTCCGGCCACTTCGTCGAAAACCCCATATCCGGACGGGTGCTGACGAAACTGGGCTTTCGCTATACCCATGAAGCGCCGAACGAATGCCTCGCGCGCGGACACAAGGTGATGGCGAAACGCATGGAATGGACAGCATGACAAGACGAGTGAAGTGCCCTGCTTGGCGGCCGCAAACGCACGAAACGTGCCGCCAGGCAGGGATATGGTATACATTGCTGGTGGCCTGACCTTCCCACTCCCCCTGCCCAACCGCCCGAACCAGGGTACCCTTGGGGTGGTTGGGCAGGGGGAGTGGGAAGGCTAAGCCCTTTTAGCGAAGCGAACGTACAAAGATGAAATTTCTCGATCAGGCAAAAGTCTATGTGCAATCCGGCACCGGTGGTGCGGGCTGCGTGAGCTTTCGCCGTGAGAAATACATCGAATTCGGCGGCCCCGACGGTGGTGACGGCGGCAAAGGCGGCGATGTGTGGGTGGAATGCGTCGAGGGGCTCAACACGCTGATCGATTATCGCTACCAACAGCATTACAAGGCCAAGACCGGTACCCACGGCATGGGCAAAAACCGGACCGGTGCCGCAGGCGCCGACATTACGCTGAAAGTGCCTGTGGGCACACAGATCTTTCATGAAGACAAAGAAACGCTGCTAGCGGATCTGACCGAAGTCGGGCAGCGTGTGCTGCTGGCGGCCGGCGGCAATGGCGGTTTCGGCAATGCCCATTTCAAAAGCTCCACCAATCGCGCGCCCCGCCGGGCCAATCCCGGACAGGACGGCCTCGGCTTCTGGATTTGGCTGCGTCTCAAACTCATCGCCGATATTGGACTGGTCGGCCTGCCCAATGCGGGCAAATCGACCTTGCTGGCGGCCGTAAGCCGCGCCCGGCCCAAGATCGCCGATTATCCGTTCACGACCCTTTCGCCCAATTTGGGCACTGTCGCCGTTGACACGACCGACTTTGTCATCGCGGACATTCCCGGCCTCATCGAAGGCGCCCATGAGGGACAGGGCTTAGGCGACCGCTTTCTAGGTCACATTGAGCGCTGCCGCGCGCTGGTCCATCTGGTGGATGGCACTCAAGAGGACGTGGCGGGCGCCTATCACACCATCCGTGAAGAATTGACGGCCTATGGCGCTGGGCTCGAAGACAAGCATGAGATCCTTGTACTGAATAAAGCCGATGCGCTTACCGCCGAAGCACGCGCGGAAGCAGCGGCGGCACTGGAACAAGCGGCCGGCAAAGCCCCCATGATCATTTCCGGCGTGAGCGGCGAAGGCGTCAAAGAGCTGCTGCGCGCCTGTGCGCGGCTGATCGACACCAATCTGCCCGACGACAGCGAACAACCGCCTGCAGAGGCGGCGGCGTGGCAGCCATGACGCTTACGCTTTCCAACCTCAAATCGGTCGTCGTCAAAATCGGCTCCTCTTTGTTGGTCGACGGCGAAACCGGCATCGTGCGCCGGGAATGGCTGACCAGCGTGGTGGCGGACATTGCCCAATGGCGCGCCCGGGGCCAGAACGTGTTGATCGTATCTTCCGGCGCCATCGCCTTGGGCCGGCACGCATTGAGGTTACCCAATGGTGTCCTTCGGCTGGAACAGGCGCAAGCCGCGGCCGCCGCCGGCCAAATCCGACTGGCACATGCCTATGAAGAACTGTTTGCCGCGAAAAACATTCCCATCGCCCAGGTGCTGCTTACCTTAGACGACACGGAGGAACGGCGCCGCTATCTCAACGCGCGGGCGACGATTGCCACGATCCTCAAAAGCGGCGGCGTGCCGGTGATCAATGAGAACGACACGGTCACCACGGAAGAAATCCGCTATGGCGACAATGACCGGCTGGCGGCACGGGTCGCCCAAATGATGGGGGCGGACGGATTGGTGCTGTTGTCCGACGTGGATGGTCTGTATACGGCAGACCCCTCGAACGACCAAAGTGCTACGCTAATTCCGATGGTAGACGAGGTCACGGCCGACATAGAGCGCATGGCCCGGCCGGCCGGCAACAAAACCGTTGCGCAGATGGGGTCTGGCGGCATGGTAACCAAGCTTGCCGCCGCCAAGATCGCCAATGGGGCCGGCTGCCAAATGGTAATTGGCAACGGACATATTCTCCACCCGCTCAGTGCCATCGAAAATGGAGCACCGAACACATGGTTCCGGGCCAAGGCATCGCCCGCCACGGCCCGCAAGCAATGGATTGCCGGCAGCCTCAAACCCCAAGGCGCGCTCACCATCGATGCCGGGGCGGAACGCGCCCTCATTGCCGGCAAAAGCCTGCTGCCGGCCGGCGTCACCTCCATTAGCGGCACCTTCAATCGCGGCGATTCCGTCCGGGTGCTCAACCAGAACGGTCGCGAGCGGGCCCGCGGATTGGTGGCCTATGCCAGCGCCGATGCGGCGCAGATCGCCGGGCACAAAAGCCATGAAATCGAGGCCATCCTGGGATACCGTGGCCGCGATGAAATGATCCACCGGGACGATTTGGTGCTGACCACGCACGGCACGGAAAACAAGAACCTAAAGGAAGCGAGCCTATGAGCACCGCGCACATGATCGACACGGACAGCCGGGAAAACATCGAAGCCGTGATGACCGAATTGGGCCGCCGGGCCAAGGCGGCCGGTCAGGCACTGGGCACCACCGACACAATCACAAAAAACAAAGCACTCGCGGCCATGGCCCAGGCCATTCGCGCGCAGGAAGCGGTCATCCTGGCGGCCAACGAAAAAGACATGGCGGGCGGACGTGACAAAGGTCTCAGCAAAGCCATGCTGGACCGGCTGCTCCTGACCCCCGATCGCATCGAGGCCATGGCGGCGGGTATCGAAGCGATTGCCGCTCTTGAAGACCCGGTGGGCAGCATCATCACCGAATGGGATCAGCCGACCAACGGCCTTCATATAGAGCGGGTACGCGTCCCGATCGGCGTTATCGGCATCATTTACGAAAGCCGCCCGAATGTGACGGCCGATGCCGGTGCGCTGTGCTTGAAATCGGGCAATGCGGTCATCCTGCGCGGCGGCTCGGAGAGCTTTCATTCCTCCCGCGCCATTCACGCTTGCTTGACCGACGGCCTTAAGGCGGCGGGCCTGCCGGAAGATGCCATCCAAATCATTCCGACGACGGATCGTGCCGCCGTCGGATACTTATTGTCGCAAATGACCGATACGGTAGACATCGTTGTCCCCCGCGGCGGCAAAAACCTGATTGCGCGGGTGCAAGCCGAAGCTCGTGTGCCGGTGATCGGGCACTTGGAAGGGCTGTGCCATATCTACATCGACAAAGACGCCGATGCAGAGAAAGCTGTCCAGGTGACGTTGAATGCGAAGATGCGGCGCACCGGTATTTGCGGCGCCGCTGAAACCGTCCTGATCGACAAAGCCTGCCCCCAGAATGTCGCCAAAGGCGTTGTCGCCGCCTTGCTCGACGCCGAGTGCGAAGTGCGGGGCGACCAGCCTGTGCAATCCCTGGACGGGCGCGTCAAGCCGGCCACGGAAGACGACTGGACGACCGAATATCTGGACACGATCATCGCCGCCGCCGAAGTCGACGGCGTCCAAGGTGCCGTCGATCACATTACCCGTTACGGCTCGGCCCATACGGAGTCGATCATCACGGAGAACCAGGCCACCGCGGATCAGTTCCTGCGAAATGTCGACAGTG
>JANQMY010000413.1 GCA_028279895.1 Alphaproteobacteria bacterium
CTTCGCCCTGCGGGCCATAGCCCTTCGGGCGACGGGTCGTTCGGCGAAGGCAGGCGATCGGACGGTTAACCGGAGTCCATCCCGGATCAGGTCCGGGACAGGGTTCAACCTGATCGCGTTCTAAACCACACGGTTTTCGCGCAAGCCTTCGACCTCTGAATCGGAATACCCCAACTCGCTGAGAATGCGGTCCGTATGTTCGCCCAATTGCGGCGCCCGCTGCCGGATTTCTCCGGGCTGTTCGGAGAACTGCACAGGCGTGCGGGCCACCGGTGCAGCGTCTTTTATGTTTGGATACGGAACATTCTGCAGGAAACCCGCTTGTTGTATGTGGGGGTCCTGCAACACCTGCGCGGGGTTGAGCACCGGCCCGGCGGGAATGCGGGCGCGTTCGAGTTCTTCCAGCGCGTCAGCCAGGGACCGGCCGGCACACCAGGCGGCCATGCGCTCGCTGAGGAGAGCGCCATTGTCGCCACGTGCGGCATCATCTTTAAAGCGTGGATCGTTGAGCCAGGTGTCCGCATCCCCCATCAACTGAGCCCAGCGTTCGAACAGCGGCTGGCCCACAATCCAAACGATCAGCCATCCGTCTTTTGCTTTGAAGATATCGGCAGGCCCTGACGTTTGGCTGCGGTTACCGGTGGCTTCCCGATTGATGTTGGTGAGCGATTGTTCGATCAGATTGAAATTGAAAAAGGAAAGCGCGGTACCCAGCAAGGCGCCTTCCACATGTTGGCCTTTCCCCGTGTTTTGCCGCGCGAAAAGGGCGGCGACCGTGCCGAAGGCGCACAATGAGGCGGTCCCGAAATCGACCCACGGCGTGTAGGCTTTTGAGGGCTCGCCGGGGTGTCCCGTCAAATACGCGGCGCCGGACATGACTTGGCCGATGCCGTCAAATCCCACCCGCTCGCTGTAAGGCCCGCCCTTGCCGAAAGCCGTGACCGAGGTAAGGATGATGTCGGGCTTGATGCCGCATAAGGTGGGGTAGTCGAGCCCCATGGCTTCCAGCGTGGCGGGCGGCAAATTGGCGATTACGACATCCGCTGTCGCCACCAGGCGGCGCACTACCTCGCGGCCGTCGGGTTTCATCGGGTTCAATGTCATCCCCAGCTTGTTCCGGTTCATTTGCAGGAACTGGGCGCCGGCCACATCGGTGCTTCCGTCTTCCGTCATGGGCATGACGAAGCGGTCTTCGCTTCCCTTGACTTTCTCGATGCGAATGACTTCGGCACCCAAATCGCCGAGCAGGGCGGCGCAATAGGGTCCGGCAATGTAGCGTCCAAAATCCAAGACTCTGATGCCGTCCAATATCCCTGCCATGGGCGTCTCCTCTTTGTGATGCGTTGCGGGCACTATAGGCTAGGGCACTTTTGGTTTTCATAGAATCACAAAAGTGCCCTAAGTCTTTGTTCTAACGCGTTTCCGGACGGTGAACCGCCAATATCGGATTTTGGCACTTCACCTGGAAACGCTATAGGAGCCGACAAGAAAAACAGAGGAAGCGGGCATGCAGGCCGTTCTGGATCTTTTCGATGAGGCGTTTCGCGCCTTCGGATGGTTTGACTATGCCCCGTCGGCGATCGGTATTTCTGGCAAAGAGCCTGTCTTTCCGACGCGCTTGCGGATCGCGGACGCGTCGGCCGCGGCTCTGGCGGTGGGCGGTGTGGCCGCCAGCGCCTATCACCAAGAATGCGGCGGGCCCAAGCAAAACGTTAATGTGGACGTCGCCCTGGCTGGCGCCTCGCTGATCGGGTTTTTTCTGCAGCGCTTGGAAGGGGCGGAACTCAAACGTCCCTCCTTGGTCAATCCCACGGTCGATTTTTATCCGTGTAAGGATGGGCGTTGGATTCATTTGCACGGTGGTTTTCCCAATCTCGAACAAGGATTACTCGAATTTCTTGGTTGTGACCGCGACAAGTCAGAAGTGGCGGCAAAGGTCGCGGCGTGGGAGTCGTACGCTCTGGAAGAAGAGATTGCGGCGCGTGGTCTCTGTGCGTGCGTCATTCGAACGCAAGATGAGTGGACCGCCCATCCGCAGGGCAAATCGCTGGCCGCTAAGCCCATTGTAGAAATCGAAAAGATTGGGGAAACGATACCCTCCGTACCACAAATGGCAGACGCTCCGCCTTTACGGCCTCTTGACGGGATTCGTGTGTTGGACCTCACCCGTGTTCTGGCTGGGCCCACTTGCGGCCGAACCCTAGCCTCGCATGGGGCGCAGGTGCTGAATATTTCCGCCGACCATTTGCCCAGTGTTGAGCCGTTTGTGGTGGATACCGGTCATGGCAAGCGAAACACATTTTTGGACTTCCGGAATGAGGAAGACCGGCGTACGCTTGATGACCTCATTCAGCAGGCGGATGTGTTTTGCCAGTCCTACCGGCCGGGGGCGCTTGCCAAATATGGAGTGTCCCCTGAACAATTGATTGAGAAGAAGCCGGGCCTGATTGTCGTTTCGATCAATTGCTATGGCCATGACGGCCCCTGGGCCGACCGTCCGGGGTGGGAACAATTGGCTCAATGTGCCACGGGCATTGCCGACCTTGAAGCAAAGGACGGCGTTCCGAAGTTGTTGCCAGCCGCGGCGACCGATTACACGACGGGCTATCTGGCGGCGTTGGGTGCCACGGTGGCCTTGCTCCGCCGCTTAAAGGAAGGCGGTAGCTATCACATGAAGGTATCTCTGGCCCGAACCGGTATGTGGCTGTTCGATCTCGACCGGGTTGAGGGGGCCGAAAACGTTGATTTTACCGCTACCCTCGAAGACGTTCAGGAGAAGATGATTACGACCGAAACGCCGTGCGGAACACTTGTCCATCTTCCACCCGCCGTCTCGATGGACAAGACGCCGCCCCATTGGGAACTGCCGCCATCACCCCTTGGCCGCCATCGCCCCGAATGGTGCTAATCATCCATTTCACCGTCCACCGCTCTAGTACTCGATCACACTGCGGATCGACTTGCCTTCATGCATCAGATCGAACGCCTCGTTGATCTGTTCCAGCGGCATTTTGTGGGTGATCATTTCGTCGATTGCGATCTGCCCGTTCATGTACCAATCAACGATCTTCGGAACGTCTGTGCGGCTGCGGGCGCCTCCGAAGGCGGTGCCTTTCCACACGCGGCCGGTCACCAGTTGGAACGGCCGGGTGGAGATTTCTTCGCCCGCACCTGCAACACCGATGATGATGCTCTCGCCCCAGCCGCGATGGCAGCATTCCAGCGCTTGGCGCATGGTGTCGACCTTACCGATGCATTCAAAACTGTAATCCGCGCCGCCGCCGGTCAGATTGACCAAATAGGGCACCAGATCGCCTTCTACTTCTTTTGGATTGACGAAATCGGTCATGCCGTATTTTTCGGCCAGCGGCACACGATCCGGGTTGATGTCCACGCCGACAATCTGCTCCGCGCCTACAAGCCGTGCGCCCTGGACAACGTTGAGGCCGATTCCACCCAGGCCGAACACGACAACCCGCGACCCTGCTTCGACTTTTGCATTGTTCATAACCGCGCCGATGCCGGTGGTGACGCCGCAGCCGATATAGCAGATCTTATCGAAGGGCGCGTCCTCGCGCACTTTCGCCACGGCGATTTCCGGCAGTACGATGAAGTTCGAGAAGGTAGACGTGCCCATATAGTGATGGATCATGTCTTTGCCCAAAGAAAAGCGCGAGGTTTCGTCCGGCATCAGACCACGGCCCTGCGTGTCTCGAATCGACGTGCACAGATTTGTTTTGGGATGCAGGCAAGACTTGCACTCGCGGCATTCAGGTACATAAAGGGGGATGACGTGATCGCCCGGCTTGACCGAGGTCACGCCTGCGCCCACATCGGCGACGATCCCGGCGCCTTCATGTCCCAACACGCTGGGAAAAATTCCCTCGGGATCCCGCCCGGACAATGTGTACGCGTCGGTATGACACACCCCGGCTGCTTTGACTTCGACCAGCACCTCGCCCGCCTTGGGGCCTTCTAAGGAAAGGGTTTCGATTGTGAGGGGCTTGCCCGCCTCAAAGGCGATTGCTGCTTTGGTTTCCATCGGCCTGTCCTTTCCTTGTTGTATCTTTGATCCGCGCACCTTAGGTAGTGGGCTGCCGGGTGGCAAGGGCGGGGACGGCTTGTCAACATTGCCCGACAGGGAGAAATTAAGTCTGTGATTCTGCTCTGGATTTGCATCGCCGTCACGACACTTGTGACCGTTTATCTGGTGCTGTCGCCTATCTTGCGGCCGGCTGCGCGTCGCGTTGTCGGTGGCGACCCGAGAGCGGTGTATGAGGATCAACTCGCCGATCTCGACCGCGACGTGGAGCGCGGTGTGGTCACCAAGAAAGAGGCGGACGCGTTGCGGGTTGAAATCTCGCGGCGCCTTCTGGATGCGGTAGACGATGTCTCCGATGCCGCACCGGCGGACATGACGCCGGCTATACAGCGCCGCACGTCGATTGTGCTTGCCGCCGCGCTGATCGGCGGCAGCGCGCTCCTTTATGTTGCGTTGGGCAGTCCCCACCTGCCCGGCGTGCCTGCGTCAGAGCGGGCAGCGGAACGGGAATACGTTCAGAACATCGAACGATTGGCTGTGATGATGAAAGCCAATCCGGACGACCCGACTGGCTGGCGGTTGCTGGCAACCGGCTACCGTTCCATGGGGCGGCTGGAAGAGGCGGCGGCTGCCTACGAAGAATTGGTGATGCGGGATGCTGCGGACGCCGATTTACTGACAGACTACGGTGAAGTGCTGATACTCCTGAACAGAGGACGGGTGACCGAGCGCGGAAAGGCGTTGTTCGCCGCGGCCGTCGCCGAGAATCCGGACAACCGGCGGGCGCGTTACTACCGGGCGTTGGCAATCATGCAGGACGGTCGGCTGGCCGAGGCACTTGCCGAATTCAAGTCCCTGGAGGGTTTGGCCGACGGCGATGCAACTTGGCTCGATGGGGTTAAAGCGCGCATCTCTGAAATAGAAACAATGCAGCAACGGGGCGCGGGCAGTGCCACCACAGAAGATATCAGGAACAACCCCGATATCCTCGCCATGGTGGAGGGGCTTGCGGTGCGCCTGCGGGACGACCCCAATGACTTACCGGGGTGGCTTCGCCTTATTCGTTCTTATGCGGTGTTACAGGAAACCGATCTGGCGCAGGAGGCGCGCGATTCTGCTGCCGAAGCCTTTCGGACAGACGAGGCAGCCCTCTCGCAAATTAATGCGCTTGCGGATGAATTGGGCCTGACGCCCCGAAATTAAGGTACAAGACGAAACGTGCCGTAAAGTTCCGGAAACAGAATTTCGGCGTCGTGGGACTGAACGAACGCGGCCAGGTCATCGGTTGACGCGGTGATGCGCACGGACCGTGTCATCCCGGAAGATTTGACCTCGCCCGCTAGCGCGCCGCTATCGATGGCATCATCCAAGATATCGGAGTCGATGAAGTAAAGCGTAAGGTTGCCGTCTTCGTCGATGAGATAGCGCATGAGGTGATACCCCGGGAAATCCTCCACCGGCTCGCCGTCATTCTCTGTCCAATAGAGATTCAAATAAGTGCCGTTGGTCAGCTCGGAACTGGTGGCGCGAAATTCCGCCCAGCCACTTTCGGGATCGTCTTCGGTGGCGCCGTTGATCAAAACGGCCATGGTTTTGCTGTCGTTGGTTTCGACAAAATGGAGAAAGACGGGATCGTCTTCGTCCTCTAACCGGCCGATCCAGCTTCCCAGAAGCTGTGGGCTGAGCGGTTGTTCTGCCGAAACCGGCAACGGATTCTCGGATGTCGGCACACAGGCAGAGAGCACAACGAGCAGCAGGCCCGCCAAAAAGACACGTACCGATTCCCCGCCAAAGCGCATTGATAGGTTCATCGCTTGCTTCCCCACGGATTTCGCTATCCGGATTGCATGTCAACAATGGAATAGGGCCGAAATTAGACAGGATTTGCCTTGTTTTGCCTCGCGGCAACGTGGCAGCTTGCGCGGTGACCTGCGCTTTTGTAAGCCAGGGGCAGGTCTTCATACGGAGAATTCAGGATATACGGAGAATTCAGGATGACGCGTCGTCGCCGTCGAATGGCATTGATTATTGCAGGTCTGGCTACGCTGTCCGTTGCCGCGGTGCTGGTGCTGACCGCACTGGAAGACAGTATTGTCTTTTTCTAC
>JANQMY010000449.1 GCA_028279895.1 Alphaproteobacteria bacterium
CGACGATATTGTGGCTCTGCAGCCCGACGGGGTTTTCCTGTCGAACGGTCCCGGCGACCCCGCCGCAACTGGCGCCTATGCTGTTCCCACGATACAGCAAATCGTCAATTCCGGCCTGCCGGTCTTCGGGATCTGCCTCGGGCATCAAATGCTCGCGCTTGCACTTGGGGCCCAAACGGAAAAAATGCATCAGGGCCATCATGGCGCCAATCATCCCGTGAAAGATCTGAGTACGGACAAAGTGGAAATCGTTTCCATGAATCACGGTTTCACGGTCAACCGCGATAGTCTGCCAGCGGACGTTCGTGAAACCCACATTTCGCTTTTCGATCAAACGAATTGCGGGATCGAACTGGCCGACCGCCCGGTGTTCTCGGTGCAGTACCACCCGGAGGCGAGCCCCGGCCCGCAAGACAGTCATTATTTATTCGACCGCTTCATTGAATTGGTCGACGCCAAAAAACGATAATCAATGCCCAAAAGAAACGACATTCAATCGATTATGATCATTGGGGCGGGCCCCATCGTGATCGGACAAGCCTGCGAATTTGACTATTCCGGCACACAGGCCTGCAAAGCCCTGAAGCAAGACGGCTTTCGGATCATTCTGGTGAACTCTAACCCCGCCACGGTCATGACCGATCCGGAGCTCGCGGACGCGACCTATGTGGAACCGATCACGCCGGACGTCGTCGCCAAGATTATCGAGAAGGAGCGGCCTGACGCTTTGCTGCCGACCATGGGCGGCCAGACAGCTTTGAACACGGCGTTGGCCTTGGCCGATCAAGGCGTGCTTGAAAAATTCGGCGTAGAGATGATCGGCGCCGACAGCGACGCCATTGCAACGGCGGAAGACCGCCTGTTGTTCCGCCAGGCCATGGAGCGCATCGGGCTTGAATGCCCCAGATCTTCAATTGCTCATACGCTGGAAGAAGCACAAGACGCACTTGAGTTGGTTGGTCTGCCCGCCATCATCCGCCCCTCCTTTACGCTCGGCGGAACGGGCGGCGGCATCGCTTATAACAAGGAAGAGTTTGCGCAGATCGTGGAAGGTGGTCTCGACGTTTCTCCGACCACGGAAGTATTGATCGAAGAGTCGGTTCTGGGCTGGAAAGAATTCGAGATGGAAGTTGTCCGCGACAAAGCCGACAACTGCATCATTATTTGCTCGATCGAAAACATAGACCCCATGGGTGTCCACACAGGCGACTCGGTCACGGTCGCCCCGGCACTTACCCTCACGGACAAAGAATACCAGATCATGCGCAACGCATCGATTGCCGTGCTGCGGGAAATCGGTGTGGAAACCGGGGGGTCCAACGTTCAGTTTGCCGTCAATCCCGAGGATGGGCGCCTTGTCGTCATTGAGATGAACCCAAGGGTTTCGCGCTCGTCGGCGCTTGCTTCCAAAGCCACCGGCTTTCCGATCGCCAAAGTGGCCGCCCGATTGGCCGTTGGATATACGCTCGACGAACTCGACAACGACATCACCGGGGTTACGCCGGCATCGTTCGAACCCACCATTGACTATGTGGTGACGAAGATTCCCCGCTTTGCTTTTGAGAAATTTGAAGGGGCCGAACCGCTTCTCACCACGTCGATGAAATCCGTCGGCGAAGCCATGGCAATCGGGCGCAGTTTTCCGGAATCTCTCCAAAAGGCCCTGCGTTCTCTGGAAACCGGATTGACCGGACTCGACAATTACGACATTCCGGGTCTCGGCGACGGCGACGACAAAAACGCCATTCGCGCAGCACTCGGCAAACCGACACCCGACCGTCTTCTGGTGATCGGTGAAGCATTACGGCAAGGCTGGTCCGTGGAGGACGTTCACCGCCAATGCAAGGTTGACCCATGGTTCATCGAACAGATCCACGACATTATCCAGGTGGAACAAAGCATCGAAAAAGAGGGCTTGCCGTCCGATGCAGATGCCCTGCGCTTTGTGAAGTCCATGGGTTTTTCCGATGATCGGCTTGCGAAATTAACGGGCAAATCCACCGATGATATCGCAGCGCATCGCCGGCAGCTAAATGTGCGCCCAAGCTACAAGAGAATTGATACGTGTGCGGCCGAATTCGAAGCCAAGACGCCCTATATGTACAGCACCTACGAGGTGCCGTTCGGCGGGGCCGCCGAATGCGAGAGCGCACCCACAGAGAAGCGCAAGGCCGTCATCCTTGGGGGTGGACCGAACCGGATCGGGCAAGGCATCGAGTTCGACTATTGCTGCTGTCATGCCGCTTTCGCGCTTGATGAAGCGGGCATCGAGTCGATCATGGTCAACTGCAACCCGGAAACCGTCTCCACCGACTACGACACCTCCGATCGTTTGTATTTCGAGCCGCTGACGCCCGAGGACGTGCTGGAGCTGATTACCGTCGAGCAGCAAAAAGGCACCTTGCTCGGCGTTATTGTCCAGTTTGGCGGTCAAACCCCACTGAAACTCGCCCAGGCTCTGGAAAAGGCCAACGTTCCTATTCTCGGCACTTCGCCCGACGCCATCGATCTCGCGGAAGACCGCAAACGTTTTCAGGCGCTGCTCCATGAACTCGGCCTCAAGCAGCCCCCCAACGACATTGCCACCAGCGCCGAAGAAGCCATGCAATGCGCATCACGCATCGGCTATCCGGTCGTGATACGGCCGTCATACGTTCTTGGCGGCCGCGCTATGGAAATCGTTCGGGATGACGCCCATTTGGCACGGTCCACCAAGAAACTCTTTGAGGAGTTCGTTGGCAATGCGGTACTTATTGACGGCTACCTCCAAGATGCGACCGAAGTGGATGTGGATGCCATCGCCGACGGCACGAATGTCTTCGTCGCAGGCATTATGGAACATATTGAAGAAGCCGGCATTCATTCCGGCGACAGCGCGTGTTCGTTACCCCCCTTCTCCCTCAGCCCACAGATCATCCAGCGGCTCGAAGAACAAACCGAAATGCTGGCGAAAGCTCTGAACGTTGTGGGCCTTATGAATGTTCAGTACGCCATCAAGAATGACGACATCTACGTGCTGGAGGTAAATCCCAGGGCAAGCCGCACGGTGCCGTTTGTGGCCAAAGCCATTGGCCACCCTATTGCCAAGATCGCGGCCCGGGTCATGGCCGGCGAACCGCTGCCCGCCCTCGCGAAAGCGCAAGGCAACGGCCATGTGGCGGTGAAAGAAGCCGTCTTCCCCTTTGCACGGTTCAGCGGCGTCGACACCGTACTGGGTCCGGAAATGCGCTCGACCGGTGAAGTCATGGGCCTCGATATGAGCTTTGACCGGGCGTTTGCCAAAAGCCAGTTGGGCGGCGGCACCAAGGTGCCGGTGTCGGGCACCGTCTTCGTCTCCGTCAAAGACCGGGACAAGGACGCCATTGTCGCCCCGGCGCGCATGCTGTCGGAGCTGGGTTTTGACCTAATCGCCACACGGGGCACCGCACGTCACCTGGAGGCCCAAGGGCTCGAAGTGAAGGTGATCAACAAGGTGTTGGAAGGCCGCCCCCACGTGGTGGATGCCATGAAAAACGGCGAAATTCAGCTGGTCTTCAACACGACCGAGGGCGCGGCGGCCTTGGCGGATTCCTTTGAAATCCGCCGAACGGCTTTGCTCATGAAAATCCCCTACTACACAACCGTGGCGGGATCTGTTGCGGCGGGTCTTGCAATTAAAAGTTTAAGATCGGGAAGTCTTGAAGTAGCGCCGCTTCAAACTTACACTTATTAGCTTGGTGGAGAGTCGCTGCAGGACTTCAATTAGGCAGGTGGCTCAACGCTTCTCCAGCCAAATCGAGAATACATCTTTTACCTCTCACCCGATTGGGAGGGACAGGAAAGATGTCTCGATTGGCGGATTTTTAATGTCGATAGGCGAAGATCGGTAGACTATGGAAAGAATCCCTATGACGGCCGGCGGTTACGAACGGCTCGAAGAAGAAATCAAGCATCTCAAGTCAATAGAGCGCCCGGCGGTCATCAAGCAGATCGCTGAAGCCCGTGAGCATGGCGACCTGTCCGAGAATGCCGAATACCACGCCGCCAAAGAGCGCCAGGGCTTCATCGAAGGGCGCGTCATGGAACTCGAAGACAAGATCAGCCGCGCCGAAGTCATCGATGTAAGCAAGCTGACCGGCTCGACGGTCAAATTCGGCGCCACCGTGACCGTCGTCGATGAGGATACCGACGAAGAAAACCGCTACCAGATCGTGGGCGACTTTGAAGCCGATGTGAAAGAAGGACGCATTTCGATCTCTTCGCCGATCGCACGCAGCCTTATCGGCAAATCCGTAGGCGACAGCGTGGAAGTGGCAACGCCGGGCGGCGGACGGTCCTACGAAATCCTGAAAGTGGAATTCGTCTAAAACAGAAAACGTTAGGGCGCCCGGTCGACCCGATGCCAGATATATGGATTGGTCCCCGACTGGACGGATATCCACTTGTAATCCACGTCGTCCCAGGAACGAACGCTAGATTCTCGATTATCAAGCACGAGCACACCTGCGTTGCTTTTCACAAGCAGCACGGCATGGCGCCGTTCTAATGGCGGAACGTTGGGAATATCGACCACGGCAATCAGCAGACTGCTGCGCGGCCACCCGGTGGCCACCAAGTGCGACTTCTTGGCCAGCACATAGTCTTCGCAGTCGCCGAATTTATCGGCGTGTTCCCATCGCTCCTGGATGCCATGGCGCTGATGATCGGTGACCGGCGACACCGTCTCATTGTAGAGACTGTTGACCGAACGCAGTTCGCTCCACTTGGCATCCGTCATAGTGACCATGCGGGGCGTCGACGGCAGGCAGTGTTCCGGCTGGCGTACGCAGAATGAAATGAACCCTTTGGGGACCACCGCCTTCCGCTCGGTATTGATACGCAGCTGGCCGCTGTCATCGGCGGCGTGCCCTGGCATTGCCAGCACGCACCACATCGCCGCCATCAATATGCCGATTTTCCGAACCTGCCGAATAGCCATGCGCACCCCAAACCCAGCGTGTGGGCAACGTAACACAGGTCACAAGCGAGACCTATGAAGCGATGGTCCAATTGAGGTTTATGGTTAACCCCTGAGGTAAGTTACGAATTTGATGCAACGGTCGCTGAGGACGCACTGTCCGGCATTTCGATCGGAATGCCCGGGCTCTGCTTACTCGTCCGAATGGTCAGCGAGGTTTTGACACTCTCCACATTCTCAGCCGATGTAAGACTTTCCGTGAGGAATGACTGAAACTCGGAAAGATCATGAGCCACACATTTCAAGATGAAATCGATTTCACCGTTGAGCATGTGGCATTCACGAACGATGGGCCAGGTATCGACCAACGCCTCGAAGGCTTGCAGATCCGCTTCGGCCTGCTTGTGTAAGCCGACCATGGCGAAGACCGTTACTTCAAAGCCGAGGGACTTTGGATCCAAATCGGCGTGATAGCCGCGAACAAATCCGGCCTCCTCCAATGCCCGCACCCGCCGCAAACATGGCGGCGCGGAAACACCCACCCGTTTGGCCAATTCCACATTGGTGATTCGCCCATTGGCCTGCAGCTCGGACAGAATCTTCCAATCAATCTCGTCTAGCTTTACCCGTTGCATTGCTTCCTGCCGATTTCGTTTGACGACATTAGACCGCAGATCGACGTCAAGACGCAATAAAGTTACCCACCCTCGGCGAAAGATTGCTAGACATTTGGTGTGCGAACAAGATTCAGCCAGCGGGGCGAATAATTATTTCAAACACGCCAGATCAAACGCTCAGCGACACCTGTTGGGTCCTGACCGACGGATCGATCGGGATGGAGAATCAGAGCCTCGCGGTGGCTGGAGCGGTCGGCCTGCCTTACACAATCAAACGGGTGACCACGTTGCGCCCTTGGAAATGGCTGCCACGCGCCTTGCGCTTCGGTGCACTAAAGAGATTAGACTCGCAAGGCGACCGGCTGGCCCCGCCCTGGCCCAAGCTGTTAGTCACCACCGGCCGGCATAGTGCGCCCTTGTCCATCGAAATCAAACGCTTATCGCAAGGCAGGACGTTCACTGTTCACATTCAGAACCCGAAACTCCCCTTCCACCATTTCGATCTCATCGCGGCGCCGATTCATGACGGCATTTCCGGCGACAATGTTGTTGTCACGATGGGGGCACCCCACCGCGTCACCGACGCCACCCTTCACGCCGCAAACAATGCGCGCATACGGGAGCGCATAGGCCAGTTCCCACCGCCGTACATCACCGTGCTGTTGGGCGGCACCAGCAAAGCCTTTCAATTTACAGACGGCAAAGCGCGTGACCTTGGTGCCCGGCTCAATACCGTCGCCATCCAAACCGGCGGCACGTTGCTGATCACCCCGTCTCGGCGCACACCGTCCTCGGTCATCGACATTCTTCGTGATGAGATCGAGGCCACGTCTCACGAGTTGTGGGACGGGATGGGCGACAATCCGTACTTTGCGTTTCTGAGCGCCGCCGACTTCCTCATCGTCACCGGCGATTCCGTCAACATGGTAACGGAGGCAGCCGGAACGGGAAAACCGGTTTATGTCTTTCACCTCGAAGGGTACTCGGCCCGATTTGACCTGTTTCATAGCCAGATGCGGCAACACGGCGCCACGCGGGAACTGGGCGGCGTGCTTGAAAACTGGTCTTATGAGCCGGTAAATGATACGGAAAAAATCGCCGCCCAAATTCGAGAGGCGCTCGGCCTTGGGTCGCCACATTGATCGGGGCCGGAGCATGTCAGGGGTAATGAGTTCATGGCCTTGAATATTGAGACGTTTAAGAATGCCGACCTCAGTGCGGGATGGCGCCCGGGCAACAATCCCGGAGGACAAACGCTATTTAAGGCCTTGGGGCATCCGGCCACGGTGCCCGCTGCGAGGCGTTTAGTCGAAAAACTAGAAAAAAGCGAACCGCTGGCAATCTTCGACCCGACCGGCGCTATCGGCAACTTCAATGCTTTCTTCGACTTAGGCAATTGCAAGGTTGCGCACTATTTTGTTCAGCGCATTGAAGATCTGTCTACGTCCTTTCAAGGCGTTCAAGCAGAGCCGATCAGCCATGTCGAGGCGCTGACAGGTGGAACGCTGTTTGCGATCGCTTACGATTGGGAAAAACAGTTTGGGCCGATCCTGCACCTTATTCCCGACAGTGTGGAGGTTGTCTCGCTCGATGCAATGCGCCTGCCGGATGACATGCTAACAGATCCGAGCAACTATTTGGCGCCGCTCAACTTCGCGACAAACTTCGCGCTGTTGCGTGATGTAACGTCCACACCGTCTCCCCAATTGCACAGTAAAGTCACAACGGCCAATTATTGGGGGCTGCACGGCGCACCGTCAGCGGAAATGTATTTGCACCTGTTCGATGCCGACGGAAACACGCTGGCCGAATGGCGCGAACCGTTAGGGCAACCGGGCGCCCTGTTCGCCGTCGACAGCCAGGATGTCAGACAGCGCTTTGAACTGGGCGACTTTTGCGGATCGTTGTTCATGCACGCGGTCGGCATTGCCGGCCACGACATTGTGAAATACGCGCTGGATGTCTATGGGGATGACGGACGCGCCTTGTCGTGCAATCACGACGCCAATGCATGGCCCGCTGACTTCTATGCCGGTTTACCCGCGCCGAAAAACGGGGAGAAGCTGACCCTGTTCATCCAGAACTCTCACCCCGCGCCAATCCCGGCGGGAAGCGTGGGCATCAACCTCATGGGCAGCGACTCCGGTGGTCGGCTCGACCAAGCAGTAGGTCCGTTTGCGACCTATGAGCTCGATGTATCCACATTGGTGCCGGACGCACGTTGGCCTGCTCAATTGGAAATAGATGCCGGCCGCCATTTCGTCCGGCCGCGCTATGAATGCGTCCAAGTCAAAGGCAACGATGTCCGCCGCCGCCTGGCCCACGCGAATGTGGAACGGACGGACTTGACGCCCGACCCCTACATTCCCCAGCTTGGCGATACGATGGGCAAGGGCTACATCATGCCTCTGCCCCTGCCGCCGATCGACCAATTCTCTACGCATGCCCTGCCCACGCCTATGGCCCGCAGCCAACAAGAACTGCCCTTGAAAATCGACCTGATCGATGCCGGCGGCGAAACCCTGGCCAGCAAATTTCTGGGCCGCGTTGCGCGCCATGAAAGCGCGTGCATTTCACTGGATGATTGGATCAAGGAGGACGGTATTACGCTTCCCTCCGGACACGGACATTTAGAATTCCTCTATGATTTCCGAGACGGCGGCGAAGCCGATGGCTGGCTGCACGCCTTGGGCCGCTTCGAACAGCGCGGCAGCGGGCATGTGTCAGAGACTATTTTCGGCGCGCACATCTTCAATACGCCAACAATCTATAAGGACGAGCCCCAAAGCTACATCAACCGTCCGCCGGGGCTGACGACACGGCTGTTCCTGCGCCTGGCCGATGGGCAAGTGCCCGGCCGGGACGTGGACACGCTGTGTCATCTCATTTACCCGTCATCGCTGCCTTGGCATGCCACCAGCAGCACCACGTTGATTTTGCACAATCGGAACGGAGAACCCGTCGCCGAACAGCAGCTTACCATTGCCTGCGGCGGCAGCCGTTTTTGGACCTATCACGAGGTTTTCGGCGAATCGGAACGGCGGCAGGCCGGCAGCGGCGCCTATATCGTCATCCGCGACCCGACATGCCGGCTGTTCGGCTATCATGGTCTGTTGAACGGGCAAGACAGCTTTTGCTTGGACCATATGTTCGGTTTCTAAGGTCCCACCCCACAAAATATGCCGCCCCCCTTGAAGGCGGCCCCCCGGACGTTTACCTATGCTCGCGTCCACACAATAATAATTCACACCGTTCCACTGGAGATTGTTCCCGTGTCCGATATCAAGCACAGCAAGGTCGTCATTTTGGGAAGTGGCCCCGCCGGATATACGGCGGCGATCTATAGCGCGCGGGCGCTGTTGGAGCCAACCGTCATTGCCGGCATCCAGCCGGGCGGGCAACTCACGATCACGACGGATGTGGAGAATTATCCCGGATTTGCAGAAGCGATTCAGGGCCCTTGGCTGATGGAACAAATGCAAGGCCAAGCAGAAGCCATGGGGACCAGTCTTGTCCACGACACGATCGCCGACGTGGACCTCACCACGCGCCCGTTTAAGCTCACCGGCGACGGCGGCCAGATTTACACGGCCGATACGCTGATCATCAGCACCGGTGCGCAAGCGAAATGGCTGGAGCTGCCGTCGGAAGAAAAGTTCAAAGGCTTTGGCGTGTCGGCCTGCGCTACCTGCGACGGCTTTTTCTATCGCGAGAAAGAAGTCTTCGTGATCGGCGGCGGCAACACGGCCGTAGAGGAAGCGTTGTTCCTCACCACGTTCGCCAGCAAAGTAACACTCGTGCATCGGCGCAACGAATTGCGGGCCGAGAAAATCCTGCAGCAGCGGCTGCTCAATCACCCGAAGATCGAGGTGATGTGGGACAGCGTTCTGGAAGAGGTTCTGGGTACGGAAGATCCGTTAGGCGTCACCGGTGTGCGGATCAAAAACGTTAAATCCGGCGATGTCACCGAGCATCAAACCGACGGCGTCTTCGTTGCCATCGGCCACGTGCCGGCCACCGAGATATTTAAAGGCAAGCTCGAGATGGATGACGGCGGTTACATTTTGACCAAGCCGGATTCGACCGCCACGAACATTCCCGGCGTGTATGCTGCCGGCGATGTGAAAGACAAGATCTACCGGCAAGCGGTCACGGCCGCCGGTATGGGCTGTATGGCGGCGCTGGAAGCAGAAAAGTTCCTGGCAGAACAAGAAGCGCTGGGTCAGCAAGCCGCCGAATAACACAGCGAGGAAACGCCCCGGGGGTCTCACCCTTTACATCGGTCGGTTTCATCTTGTTCGAAGAGGTTCCCATATGGATTGGGACAAGCTGCGCATCTTTCATGCGGTCGCTAACGCCGGAAGTTTCACCCATGCGGGCGAAACCCTCAATCTGAGTCAATCGGCGGTCAGCCGCCAGATCAGCTCGCTTGAGGACGACCTGCAAACGCCGCTCTTCCATCGTCACGCCCGCGGGCTCACTCTGACGGAACAGGGCGAACTTCTGCACCGAACGACCCAGGACGTCACCGCACGGATTAAGTCGGCGGAGCAGCTTTTGGTGGAAAGCGGCGACAAACCCCGTGGCCCCCTAAGTGTGACCGCTTCGATCGGCTTGGGGTCGTTTTGGCTCTCGCCGCTGATCGGTGAGTTCAACGACGTCTACCCGGACATCGAGCTCAATCTGGTCCTGACCGATGCAGAGCTCGACCTGTCGCGCGGCGAAGTCGATGTGGCGCTACGTCCGCGCGCGCCCATCCAGCCCGATTTAATTCACCGGCGGCTGATGACCGTGCACTACCACGTCTACGCCTCGCCTGCTTATATCGAGCGACGCCGCGCGCCCCAGAGCGTTGAAGCGATTAAGGACCATCCGATTATCGGCTATGGGGAAAACGTGCCGGCCCCGCTGCAGGCGGTCAACTGGCTGCTGGAAGTGGGACGCGAAGGCCGCCCGCCGCGTCAGCCTGCCGTCAATATTAACCACGTTTACGGTGTTCTGCGTGCTGTCGAAAGCGGCGCCGGCATTGCAGTGTTGCCGGATTACATCGCTGCCAATAATGCGAACTTGGTGCGGATTATGGAGAATGTGGGCGGCCCGACCTTCGAAACCCACTTTGTCTATGCAGAACCTCTGCGAAACTCTAAGAGAGTGGCAGTATTCCGCGACTTCCTGCTGAGCAAGATCCGGGGATGGCGCTACTAGAGCGATTTTAGGCCTGCACCCAGTGCATATCTGCCTTGCAGCGCCGGCCTTGTAACCCAACACCCACCTGCTTATGTCCCCTGCATACCTGCTGCCTTGCAGCAGTTCGCAAGTTGGATTACCTCCCTTCCGACTTTGCAGGACCAACTCGTACCCACGCAAACCGTTGGTCCATCATGTCTTAGACATGAGCTTCCCTAACCCTTGGCTGGACCGGTTTTCCGGTTCAGCCATTTTTTTAGGTAAACAAAGGTGCATCACGCATGGCGTAGAAAACCGTTCCCCCAGCGCGCGCCAAAGCGTCACCGTCCGTATGAGGATCGCCCGCATAGGCCAAAACGCGCATGCCCGCCGCAACGGCGGCCTGAACACCCGGGACGCTGTCTTCAATGACCACCGAACGTTCCGGCGACACACCCATCCTCTCAGCGGCCAGCAAGAACAGGTCCGGATGCGGCTTGCCCCGTGGCACCATGGACGCCGAAAAAATATGCCCGCCAAACAGGCCCAACAAACCCGTCGTGGTCAGCGACAAGTTGATCTTGGTGAGGTCGCCTGAAGACGCCACGCAGGTTGAGATCGCGCGCTCTTGCACAATGCGAATGAGTTCGGACACACCCTCCACTGATGTGAGTTCCGCAGAGAATCGAGCGAACGTCTCAGCTTGCAGATCGTCCAGCCAGCTCTCCGGCAAAGGCCCCCCAAGCTGTTCTTCAAACAACTTCATGCAGGTGGCCATGGACAAGCCCACATATCGCCGGCGCGCTTCATCGTAACTCGTCGGAAGCCCGGCTTTGGAGAGGGCCTCGGCAAGAAGCCGGTTGGCGATGGGCTCGGAATCGACCAATACCCCGTCACAATCGAATATGACCAGGCCAATCTCGGTCATCAGCGGTAGAGCGTCTCCCCCTCGAGCCCGGCATAAAGATGCGCTACTTCTTCCCCATATCCGTTGTACGGAAGGGTCGGCACCCGTTCGCCCGTGCCCAAAACTTGCTCCGTTGCCTGGGACCAACGGGGATGTGCGACGTCCGGATTGACATTCGCCCAGAACCCATACTCGGCCGGTTGAATCTCTTCCCAAAAGCTAACGGGTCTTTTTTCGGTGAAGCTTATCCGTACGATCGACTTAATGGACTTGAACCCGTACTTCCAAGGCACCGCGAGCCGAAGCGGCGCACCGAACTGCTTTGCGAGCGGTTTGCCATAAACGCCCGTCACCATAAACGACAGATCATGGGTCGCTTCCTCGATCGTCAATCCCTCTACATAGGGCCATGGGTACCAAAACTGTCGTTGCCCGCTTGCCACTTTCCGGTTAAGGAAGGTTTCCATACGGACATATTTCGCCGATGACAGCGGCCGCGCCATGTCGACAAACGCCTTCAATGTGAAACCCGACCATGGCACGGCCATGGACCATGCCTCGACGCAGCGGAACCGGTAGAGGCGCTCTTCGCGGGGCATCCGCTTGACAAGATCGTCGATGCCGATGGTGAATTCCTGCTCCACCTCGCCATCCACCTTGATTTCCCAGGGCCGAATCTGCAGGGCCTGGGCTTCACGCGAGATACGCTTGTGCGAGCCGAATTCGTAGAAATTATTGTAGGTCGACGCGATGGCTTCGTCAGTGATTTCGCGGTCCAGAACGAAGCGGTCGTTGGGCTCAAAGGGATAATACTGCGCCGTGAGGTCCGGTGGCGCATCGTCTGCAGCAGCTTCCGCGGGCGGCATCAGTTTGGCACCGCCGGAGCCACCGAGCCGCCCCGACAGCGCAATTGTACCCACAGCCGTCGCCCCGACGGCCGCGCCCGCCAGCAGCCGACGCCGGTTCAAAAACACGGATTCCGGTGTTGCGTCCCGTTCTTTCAGTTCCCAGCGCCGCGGCCGTTTGTAAAACATACCCGTCCTTTTACCTAAGCGGACCGCCTGATGACCGCGCCCGCAACTCCTACAGCGTTTCCAGGTGAAGCATGCCCTCCGGCTTGACCGGATGGGTGGAATCCGGTTCACCGCCCGAAGTCTATTGGCGGAAACGCTCAAAACAATGAATCCGGAGCCGTTTTGCGTTTCAAAGAAAACCAAAACAGCTCTAGCTCAGCCATGCAAATAAACATATGCGCCATCACGCAAAAGTCACACTTCGGTGACGGCACGTTGTCAGAAGCCGGCAGTTAGCCAGTGTTATCCAAGCATGCTGCGGAGCATCCACGCGGTCTTCTCGCTGGATTGCATACGCTGGGTTAGGAGGTCCGCCGTGGGCTCGTCATTGGCGTCGTCGGCCGCCGGAAAAACGCTGCGCGCCGTGCGCACCAGGGTCTCATGACCCTCAACCAGGTTCTTGATCATCTGCTCTGCCGCGGGCACACCCTCTTCCTCCTTAATGGCGGAAAGCTGCGCATAGGCTGCATAGGTGCCCGGCGCCGGGAACCCCAGGGCGCGGATCCGCTCCGCAACCTCGTCGACGGCCAATGCCAATTCATTATACTGGGCCTCAAACATGAGATGCAGCGTGTTAAACAACGGGCCGGTGACATTCCAGTGATAGTTGTGGGTCTTGAGATACAACGTGTACGTATCTGCCAAGACCCGCGACAGACCTTCCGCAATTTCCTTTCGCTGGTCTTCAGCAATGCCGATATCGATTTCCATTAGGGGGACTCCGTGGTTGCCTATGCTCCAGAAAGAGCACAAGAATTGACGCTTCACATATATAGCAATGGGCACAAATGGCGAGGGGAAAGCACCGGCGGCACGCCAACAGAGCGCCACCGGTATGTTTAGTCTTATGCGGCCGCGGTGTTCAACACATCGGTCGCAAGCTTACCGGTCAGTTCCTGCATGTGGTCGAATGAGAATCGGTATGTCCCGACCCCCTGGCTTGCCGATCGCAGGTCGACGATGAGATGGTGCAACTCCGACTGGGGCATATGGGCACTCACCACATCCCAGCCGGACCACCCGGGACGGGCATCGAAGCCGAGAATCTGCCCCCGCCGGCTCGACACGATTGAATTCACTTTGGCCGTCGCCTCAGACGGCACAAAGATCTCGACGCGCATGATCGGTTCCAGCAGTACCGGCTGACACTGCGGCAACGCTTCCGACATGGCCAACCGTCCGGCGGCGCGGAACGCCATGTCCGACGAGTCCACCGAATGGTGCGAACCGTCTGTCAGCGTGACCGCCACATCCACCACCGGGAACCCCAGAGGTCCCTTCTGTAGAAAATCTTTCACGCCGATTTCGACCGACGGGATGTATTGGCGCGGCACAACCCCGCCCACCACTTTTTCCTCAAATTGGAATCCCGTCCCTCGGGGTAGCGGCTTGATGTCAAGCACGACATCGCCGTACTGGCCGTGGCCGCCGGATTGCTTCTTGTACCGGCTGCGCTGGGTAATCGGCTTCCGAATGGCCTCTTTGTAGGGCACTTTCGGATCATTCACGCCGATTTCCAAAGAGGACCGATTCTTGAGCTTTTCTGCTGCAACCCGCAAATGCATCGGCCCCTGCCCCCACAGGATCATCTGCTGTGTATCACCATTGTGCTCGACCGAAATCGACAAGTCTTCGTCACACAGCTTGGCGACCGCGGTTGCGAGTTTCACCTCGTCTTTAGATTCGGTCACCACGATGGCTTGACCATAGACCGGCGGCAACACGATCGGACGTTCCCCCGACACATCCGCCCCTTTGGCGGTAGTCAGCATATCGCCGGTTTGCACCGACGCCATGCGCCCTAGCGCGACCGTATCGCCGGCCACGGCGGACGGAACCTTTGTCGTCGCCTGACCGCACAACGCGAACAAACCGGAAATGCGCTCCGCATTGCCATCGGCGCGATAAACGGTTTCCCCGTCCTTCAGCGCACCGCTCAATACCCGCGCCAAGCTCAGCTTGCCGCCCTGGCCACCATGATATGTCTTCAGTATGCGGAGCGTCGCACCGTCCCCCGCGTTAAGCTCCTGCCGGGCTGTGAGTGTGGATATGTCCGGCACGTCGTGACGCAAAGATTTCATGAGCCGACGAATGCCGTTATCACCCTCGGCGCTGCCCAGAAGCACCGGAACGATCAGCCCGTCCGTTAATTCTTTCTGCAGATCCGTAAAGATCTCGTCCATGGGCGGCTCCACATCTTCAAGGAGCTCTTCCATCAGATGGTCGTCATAATCGGCAAGCTTCTCAAGCATCTCGTAACGTGCTTGCTGTTCCTGATCGGCCACATCGCCGGGCATTTCGATCATTTCGGACGGCGCATGCTCGCGGTAGACGAACGCGCGCTCCAAGGCCAAATCGACAAATCCCGTAACGATTCCGTTTTCCCAAATGGGCAACTGCCGTAACACCAGGGGCTTGTCGCTCGCCGGCTGCAGAGACTGCAGCAGCGTATTGATGTCGCCTTCTGCCGTGTCGATCTTGTTGACAAAAATCAAATGCGGGATGTTCTGTTCGCTCAACGTCTTGAGGATCGGCTGCAGGGCGGTCACTTTGCTCGCATCCGGCTCGCAGACAACAACCGCCGCGTCAATCCCGTCTCTGACGTTGATGGATTCTTGGAGAAATTCGATAGAGCCCGGGCAATCCAGGAAGGTAAAGCTTTCGCCCAAATATTCGGTGGTTGCCGTGGTAAGCTCCGTACTCATCGAATGGGCGCGCGCCTCGGGCGTTGCGTCGCCGACCATGTTTTTAGCCGCGGCCGTGCCTTTACGCTCGATTGCCCCGGTACACAAAAGGATCGCCTCGAGAAGGCTTGTCTTTCCAGTCAGATAGGGTCCCATTAACGCGACGGTTCTGGGGCCGGATGGTTTCCGGTCTTTCGCCATATATTCCTCCTGTGCTTTTGTGAGAACTGATAATTGCTGCCGTGTTTCCTCCATACTCTGTGGCTGCAGCGGGGGCTTATATGTTTCCAAGCAACGCAAAGGGGCGCAACCCCTTTTCCAGGGATGCGCCCGTGAAATCTCCAAAAATGGTAAAGAATTACGGCCCCGCCGAGGACGAAGGGCCCGGTCCTAATCGGCTATTTCAGCGCCGCGCAAAACCGCTGGATGCGTTGGCACGCCTCTTCCAGGGCCTCGGTTGCGGTCGCATAGGAGATACGGAAATTAGGCGATAACCCAAAGGCCGCGCCATGGACCACCGCCACCAGTTCGGTTTCCAGCAATTCTGCGGCAAAGTCTTCATCGTTTTCGATGATCTTGCCCGACGGCGCCCGTTTACCGATACACCCCTTACAGGACGGATAGACATAGAACGCCCCTTCCGGCGTCGTACATTCAATGCCTGTCGCCTGATTGAGCATGGACACCACCAGATCGCGCCGCGCTTCGAACACCTTAGCCCGCTCGGGAATGAAGTCCTGCGGACCGTTCAGCGCTTCCACCGCCGCCCACTGACTAATCGATGTGGGATTTGACGTGGATTGAGATTCGATCTTCGCCATCGCCTTAATCAGCGGCTCCGGGCCCGCCGCATAGCCGATCCGCCACCCGGTCATCGCATAGGCCTTCGACACGCCGTTCATGGTAACCGTGCGATCGTAAAGGCCAGGCTCCACCTGCGCCGGCGTGACGAATTCAAAATCGCCATAGGTCAAGTGTTCGTACATATCGTCCGTGAGAATCCACACATGCGGATGCTTCATCAGCACATCGGTCAACGGCTTCAGCTCATCACGGGTATAGGCAGCCCCCGACGGGTTCGACGGCGAATTGAAAATGATCCACTTGGTTTTCGGCGTGATGGCTTTTTCCAAATCCGACGCCTGCATTTTGAAATTGTTCCCGATGGTCGTCGGCACCACCACCGGCTCCCCACCTCCCAGCAGCACAATGTCCGGATAAGACACCCAGTAAGGCGCCGGGACGATCACTTCATCGCCCGGATTTAGGGTCGCCATCATAGCGTTGTAGATCACGGGCTTGCCCCCCGGGGCCACATGCACCTGAGACGGCGTGTACTCCAACCCGT
>JANQMY010000504.1 GCA_028279895.1 Alphaproteobacteria bacterium
TTTCGCAGCGGCGCTCGCGAATTGAATCTATTGAAGTCCCCGCTGTGCGGGCAGGTCGACCGTAAAATCGCACGGGCGCGAAACGCAAACTTGGGGAAGTATGTGAACGTGACAAAGAGAAAAGCCATCGACCTGTTCATCAATCCAAACTTCGCAACAGAACAGGCCCAAAACCCCATCACCCAGCAAGTAAATGAATTTTATTTTAAGCAGGGTGCGGATTTCTTTCGTGATTGTACCATTGACTGCCTTTTGGCCGAAATGGATAGCGCAGGTGTTGAGCATGGAGTTCTGACAATAGATCCGGAAAAACCTTCGAAGCGTGTTTTAGAGTTTTCACGGGAACATCCGGATCGATTCAGCTTGTGCGCGTACGTCGACGTTGACCATTTGATGGATGCCGTATGGGCGGTTGAAGACTTGGTGAAAAACGAGAATGTGACAATGGCTCGCGTGATGCCGAGCCATGTGGGTAAGGCACCGACGCACCCGAACTATTATCCTCTGTATGCCAAATGCCTCGAACTTGATCTGCCACTGAGCTTGCTGACTGGAATTCCGGGGCCAAGATTAGATGCAGAGGTACAGAACCCGATCTACATCGACCGGGTTTGTTTGGATTTTCCGAACCTGCGATTGATCATGACCCACGGGGCAGACCCTTGGTGGGGTACGGCGATCCGACTAATGATCAAATATCCTAATCTCTACATGATGACGTCGGCTTGGATGCCGAAGTATCTGCCGGACGAACTCATCCACTTCATAAATACACGCGGAAAAGACAAGGTGATGTGGGCATCGGATCATCCAGTTTTGGATATGACGAAGTGTTTGCAGGGAACGCAGGATATTGAATCAAAGCTGCGTCCGGAGGTGTTGGAGAATTATCTGTACGAAAACGCGAAGAGGGTTGTCTTAGCAAAACGCAGTCCCGTTCGATCAAATTAAGAGAACCGAATTAAAGCGAGGAGTTAACGTCATGAAGTTTGATATTTTTACGGAAGTGCAGAAAAAAGACTGTGAATCGAAGGGTGGCTTTGGACAACTCCTCAAGGAGACTGTTGAACAAGCAAAAGCCTCTGAAGATGCTGGGTTTGAGGGATGGTGGCAGGTCGAGCACCACTGCTCGGCGGATTTTAGCTATAGTTCGTGTCCGGAACTAATCCTTTCCGCCATCGCTCATGCGACGAATACGTTAAGATTGGGACATGCAGGTATTTTAGTCCCGCTCGAGATCAATCATTGGCTTCGATCGGCGGAACGATCAGCTATGCTCGACCATATTTCAAACGGCCGAATGAATATCGGTCTTGCGAGATCAAGCGGTATGGAGTGGAAGACCTTTGGAGTCAAAGGTGCGGATGAAACTGCCTTGGGAGATCTTGTTGAGGTAACAAAGATGCTTCCCAAGGCCTGGACTGAAGAATCTTTCAGCTGGAAATCTGATCGTTGGTCGCTAGACGACAAAAACGTTCAACCGAAACCGGTACAAACACCTCATCCGCCTATATGGCATACGGGTTCCAGCGCATCCTCCTTTGAGCGTGCGGGTGAAATGGGTGTCGGAATGCTGTGCACGACGTTGTTTACACCGGTAGAGGCGCTTGCGGCCATGGTTGACATCTACAAGAAGGCGATCGCTGAGTGTTCCGCTCCCGCAGGACAATTTATCAACAACCAAGTTGGCGTTTTCACTTTTGTGCACGTTGCCGAATCTGAAAAAGCGGCGATCGAAAGCGGGGCGCTTCAAGCGGCGATCTGGTATGTGGCGACGGTTCCACGCCTGTACGGCATTTCTCGCGAATTGTTTTTCCAAACTGTCCGGGGAAATTTGGATCCGCGGTCTAAAACAAGCTGGGACGTTGCGGAAGATCAGGCGCCCGTGGAAGAGGATTTGGACGATCCGAGCCCAGCCGTCGCGCTGATCAAACGGGAACTGGCTGGACAAGAGTTATCGAATGAAGAAATCTACGAAGCAGTTAAGGACATTGATTCGGTCATAATCGGTGATGCTGCGACGTGCCGAAAAAAGGTTGAGAAGTTTCGGGACTGCGGTTTCGATAGATTACTGTGCATGCACCAGTATGGCGGTTTGAGTCACGAGAATATTCTTTCCAGCACGAGAAGGTTTGGCGCAGAAATAATTCCTTCTTTCTCATCAGGACAGGCTGGAAAGGTTCGGGCTGCGGGGTGAGCGGTTAACGCAGCGCCGATTTTGGAGGTCCGCCGCTGACATGCTCCAAGACGTGGCTGAGTCGTGACTCAAGCCTATCCGCTCCATGACGTGCGGAGAACGGTAAGAGTTCAGCGATTTGGCGAAGTTTAACGAAGAAGCACTCACGAGTTTGGGCTCCGGCCGAAAGGTAGCGCGTTAATCATCGTTACGAAAGCCAACCTGCCGCAGACTGTCTTTGGTTTGCAAAAGATCGCCAAGCCTGCGCGCCTGCAATTCATGCCGGCGAAATTGGGGCTGTTCCGGTTGCGGTCGCCAAAGGCGAACGCCTTTCAACGCGCGCCCAAGTCTTGCGGTTCTGTCACCCACCCGGCACCCGAAGCGGCCTTTCCTGATACCGCGTTCGGCCTCCCTGTTCCAGGCGGTCGAATTCCCTGTTTTGAGGACGAGATTTCCGCGTTATTTCGGAACAGGGAATTGCCGCGTAACCCCTTGATTCTTGGTCGTAAAATCGCCCGAAAATTGGGTCTTCAGGCCAAGAATGGAAGAAGCTCCCTGTACATTGGCGCAAAACAGGGAAATCTTCCCTGTTGTACCTAGAGACTGGTTCGTGGGAGACTGCACGCACCACCATTCAGTCTTCGCGATATCGCGATCAGAACGACGTCATGACGAGAATGGCAGCTTCTCGCCAACATGAATGACGCCGAGCTCGAAAAAGCCCAAGGCGTCCTCCGGCGCTTGTGCAATAATCAGTATAAAGATTGCTATTCAGAACTCGAGAAACATTGATAACTCCCGGTTATCCATTTCGTCGCAATTGACCACATCCAACAGTGTTGTCCGGCCCCTAGACCCCATCTTCTCCAGAGCTAACGTAAACTGGAGTGCTGTACCTAAACAGCCATCGCAATCCCGCCGTCAGCAGAAATGGTCTGACCACTAAAATATTCAGAATCAGAACTTGCGAGAAAAAAGTATTCTTCCTCGGTCCGTCTCTGCGTCACCCCATCTTCAGAGGGGCAGGTTGAGGTCCTCTCGGCTGGTATGTTCCGTTTCGCCGTCGACGCCTTTTTCTAGCGAAGCAGGCGAAATTGCCTTGGCGGGCTCAAGAAGTCAAACAGACCTTCCAAAACGAGCCTTTACTAACTACATATGACGCTGGCTGCATAATCGGAGCAAACGATACCTGATTGCCGGATTTATCGCGCCGTTCAGGAGAAACAAATGACTGTTTACATCGTCAGACCGGACTATAGCGTCTACTCGATCAATCGACAGGTTGCGCTTGCCGGCTTTACGTTGCGCGGTGAAAAAATCGTTTTGTTCGAAGCTGAGGAAATTGAAACCATTCCGCTGACGGAAAATGATATCGTTTTTGGCGGTGTGAGCATCGTTCGCAGAGCATTTGACCGCATCGGCTTTTCGGTGCCCAACATTCCGTCGATACCAGAAAGTCTATCCGCCTTCGCGGGGCGTAAGATATGGCAAAGCACGATGGGCGCGGCGCGACGCATGGTGGAAAGCGGTCGACCTGTTTTTGTCAAACCCTTACCCACACAATTGAAACGGTTCAGCGGACAACCAATGCGCCAGTTTTCGGATCTTCTCTCCACCGCGCACATTCCGGATGATACCGATGTTGAGTGTGCGGAAGTTGTTCCGTTTGTTGCCGAGTTTCGCATGTTTGTTCTGCAAGGTGAGATTGTTGGCGTGCGTCACTATGCGGGCAATGCGCTTCGGTTTCCGGACCCTGAAGTGATTGGTGAGATCGTTTCGTCTTTCAGCGATGCCCCAGCAAGTTATGCCGTTGATGTCGGTGTTGTTGAAGAGGGGCGGACGCTGCTGGTTGAAGTGAATGATTCCTACGCCACGGGAGCCTATGGCTTGGCCCCCGCGCTCTATGCGGCGCTCATTGATCAACGGTGGACTCAGTTGCGCCAGGCGAACGCCGTCGGGGTCCGGTCCTAGCCGCCTTTCCCGATGGAACAACACGTCCCAACGAATGCGACAGACGATCTACCAGGATCATCTGTCGCTTCAGGTTTCTTGTTTTTGGTCGCGCTCGTGGCTTACGTCTTATCGATGTCAAGTGGCCGGTAATAGTCTTTACCCTCGGACGCGTACTGGCCCATCACGTTCATAAACGTCTCACCAGCGGATCCTTCCTTGCTTAACGTCAAATCTTGGCGCAGGAAGTTGATGCTGTCTGGGTTTAGGTTGCGTGCCATCTCCCAATAATGCTCCGCCTTCGCTTCTTGACCGTGCGCACGGAATAGATTGCCTAGGCGAAACGCCGCATCTGCTTTGAGCTGATCAGCCGAGTGTTCACGAATATTGCCGGTGACCTGCGCTGCCGATTGCACGTGAACGCTTTCCGCACCCTTCGCGACCCAATCCTTCACGGCGGGCGCGTAGACGTCATTACCAAACTCGAACGATTGATCTCCTTCGCCGAACGTATGGATCTTGGAGTAGGTCCCTTCATCGATCCGCACGATGCGGCCGTCTTCGTCTATCCAGGCAGCTGACGGGACATTCACGAAGTTGAACGCGCTGCTCACCAAATGATCGGGGTCGATGACCTGAATGTAGGTCGGATTGGCCGCGTCGAATATGGGGCCCGCCGTGGCTTCGCCGCCGGTGTCTTCAGCCACCACGATCATGACGAAATTTTCATCATTGATTTCAGAATACAGTTGTTGCCACACGGGCACATCAAGCATGCATCCTCACCAAGACGACCACGTAACGATGAGCGCTTTCTTACCCTTTAGGTCGGCGAAACGAATGGAGTTACCTGACCTGTCGGTTAACTCGATGTCGGGCGCCATCGCGTTCACGCGCATCTCGTCCCGCGTGGTGGGCACATCGCTGAAGCTCCAGACGCGTGCCTCCACGTCGGCGACATAGGGCTGTCTGACGTGATCGGCAAACGCGGTCACGTCGAACCAATTCTTGCTGTCTTGCTCCACCAGCACACCTTTCGGGAGCGGGATGCACAGATTCCCGCGGCAGGCGCCTTCCGGTTTCAGCTCGAAACCGTTGATCCGCGAGAGATCGGCCGGATCGATCAGCAGCGCGTCACCGTTGCCGGTGTTGGTGAGCGTGACCGCTTTGCCGCCATACAGGACGGTCGTGCTGCCTTCAGCGTGCACTGGTTTCGCTTCGAACGGGTGTCGAAGCTCGGGATAAGCCATAATGTTTTCTGCCATGTTCCGCCCTTTTGTCGGGGTAACCGCCGAATAGCTTGCGCGGTTTTGGTTCTGCGGTCTATTTGGCAAGGGTAACAGCCTTGGTGAGCGACTTCCAAGCTCTCTTTTCCGGCAAGCGGTAACTTTGCTCGCTCAGATGTAATAGAGCACGACGTATACACTCAGCAGCACCGCGATCCACAGCGCCGTCGTGCCGATCGGCCAAGAGCGCGAAAATGTTCCCTCGATGCCCCAGTAGTACAGTGACCAGTTTTGCAAAGTGATGAGTTGTGTGCGCACGATTCGCGCGGCGGTTTGATT
>JANQMY010000537.1 GCA_028279895.1 Alphaproteobacteria bacterium
CGACGAGATTGAGCAACGCCGTGCCTTATACCGGCGCACACATCCCCAAGTGCCGCTGAAAGGACGCACGGTCATTCTTGTCGACGACGGCATCGCCACCGGCGCCACCGCATTGGCGGCAATACATGCCGCTAAAAGGCGCGGGGCTGAGCGCGTGATCCTGGCCGTTCCCGTCGGTGCCCAAGACTCCCTGGACGAGCTAAAAGCGGAAGTAGATGATCTGGTATGCCTTCACACCCGGCGAGACTTCCGCGCGGTCGGCTTCTACTACCATCACTTCGATCAAGTTACCGACGCCGAGGTCGGTGATTTACTCGATCGTGCCTACGCCTCGCCATTCTATGGCGGGAACTGAGCTTCGATCCGGTCAAACGCCTGTTCGATCTCTGCGCTCTCGCCGCAAAACGCCATGCGCACATGATGTTCGCCATGAGGCCCAAAAGCATCCCCCGGCGTTACGCACACGCGCGCCGAGTCCAGAAGATCCAATGCAAATTGCCGTGCGGTATTATGCGGCGCGGTAATGCGCGGGAAAACGTAATAGGTTCCCTCCGGCTTCATGTATTCGAACACATGGGGCAGCCGATCAAGGCGCGCGCAAATGTAATCGCGCCGTTCTCCCAAGACCCGTTCAAATTCCAACAAATGATCCGGTGGCGCCCGTAAAGCCGACAATGCGGCCACTTGGGAGATGCGCGGTGCACAGATCATCGTGGAATCATGCACTTTCACCACATCGTTTCGGAGTGACTCAGGGCAGATGATATAACCGACGCGCCAACCGCTAAGTGCAAAGGCTTTTGAGAAGGTGAACAAATAGACCATATGGTCCCGCAGATCCGCCACGCTGGCCAAATTGAAATAGTGGGTACGGTTTTCATAGACGAAGTGATGATAGGGATCGTCTAATAGAACGAACAGGTCGTGCTTCTTCGCCAACGCCCCAATGCGACGCAGTTCGGATTCCCGAAATATCCGGCCGGTGGGATTAGAGGGCGTCACGAGCAAGATCGCTTTCGTCCGATCGGTCAGCAAAGACGGAAGAACGTCCAGATTGGGTGCCCAGCCCTCTTCTTCAACAAGCGGCCAATAAACCGGTACGCCGCCGCACATTCGAATTTGCTGAAAATGAGAGGCAAATCCTGGGTCGGTGACGATGATCTCGTCGCCGGGATCCAACAGGACATGAAACAGCGCGTTCAACCCCTCCATGTTACCGGCGGAAATGACGACGTTTCTATCGGGATCCACCTCCATTCCCGTGTGCTTCAGATGTTCGTCCACCACTTGGCGGCGCAATGCGGGCAAGCCCCCCGGCAATGTGTATTTGCCGATATCGGGGTCCCCCTCCAGCGCGCGGGCCACATCCGAACGAATGTGCTCCGGCGTGCGGAAAGACGGTACACCCCAGGTGAGCGACGCCACATTGCTCATGCGCGACGCCAGAATAGCCATCTCTTTGATCGCCGACATGGACAGGTTTGAGACGCGTTCCGAAACCCGATCGTCCGCCATAAGTCCTCTCCACGTTGAGACGCGTCCCGAAGATCTCACGCCATGCTCCGGCGTCATGCGTTGATTGAAATCAACGCGAACACCAAGTCCGGCGGCCTCGCATTCAACCAATCACCCGATGGACAAATGCAAAGCAAATCCATCTTTTGCCGACAGGTAGCTGTCCACTACAACGCAAGGCTTTGATTTGAATCATAGTGGGCCACCATTGCTTGCAGATTAGATGCACAAAACGGGATTGCTCTTATGCCGCACGCCACCATCCACAAGTCTTCTCAATCCGACGCACCGCGACCCAATTTGGCAGACTATGATGCTGCCTGCGATGAGTTTAGCTGGGACGGCGCGCGCGCCGACATTCAATGGCCGCGGGCCTCCGGCACGCTCAACATCGCGGCGTCGTGCCTCGACCGGCACATTGCAGAAGGACACGGTGACCGTGCGGCCTTAACTTGGATCGACAAAAACGGCGTCGCGGTCACCCGAACCTATGCCGATCTCGGGGCAGGTGCCTCTAAG
>JANQMY010000539.1 GCA_028279895.1 Alphaproteobacteria bacterium
CCGATCGCGAGATTCGCTACATTGAATCTCGCGTGAATCGGCACGCTAACTTGTTGATTCTCGTGTGATGGTTCCGAAGTTCGGCACACATAATGTGCCGAACTTCGGAACCATCACACTAGGCGGTCCTGTCATCGCAGGCATTCGCCCGAATTTTCAAACACTAGTTGTTTAGGTGTTTAGCCCCGAAATAGGCCTTGGGCTGCCGCGCCGTCCGAGGGCGACACCACGGATTATCGCGAAGCGGCTTGTTTTTCCGTAGCCATTGGATAATAAGCCTGTGGTGCCTGGACATCACTTTTACGCGGAATCAAGAGCGCGTTTACGAGCATCGACACATGCATGAAGGTATTGAAAGCCGGGGGCGAGTGACCCAGTCCAGCGAGCGTGCGTTCGGTTTTGTAATGGCCGGAGCTTGTGCGGTTTTCGGGGGAATGGCTTGGTGGAAGGGAGCGCAAGGCGGCTGGACGTGGGGGCTGGCTGGGCTTTGCGTTCTGTTCCTCGTTCTGGCTCTGTTTTGGAACGCGCCGCTCAAGCCTTTGAACAAGGCTTGGCTGAAGCTGGGGGAGATTCTGCACAGAATCGTCAGCCCGATCGTGATGGCGGCGATGTTTTTCCTCGTCGTCACCCCGACCGGACTGTTGATGCGGCTGTTCGGCAAGGATCCTCTTAGCTTGCACGGAAGCCCTGACGCCGAAAGCTATTGGGTGTTGCGGAACGACGAAGAGCAGACCTCAACCATGACCCGTCAGTTTTGAGATCATTCCATGGACTTCCTTAAAGAGCTTTTCGCCTTCATGCGGGTTCGAAAAAAGTACTGGCTGATGCCGATCCTTATCACCATGGTCATGTTCGGTGGCCTGATCGTGTTATCGCAGGGCTCCGCCGTAGCGCCCTTCATCTATACCATCTTCTGATTGGAACCCGGCCGTGCAAATCCTTGGTGTATCCGCGTACTACCACGACAGTGCGGCCGCCCTGGTCGAGGACGGACGCATCGTCGCCGCGGCCCAGGAAGAGCGCTTCACACGCGTCAAGCACGACGCGAACTTTCCGCAGAGAGCGGTGGAGTACTGCTTGCGCGAGGCGGGCGTCGGGCTTGCCGATGTCGATCTGGTGGTGTTCTACGAAAAGCCATTCCTGAAGTTCGAGCGACTGCTGGAGACGTATGTGGCCTTTGCGCCCCGAGGGTGGCGGTCGTTCACCAAGGCAATCCCGCTGTGGCTGCGTGAAAAGCTGTTTCAAAAGAACATGCTGGTCACGGAACTCCGGGCCCTCGACCCCCGTTTCTCTCCCCAAGACCGGTTACTGTTTACCGAACACCACCAAAGCCACGCCGCATCGGCGTTCTTCCCCTCGCCCTTCGAGGAGGCCGTGGTGCTGACCATGGACGGCGTTGGCGAATGGGCGACCACCTCCGTCGCCATCGGCAAAGGCGACACCGTTGAAACAGTGAGGGAGATCCACTTCCCTCATTCGTTGGGGCTGCTGTATTCGGCGTTGACATACTATCTGGGCTTCCGGGTGAACTCCGGCGAGTACAAGGTCATGGGTCTCGCGCCCTATGGCGAGCCCAAATACGCCGATTTGATGTTGGAACACCTGATCGAGGTGAAGACGGACGGGTCGTTCCGTATGGACCAGTCATACTTCGACTATTGTACCGGGCTGACCATGACCAACGGGAAGTTTTCCGACCTGTTTGGCGCGCCGGTGCGCTCGCCGGAAGATCGCCTGACGCCGTTTCACATGGACATGGCGGCGTCGGTTCAGGCGGTGACGGAAGAGGTCGTGCTCCGCACGACGCGCACCCTGTCTGCCGAAACCAGCCTTGACAATCTGTGTCTGGCCGGCGGGGTCGCGCTCAACTGCGTCGCCAACGGCAAGGTGCTTCGTGACGGCGCGTTCAAGAACATCTGGGTGCAGCCAGCTGCGGGGGACGCTGGCGGCGCTCTGGGCGCGGCACTGGCTGCCTACCACATGCATGTCGGACGGCCGCGTAAAGTATCGGCCTCGGGCGACGCCATGCGCGGCAGCTATCTGGGACCGGCG
>JANQMY010000551.1 GCA_028279895.1 Alphaproteobacteria bacterium
GTCCTTCCCCAGGTCGGCGTAGACGTCCGTTGGCCGTTTGCCCGGTATGCCTGGTCGACCTATCAGACCATCGAACCGATCGTTCAAGTCATTTATGCACCGGTAGGCGGAAATCCGACGGAGATTCCGAACGAAGACAGCCTCAGCTTCGAATTCGACGACACCAACCTGTTCAGCCGAAACCGCTTTCCGGGTCTCGATCAATTCGAGGATGGGTCGCGGGTGAATTACGGCCTCAGAGCGTCGATCCATGGCATGGGCAGCGGTTTCGCAGAGTTCCTGATCGGACAGACCTACAGATTGGTCGACAATTCTACCTTTGCACTCGGAACCGGTCTTGATGAGCGGCAATCGGATTTTGTTGGCCGCGTGATCATTTCTCCCAACAGGCATATCAATATCGTCAATCGGTTCAGGTTCGACCGGCGCGACCTCAGCCTAGACCGGAACGAACTGCAGCTCGGCTGGCGCTATTGGCGCTTCAATGGCGGGCTGCTGTACACCCGCTTGGCGGCCGAGGGCACCGACGATTCGCTAGTGGAGCGGCAGGAAATCTCGTTGACGACGGGGGTCGATCTCACCAAAAAATGGCGGCTTTTCGGCTCTTTTCGAAGGGACCTCGAGGAAAATCAGAACATTCGGTCGGATATCGGCCTGCAATATGAAGACGAATGCACCCTTCTTCAGGTCACCTTCCGGCGTGATTTCACCGAAGACCGGGACGTCTCTGCCGACAGCACCGTCTTTTTCACGATCCGGTTGAAAAACCTGGGATGAGATCAAGCTTCCGTGCCCCGACCGCGATACAATTCACAAAAGCGGCGTTGTAGGATATTGTCCGGCGCTCGGAAGACCGCGTCAAAATCCGATGGGGACGGCCAGTTTCGCGGCAGGTAACGAAGTAGTGGGTACGGGTTTCGAACCATGAGCAAAAAAGACCTTCGGCAGCCTCAAGGCACATTTGAAAAACCGGCGTTTTCGTATCTGAGGGCACGGACCCTCGTTCCCCTTTTGGCGTTGTTGACCGCAGTGTCGCTGAGCCCGGCGCTTGCGCAATCGGTACAGCGCATTGCGGCCATCGTGAATGACGAGGTGATTTCGGGCTACGACCTGCAACAACGCATGTCTCTGGTCTTGTCGTCCTCGGGCCTTCAGCCGTCTCCGGAAGCGTTGAAACGTCTTGAACCGCAGGTCTTGCGCACCCTGGTCGACGAACGCTTGCAGCTTCAGGAAGCGGAGCGCCAAGAAATCGAGGTGGATACGCGCGAGATTGCCGAAGCGATTGCCGATATCGGCGCCCGAAACAATCTGAGCCCGGACCAGATTGAGAGCTTTCTGGGCCAGGCCGGAATCGATTTCGCTACCCTACAGCGGCAGGTCTATGCCGAATTGGCTTGGAACAAACTCATCGGTCAGAGATTCGGATCGCGGGTATTCATCAGCGATGAAGAAGTGGATTCTGCCTACAACCGTTTCCTGGAAAACTCTTCAAAGCCTCAGTACCGGGTCGCCGAAATTTTCCTGTCCGTGGACTCCCCAGAACAAGATGAGGAAGTGAGGCGCACGGGCCAGCGCTTGGTCGAGCAAATTATCGCCGGCGCCCCCTTCGACGCCGTGGCCCAGCAATTCAGTCAAGCGTCCACTGCGGCCAGTGGCGGTGACGTGGGCTGGGTTCAGGAAGGCCAGTTGGCCGCGGAACTGGATGAACAGCTCCTCAAAATGCGCCCCGGCTCGGTGTCGGCCCCCATCCGGACCATCGGTGGCTACTATATCATCGCGGTACTGGACCGTCGGGAAACAGCCGCCGGTGCAGACGCCATGAGGTCGAAGATCTCACTCTCGCAGGTTCTCATCCCACTTTCGCCCGAAGCCAGCCAAGAAGAGATTTCCAGAGCGCTCAACAAAGCAAAAAGAGCCGAATCCCAAATACGCGGCTGCGGAAGTGTTGAACGGGTCGCCGAACAGTTCCCAGGTGCACTTGGCAACAGCATTGGCACCTATACCGGCAGTCAACTCACCGAAAACTTTCGCGGCGCCGTCATGGCATTGCGCACAGGCGAGGTCAGCGCCCCCGTGCGAAGTGCTTCCGGATTCCACTTACTGGTGGTGTGCGACAAGGAAGAAGAGCTGGTGCAGCTACCGTCGCGCCGCGACATCCATAACCGTCTGTTCAACCAACAGATCGGAATGATGTCGCGCCGGTATCTGCGCGACCTGCGGCGGGACGCGGTTGTCGAAGTCCGCTAAGAAATCAACACCAGACACCGAGCTTCCGATTGCGGTGACCATGGGCGATGCCCGCGGCATCGGCGGCGAGCTGTCCCTGATGGCCTGGGCACGCAGATCGGCGGAGGATCTGCCGGCCTTCTTTGTGATCGACACCCCGGCGCGCTTAGCCGCTTTGGCAAAGCAAACGGGTCTCAACATTCCCATCGCCGCCATCGACACCCCATCCGAGGCTTGCGCCGCATTCCGAGACGCCCTGCCCGTTCTACCTGTGCAGTCCGACCAAGAAACACCCGAGGGTCAAAGTCATGCCACCGTGGCCTCGATCGACCAGGCCGTCACGTTGGCTTTACACGACCAAGCAAAGGCCATCGTCACCAATCCTATCAACAAGAAAGTCCTGTACGACACAGGCTTTGAATTCCAGGGGCACACGGACTATCTGGAACATCTGGCACATGCCCATACCAATGCCTCGCGCCGTTCCGTCATGATGCTGTGCTGTCATGCACTCCGAACTGTCCCACTCACCGTCCACATTCCACTGGCACAGGTACCAGGAGCCATCAGCCAACGGCTCATCATCGAGACTGCGACCGTCATCGGTCAGGCCCTGAAAACTGATTTCGGCATTCGGGAACCGCATTTGGCCATAACCGGGCTTAACCCGCATGCCGGCGAACAAGGCGGCCTGGGCTCGGAAGAGACCGACACGATCATTCCCGCCATCGACCAACTTTCCGAGCACGGCGTCTCGGTGTCGGGACCTCATCCGGCGGACACGATTTTCCATGAACGCGCCCGGCGGGACTACGACGCCGTGCTTTGCATGTATCACGACCAAGCGCTTATTCCGGTCAAAACGCTGGACTTCGACCGCGGCGTCAACGTGACGCTCGGACTGCCTTTCATTCGCACCTCGCCCGATCACGGCACCGCCTATGACATTGCGGGGACGGGCCAGGCCAATCCCGACAGCTTTGTGGCGGCACTGAAGCTTGCAGACCAGCTCGCCGACCATCGGCAGCGCCACAACGCCCACACACCTAAGCCCGATGGCTGAACTTCCGCCACTCCGGGACGTCATCGCCCAAAATGATCTCCGCGCCAAAAAGAGCCTCGGTCAGAACTTCCTTCTCGATCTCAACTTGACCGACCGCATCGCCACGGCCGCGGGGCCATTGGACGGCGTGGATGTGCTGGAGGTCGGCCCCGGCCCGGGGGGCCTCACCCGAAGCCTTCTCAAAAACGGTGCGCGCAAAGTGATCGCCGTTGAACGCGATCCGCGCTGTCTCGACGCGCTGCAGGATTTGTCGGCTTACTATCAGGGCAAGCTGACGGTAATCGAAGCCGATGCGCTTCGCATCGACGAGCCGGCGCTGTTGTACGAACAGGGGATCGATAGTGCCCGGGTCATTGCGAACCTGCCCTACAATATTGGATCCAAGCTTTTGGTGAAGTGGCTGACGACACCGCAGTGGCCGCCTTGGTATTCCTCTCTAACTCTTTTGTTTCAAAAAGAAGTAGCGGAGCGCATTGTCGCAGCACCCGGCAGCAAAGCCTATGGCCGCCTTTCCGTCATGGCGCAATGGCGCTGTACGGCAGATGTTGCCTTCGACATTCCGGCGCGCGCGTTCACCCCTTCCCCTAAGGTCAACTCGTCACTCGTGGTGATACGTCCCGCGCGGCCATGCCTTGAGAATGTGGAGATCGACGCGCTTGAGAAAGTGGTGGCCGTCAGTTTTGGTCAGCGCCGCAAGATGATCAAACGAAGCTTGTCCCAACTTTCGCCGAATGCGGGTATCCTGCTGAGTGACGCTGATATCGATCCCAGCTTGCGGGCAGAGAATATCGACATCGAGGGGTTTTGCCGCCTGGCACGCGCATATTGCCGGATGCGCGACAACATGCCAGATTCGGACCCAAGAAGCGCAAGACGTAAACTACGCAGCACACCCTCAGGAGAACAAGAATGAAAAGCCAAGCCATCGTTGCCCTCGGCGAACCGCTTCAGGAACTCGAGTCGCCCACGCCGGAACCGACAGGATCGGAGGTATTGCTGAAGGTGACGGCTTGCGGCGTGTGCCACAGTGACGTGCACATCCATGATGGCTTTTTCGACCTGGGTGGCGGCAACAAACTGCCGCTTAGTGCAAAAGAATCCCTGCCCCACACCATGGGCCACGAAATCGCCGGCGAAGTCGTCGCCTTGGGTCCCGACGCCAAAGGCATCTCCGTCGGGGACCGACGCGTCGTTTATCCCTGGATCGGCTGCGGCAAATGCGCTACCTGCGAAAAAGGCGACGAACACTATTGCCGAACACCGCGCAATTTGGGTGTGACGCGTCCCGGCGGATATGCGGACCACGTTCTGGTTCCGGACGCCAAGTATCTGCTGGATTACGGCACCATGTCCGAGTCGTTGGCGGCAACCTACATGTGCAGTGGACTGACAGCTTTCGGCGCTCTCAAGAAGCTAGGGGATGTCGGGCCTCAGGACAAAATACTCGTGGTCGGTGCCGGCGGCGTGGGCATGATGGGGGTTCAATTTGCCAAAGCACTTTTCCCCAGCGCTCCGATGGTTGCCGACATTGACGACGCCAAACTCTCGGCCGCCAAAAAGGCGGGCGCATCGCATGTCTACAACAGCAAAGATCCGGATGCGGTCAAACAGGTTCTGGAGGATTCCGACGGCGGCGTCCTGGGCGCGATCGACTTTGTTGGGTCGGAAGCGTCGCTTGCGTTTGCAAGCGCCACGGTGCGCAAGGGCGGCAAGGTGATCATTGTCGGTCTTTTCGGCGGTGGTTTCTCGATGCCGATTCCCATGTTCCCGCTTCGGGTCATCTCGATCGGCGGGTCCTATGTAGGCTCGCTGCCGGAAACCAAAGAAATGATGGAACTTGTAAAGGCCGGCAAGATCGATCCGATCCCGGTAGAAACACGTCCGTTGGCACAGGCGTCGCAAACACTTGACGATTTGCGGTCGGGCTCAGTTGTGGGCCGTGTGGTGCTGACGCCCTAGAGGCCTTCGCGAAGCTGCTTAGCAAAGTCGCTCAAGCCGGTCTGGCGCACGCGCTTGAGCCGCTCCGCGGTTAGGATTGCCTGAAGTTGGGCAAAACTGGTGTCTACGTCATTATTGATGATGACGTAGTCATATTCCGCCCAATGGCTCATTTCTTCCGAAGCTTTGGCCATCCGGCCGGCAACCACGTCATCCGTGTCTTGCGCCCGCGCACGCAGCCGCCGTTCCAACTCCATGGTGGATGGCGGCAAGATAAAGACGCGCACCAAATCCGTGGCAGCGCTTTGTTCGAGTTGTTGGGTGCCTTGCCAGTCAATGTCGAATAGGACGTCCTGCCCGGATTTCAGGGCCCGCTCCACCGCTGCTTTGGGCGTGCCGTAATAATTGCCGAACACTTTGGCGTGCTCCAACAACTCACTGCGGTTCACCATCAACCCAAAATCTTCGGTGGAGACAAAAAAGTAATCCTTGCCGTCTTGTTCTCCCGGCCGCGGCGGCCGCGTGGTGGCGGAGACGGACATGATCACGTTGCGGTCGGTCCGCAGCAGCATGCGCGACAGCGTCGTCTTACCCGCACCGCTAGGTGACGACAACACGAACATAAGCCCACGCCTTGCAATCTCGACCATGCTTTATCTCAGCCCGTTATTCTATTGGTATGCTGACTATTCCACATTCTGCACCTGTTCGCGGATTTGATCGACCACGGCCTTCAAATCCAAACCAATGCGCGTCAGTTCCAAGCTCGACGATTTGGAACAAATCGTATTCGTTTCCCGGTTGAGCTCTTGAGTGAGGAAGTCGAGCCGGCGGCCAACCGGTTCCTTGAGAGCAACCAGATCGCGGGCTGCGGAAACATGGGCGCTGAGGCGATCAAGCTCTTCGGTCACATCGGCCTTGGTCGCCAGCAGAGCAACTTCATGGGCGAGCCGGTCCTCCGGCACGGGTTTAGCGCCGCCCAACAATTGATCCAACTGTTCCGTAAAGCGGGCCTGCAGGGCCGCCGGTTGCTGATCAGCGGTCTCGGCAGCTTGACCGGCCAACGCCTCAACCCGGTCGAGCTGTTCGGTTATCATACCTTCCAGCTTTTTCCCTTCTTCCGCCCGCATCGCAGCCAAACGGTCCAACGCCTCCTGAAACGACGACTCCAGCGCCTGATCCCGTGCGGCAAGTTCATCTTCATCTGTGGGCGTTTCGACCACGTCCAGAACGCCTTTGATCGACAAGATCCCGTCCAGGCGCGGCCGCTCCGCTTCGACCGACAGGGCCAAATCATTCAGTGTAGAGATGATTTGGCCCAGCACCTCTTGGTTCACCTGCACCGTCGTGCCCCCCTGCTGACGGTTCAGCGTGAGCGACACTTGAAGGTTGCCCCGGCCAAGCTTAGCCCCCGCGAGCTGGCGCAGCTTCTGCTCCCATCCTTCCAGCCCGGCCGGCAGCCGGCAGCGCAGATCCAGGTTCTTGCCGTTGACGCTTTTGATCTCCCACACCCAGGAGAAGCTGCCCGAATGCCGCTCGGCGGTACGGGAAAATCCTGTCATGCTGTTCAGCGGCATCAAATCCTCATGATGGGGCGTCGGCAGGCGGCCGACTCAGTTGCGCCAGAAGTGAAAAAAGAGCATCGAACCCGGCAAAGCGCAATGGGCGGCCGGCTAGTTGGTGCTTCTTCTCTCGCGCTCGATGCGGCGCCACGCCGCCACATTGCGGTTATGCTCCCGCAAGGTTTCCGCAAAAACATGTCCGCCCGTGCCATCGGCGACAAAATAGAGATCTTTCGTTTCGATGGGGTCCAGCACGGCAGCCATAGCAGCCCGGCCGGGGTTGGCAATCGGCGTCGGCGGCAGACCGCTGATAAAATAGGTGTTGTAGGGCGTCTCTTTGTCGAGTTCGCTTTGGCGCGGGCCCCTGCCC
>JANQMY010000270.1 GCA_028279895.1 Alphaproteobacteria bacterium
CCCAAGCTGTAAATCCACAGCCAAATGAAGGGAAATGTCCAAGGATTGCCCACGACAGTGCCGATAGCAGCCGCCAAAAGGTTTCCCCTCAAGACCACCGCCAGAACGGCTGCGAGAATGAAATGAAGGCCTATAAACGGTGTAAAGGAAATTGCCGCTCCCGAGGCAAATCCGGCGGCGATCCGATAAGGCGTGCCGGGTAAACGTCTTAGACGGTGGGCGACATAGGTCCCGGACCGACGCCATCCGCCTTTCGGCCATAGAATCTCGCTTGCACGCTTTAAAAAGGTGAGAGGTTCACGGCGCTTAAACATTCGGCGATCTTAGCCCCAAAAGATAGCTGCGACCTTAACCGCGCGCTCGCTCGACAGATGTGATGACTGGCATTGCCCTAAGCGCCGCAATAATATTCGTCAGATGCTTCACACTTGTGACCTCAACATCTATCAACATTTCAAAGAAATCTACAGACCTATTTACAATCTTAAGGTTATTTATATTTCCACTATTCTTTCCGATGATCGTCGACAAACCACCGAGGCTTCCTGGCTCATTCGCAACGATCACATGTAGTCGCCCTATTCTCTGTTCGATGCCATCATCGACGTCCCATGACAGGTCTACCCAACGCTCCGGTGTTGCGTGGAAACTCTCCAGGGTGTCGCAGTCGATGGTGTGAACCGTTACCCCTTTGCCCGTGGTCACGATTCCGACGATTCGATCACCAGGCAGCGGATGACAGCAATGGGCGTAGTGGACCGCCATCCCAGGAATCAGCCCCTTAATCGGGACTGAGGTTTCATGCCCTTTGCCAGACCGGGTCCGAGCCCGCGCCAAGGGAACCACCTTTGCGGTGTTCGGGTCCTCTTTCGCCCCGGGGAAAACCGCCGTGACCACCTCACGACCAGTCAAATGTCCCTGGCCGACCGCCGCATAGAGCTCAATGAGACTCTCCGCTTTGAACCGCTTCAATACGGACTGCAGCCCTTTTTCCGAGAAATCGTATCCCTCTTGCCGGAAAGACTTCTGAAGAATCTGGCGCCCCAGTTCGTTGTATTGTTCAAGCTGCTTCTGACGGACAAAGCGCCGTATGCGGGCCTTGGCCTTTCCGCTGACAACAAACTGTTCCCAGTCCGGCGAGGGCGTTTGCGCCCTGGAAGTAACGATCTCGACCTGATCGCCGTTTTGTAGAGGCGCGCGCAGTTGAACCATCCTGCCGTTTACCTTGGCCCCTACACAGGTATCCCCTACTTCCGAATGCACGGCATAGGCAAAGTCGACCGGCGTCGCCCCACTGGGCAGCGCAATCACAGCCCCCTTTGGGGTAAAGCAGAAAACCTGATCCTGAAACATCTCGAGCTTCGTATGCTCCAGGAACTCCTCAGGATTATCCGCATGTTCAAGGATATCCAACAGTTCCCGCATCCAACGGTACTGCCGCCCCTCGACCTGCGGGCTGTCCTGTTTGTATATCCAATGCGCGGCAACACCGTATTCGGCAATTTCATGCATTTGCCCGGTACGGATTTGCACCTCGATACGGTGCCTCTCTGGTCCGATAATTGTGGTATGCAGCGA
>JANQMY010000599.1 GCA_028279895.1 Alphaproteobacteria bacterium
CCGAGATCCAAGAGGATTTGAGCGCCGACACCGTATTCCCGCAATTGCCGGGAGCCCCGGCCTGGATCGCCGGTGCCGTCCTTGTCCAGCATATCGGACACCACGGTGGCCCGCGTGTCCCGGATAATGACAACCACGCCGCGCCCCTCTTCGGCAATCATTCGCATGCTTTGCGCAATGACATCGTTACGCCGGCCTTGGACGCCGATAATATCATCGAACACGTTGATTGCATGCATGCGCACCAAAACCGGCTCCGGTCCGGACACATCGCCCTTAACAAGAGCGATATGCTCCGCATACTTCACTTTGTTCACATAGATCAGCAGCTTGAACGCGTCGCCGTCGGCGCTGGTCAGACTGTTTTCAACAGCGCGTTCAATCAAATTGTCATGACGGCGGCGATAGGCGATCAAATCAGCGATGGTGGCGACCTTAAGACCGTGGAATTGCGCAAACTTCACCAGATCGGGTAAGCGGGCCATGGTGCCGTCATCATTCATGATCTCACAAATGACGCCGGCGGGATAAAGCCCGGCAAGGCGTGCGATATCGACGGCCGCTTCCGTGTGGCCGGCCCGCACCAACACGCCGCCCGGCCGGGCGACCAGCGGAAAGACGTGCCCCGGGCTGACGATGTCGGCATGATTCTTCGACTGATCGATGGCAATCGCGATCGTCCGTGCACGGTCATGCGCTGATATCCCGGTGGAAATCCCTTCTTTCGCTTCAATGGAGACCGTAAAGGCCGTTTGGTGCCGCGACAAATTATTGGTGGACATCAATTCCAGATTGAGGTCCTGGGCCCGGTCTTGCGTCAAACTCAGACAAATCAAACCGCGGCCGAACTTTGCCATGAAATTGACGGCGTCCGGCGTCGCCATCTGGGCCGGGATCACAAGGTCGCCTTCATTTTCACGGTCCTCCGCATCGACCAGAATGAACATGCGGCCATTGCGGGCATCTTCAATCACATCTTCGATGGGAGAAAGAAACTCTCCAAATTCACTCACGCGTCATAGCTTTCTTTTTCTGTTAATCGCGCTGTGTAGCGGGCCAGCACATCCACCTCAAGGTTGACCGGGTCGCCCGCTTTCTTATCGCCCAATGTGGTCACGGATTTCGTGTGCGGAATAATGTTCACGTCGAACTCCCGCCCCGCCACGTCGTTAACCGTTAGGGATACACCTTCAATGGTGATGGATCCTTTGGGTGCAATAAAACGTGCAATGTCGGACGGTGCTTCAAACCGATACCGGATGGACTCGCCTTCCGACGCCACCGAAAGGATCTTCCCCACCCCATCCACATGGCCGCTGACAATGTGCCCGCCAAGCTCGTCGCCCACCCGCAACGCGCGTTCCAAGTTCACCGGAGTGCCCTCGGCCCAAGTGCCAAGGTTCGTACACCGAAGGGTTTCCTCGGACGCTTGAACCGCGAACCAATTCCCGCTTTCGTCACGTCCCTTTTCCGTTACCGTCAAACATGCTCCGCTGCAGGCGATGGACGCGCCGATATCAATATGCGTCACGTCATAAGAGGTGCCAATGCAGAAAGTGGTAATAGCATCTTTGCGGATCGACTTGATGTGGCCGACATCCGTGACAATTCCGGTAAACATTTCGCCGTCCTCAGATTTCGAACTCGTAGACTTCCATCATATTATCACCCAAACGGCGCACATCGCTTAGGTGAAATTTGGGCGCCATATCCGGATGATCCACGCCAATGGCCGCCGCGGCGCCCCGGCCATCGCCGCCGATAATGCTGGGCGCGCGGAACCACACCAGGCGATCTACCAACTCATTCTGCAAAAGAGAAGAGGCCAAATGCGCTCCCCCTTCCACCAGCAGCGTGTTAACGCCGCGTTCCCCTAGCATCTTCATCGCTTGCGCCATATTCATAAGGTGATCGTCACCCTCGGGCACCGCGAGCACCTCAAGGCCGCAATCCCCAAACGCTTGTGCCCGCGCGGGATCGGCCTTCCCCAGCGTCAGAAGCCATGTGGGGATCTCGGTCGCGGAACGCACCATCTTTGCGGTTAACGGCAAGCGCAGCCGACCGTCTGCCACGATACGGATTGGCGAATGGGCCTCCAGGCCGGCAATGCGGCAGGTGAGCAGCGGATCATCGATCAACGCCGTCGAACTGCCCACCATGATCGCATCGTGGGACGCGCGCAGCATATGGGCCCGGCGGCGCGCCAAATCATTGGTGATCCACTGACTGGCCCCGGTATGGGCAGCAATCCGACCGTCCAAGCTCGTTGCCAGCTTCAGGGTGATATGTGGCCGCTGCCGTTCGATTCGGCTGAGGAACCCAGCGACCGCATCCCGCGCCTCGCGCGCGGCCACGCCGACAGAAACCTCAATACCTGCCTTCTTCAGAGCGGTGATCCCCTGACCGGCCACTTTGGGGTTGGGGTCTTCGATGGCAACAACCACACGGGCCACCTGTGCGTCGATCAATGCCTCGGCACACGGCGGTGTCTTGCCGTGATGCGCACAGGGTTCCAGCGTGACATAGGCCGTGCTGCCGGCCACCGGTTCGACAGCACCGGAAATTGCAAGCGTTTCCGCATGAGGCCGCCCGCCACCGGCCGTCACCGCGCGCCCGATGATGCGCGCGTCTGCGCCCTCACCTTGGGTCAATACACAGCCTACGGATGGATTTGGTCCTGTGCGCCCGGTGTTGCGGCGCGCCATCGTGAGCGCCACCGCCATGAAACGGCCGTCTTGCGCGCTCGCGGCGGCCAAGGTCAAAACCGGTTGTCTCCGTCGAGACCGCTCAGCTCGCCCACGAAGTCTTCGAAGTCCTTGGCCTCGCGGAAATTCTTGTAAACCGAGGCGAAGCGCACATAGGCCACGGCGTCGATCGATGCCAGCCCTTCCATCACCAGCTTCCCGACAAGTTGGGACGGAATTTCGGGTTCGCCCATGCTTTCCAATTGGCGCACGATGCCGTTGATCATGCGCTCAAGCCGCTCGGGCTCAACGGGACGCTTACGCACGGCGATCTGGATCGACCGCATGAGCTTGTCGCGATCGAACGGAACCTTGCGGCCGCTTTTCTTCACGATTGTCAGCTCACGGAGCTGCACACGTTCGAATGTGGTAAACCGCGCGCCGCAGGCCGCGCAAAAGCGGCGCCGTCGGATCGCGGAATTGTCTTCCGTCGGCCGCGAGTCTTTGACCTGCGTATCGTCGTTCCCGCAAAAGGGACACCGCATATTATTCCTCCGCCCTAAGCGCGTTTACCGCCAATCCGGATCTCTTTAAAGCTCCGGATAAATCGGAAATTCCTTGCAAAGCGCAAGAACCTGTTGCTGAACCTGGCTTTCCACCGCCGCATTGTCGTCGCCGTTCGCCGCGATGTCATCAAGAACATCGGCAATCAGGTGACCGATCCGGCTGAACTCCTGCGGGCCAAACCCGCGTGTTGTGCCCGCCGGCGATCCCAAGCGAATACCCGACGTGATCGCGGGCTTTTGCGGATCGAAGGGAATGCCGTTTTTGTTGCAGGTGATATTGGCGCGTTCCAATGCCGCTTCCGCCGCCTTGCCGGTCAGATTCTTCGGTCGCAGATCCACCAACATCAAGTGGGTATCCGTTCCGCCCGAAACGATATCCACGCCGCGGCCGGCCAACACCTCGGCCAGGGTCTTTGCGTTTTCTACCACCCGCGCCGCGTATTCCTTGTAAGCCGGCTGCAGCGCCTCGCCGAATGCAACCGCCTTTGCCGCAATCACATGCATCAGCGGTCCGCCTTGCAATCCCGGGAAGACCGCCGAATTGATTTTCTTGGCGATCGCTTCGTCATTGGTCAGCACCAGTCCGCCGCGCGGTCCACGGAGGATCTTGTGGGTCGTCGTCGTCGCCACATGGGCGTGATCCAACGGGTGCGGATGAACGCCACCGGCCACCAAGCCCGAGAAATGCGCCATGTCCACAAGAAGATAAGCCCCCACCTCGTCGGCGATGGCTCGGAACTTCGCAAAGTCGATGACACGGGAATAGGCCGAACCGCCGGCAATGATCATTTGGGGCTTGTGTTCGCGGGCAAGGGCCGCCACTTCGTCGAAATCGATCAACGCATCTTCTTTGCGCACACCATATTGGACCGCATGAAACCACTTGCCGGATTGGTTGGGCGGCGCGCCGTGAGTTAAGTGCCCGCCGGCAGCCAAGCTCATGCCGAGGATCGTGTCGCCCGGCTTGAGCAGCGACATGAAGACGGCCTGATTTGCCTGGGCGCCGGAATGCGGCTGGACATTCGCAAAGTCACACGAGAACAGCGCCTTGGCCCGTTCGATCGCCAACCGTTCTGCTTCGTCCACATATTCGCAGCCGCCGTAATATCGGCGCCCCGGATACCCTTCTGCATATTTGTTGGTGAGCACCGACCCTTGGGCCTGCAAAACAGCCTTCGAGACAATGTTTTCAGAAGCGATCAGCTCGATCTGGTCTTGCTGCCGGCGGCATTCGTTCTCGATGGCCGCAAACAGGTCCGGATCGCGCGCCGACAGGTCTTCGGTAAAAAACCCGTCTTTTTGGTCCCTCAGCTGAGTGATGTCAGTCACCGTCATAGTATCTCGAACATTCCTTTCCGTAGACCTCGGTTGTTGCACCGAAAGAGGATCTTCTGGCAAAGTGTGCGAAAGCCACCCCGCCAGAGTAATTACGAGCGGATCGCAGCGTTCAGCCCGCGTTTTCCGCATAAATGAAACGAATTTGCCCTTCCGCCCCGACCGCGCCGTATCGGCATGACGGACAAAAATAGCCCGCCTTAGCGAATGACAGTGTCAGTGATGGTCCTTATCCAGCCGCAAAATGCAAGCCCGAAAATACCATATATTGCCGCGCCCACACAGTCTAATACTATGGGTATTAATCCCGCCGCGATGTCCAAAGGCCGATTTACAGACCAAGGGCTTCGTTAACCAAGTTTTTCGCAACTAATTATTTAGCAAAAGTCAACACGACAAACTAAAAGACCGAGAAGATCTTGTATTAACTTACAAAATAAAGTGAAATGCGACGCTGGATACGTAGAAATACGTCTTCAACACAGTCAAATATTTGGCGTTTGTTGCGTAGGGGTCAAGAACAGGACGGCATACCATGTCCGAGCAAGAACAGGACCGCGATCGCGAGGCGGAAGGCACCTTGCGGCTGGCGACGGATATCGTCGCGGCCTATGTCCGTCACAACCAAATTTCCGCTGCCGAACTGCCGGATATGATCAAAACGATCCACGAGGCGCTGGACGATCTTGTGGAGGAAAAAGATGAGCCGAAAGCGGCAGAGCAAAAACCTGCCGTGCCGATCCGCCGGTCGATCACACCCGAATACCTGATCTGCTTGGAAGACGGAAAGCGTCTCAAAATGCTCAAGCGCTATTTGCGCTCGACCTACAACATGACCCCGGAAGAGTACCGCGCCAAATGGGGCCTGCCACCGGACTATCCGATGGTGGCGCCGAACTATGCGGCCCAACGGTCGGCTTTTGCCAAGCGCATTGGCCTTGGACGGGGCAACAAGTCGTAATGCACCGCGCGGCCGCCGCGCGCCAATCTCACCGCTTTTTCGATTTCGATAGGACGAATTCCAGCTTGCGCAAAGCTGTGCGCTGAAGCTCTGCTTGCGTCGCGCGCGCATCGCCTACGATAGATACTTCCGTGCCGGATTTTGCATCCACCGCGCACACCTTCACATAGGCGCCCCTGGGCACGAACTCAAACAAAACCTCTGTCGGTCTTTTGGCGTGTGTCATCGTCTGTCTGGCCGGAAGCTCAGTGCCCAAATGCTGCGAGTGCCGAAGCTTCCCACAAAAAGTTTGAACGAATTCTTATGGTGCTACGCCGCTCTAGCTGTGCCACAACCCCATATCGAGCAAAACCTCTTTGAGCACTTGCGGACGATCGGTCATCAATCCTTTCACACCCCGCTCGATCAGGGTTCTCATCTCCGCCGGATCGTCGACGGTCCACACATGGGTTTGCAGCCCTCGCTTGGCGGCGGCGGCGACAAAAGCACGGGTCGTAATCGGCACGACGCCATGGCGCATGGGCACTTGCGCACAGGCAGAGGGCAGCCGCCCCGTCGGCGCCCCCAATGAACCCATCACGAGGCGGAAGACTTCATTC
>JANQMY010000600.1 GCA_028279895.1 Alphaproteobacteria bacterium
TGGCGTTTCGGTAGCTGGCTACCGCTTCTTCCAAACGCGCCCGCGCATCTTGGGCTTGAAGCTGTAATGTCGTAATGTTGACCTCTGCCAGCACCTCCCCTTCGATGACCTTTTGCCCGACCTCCAGAGAGACTTCGCGCAACTGCCCTGCCACTTCAAAGGACAGTTTGCTCTCTTTTGCGGGTTCGACGATGCTGGGATACCGGCGTATCTCGGTGTTGGCGGTTTGGGTGACCTTGAACGCCTTCAGCCCACGGATGACCTCATCGGTCTGGTCTGCGCCCGGATCGCCGCAGGCGGAAAGAATGACCGCGGACAGGGCCAAGATAGGGAAAAGACGTTGCATAAAGAATGTCCATTGATCAGATGGCCGATGATCGATCGTACCCGCAAGAATTGGGGTGTACCGACTACCGGGTAATGTCCTACAAAAAGGCCCAATCGGCAAATGTCGCCGCCTGACCGCGAAAATCGCCGTCGGCCGTCACCACATTCCAGATCACCGTATTCTTGATTTCAAACCGCTTTCCCGATTTGGAGATGCGCACCGCTTGATAGCCTTCTGTGAAGCCCAGTTTTTTAACCTGATCCATGGCGTGCGCGCGGGCTGCTTGGTTGGCCGGTTCGGCCGTTTCCCGAGACGGCGTGGCGGTCAGTTCATCCCAACTCATTTCCCAAAGCTGAAGGGCGACGGCGTTGCCGTAGTTGAGGATCGGGTCGGCTTGGGTGCCGTGAGATACGACCACAAACGGTGCGTCAAACAACGCCTCGGCGAGAAGGGAGGGGTCGTGTGACGGGAATGCAATCAAGGGCCGTCCCACCAGACGTTGAAAGCTGTCCGTCAGAAGCTTGGATTGCGCGACCACGAAATCCGGATCGATATGGCGCGGCAGCGGCATGTCAGTAGTCCCAGCTCCAATTCAGGCCGATGTTCGAGTTTGCCTTTTGCCCCACTTCGGTGGACAGGCTCAACCGGCGGGTAATATCCACATCCACCTCGACAGCGGTCGAATCTTCGTCCGTGCCCTGGGTGACCCCCACATAGACCCGGTCGGTAACATACTTGCCGACCGTCAGGCTTGGTCCGATCGCTTCTTCGTCTGTTGTGGCGCCTGTAACGGTGCCGGTATCCACGGAGAAAACGTCGATGCCAAGCGATTGCCGAACGGTGCCGAACAAGCCGCGCCCGCCGCCGCCTAGGCCTTTTCCGCTCAAGGTGGCGAGCGATTCTGCCAACTGCGCCAGTTCCACGTAAGTCAGCTCGTCCACCGGTTTGCCAAACAGTACGCGGGCCAGAACGTCTTCCTGCGGCAGCGAGGGGGAGGACTCAAAGGATATTGTCGGGTCCGATACCGAGCCTTTGGCCCGGATGCCTACCGTGATGTCGTCATCGGTACGTGTAGCCAATACGTCCAAACGAGGGTCGAGTTCCTTGCCGCCGTCGAAAACGACGGTGCCTTGGTCAAGGGTGAAACTGCGTCCCGAAAAATCGAAGGTGCCCTTGATGATGTCCGCGCGCCCCTCAACCCGTGGCGTGTCGGTGTCACCTCGAATCTTAGCGGCGACCTTCCACTCGCTATCCAGCCCGCGTCCCGAGACAAAGATGCGATTATCGGCCCGTACATTTAACGCAAGTGCAATCGGACGGGTGCTCTCATTGCGGGCCGTTCCATCGGCGGCTTGCAGCGCCGGCGGCACATTGACCAGTTCAACCGGCAAGTCCAACACGGTAGGGGGAAGTTCATTGGGGATTCTCACATCCATGCGGTTGATCAGCAGGTCGCCGGACAACTCCAGATCTTCCACATTACCGGAAAGCGCGATCCGGCCGGACAATTGTGCATCCGCATAGTCGCTGCGAACGATCTTGGCGTTGTCGAAGTCGAGTGACACGGAAAGCGGCAAGTTTTGTTCTGCTTGGAACCGGATGTCGCCGTTTCCAACGACGCGCCCCTTCTTACCGTCCGAGGCCGTGAGCGAAACCGTCGCCCTTTCGGAATCCTGCGCGCGTATCCGGACGGACAGATCCTTCAGAAAGATACCTTCGGCGTAGCTCTCGAAATAGCCGTTATCCAGCGTTGCGTCACCGCTAATCCGCGGGTCGTTCCAGCTTCCCGTTGCCTCGACATTCAGGGACCCTTGACCCTGCAGTTCATATTCCGAATACGGACTAAGACGCCACAACCTACCTACATCTCCGGCCAAATCCGCCTTGAACCCGATGCGGCCTTCACCGGGAATGGAGAATTGGCCCCCTTGGCTGACCAGCGGCATCGTTCCTTCGAAGGTGCCGATGTCGCGAAGGTCCCCGGCGATCTGCAGTTCTTTGCCCTGCCACCGGGCTGTGACGGACGCAGGCGAAAGGTCTTGTCCGTTTGTACGCGTCAGCAGCGTGATGTCTCCCCGTCCGCTTGGTTCGGCGGCCAGCGTGTCGATGGACAGATCGCCACTCAGCGTGCCGGCTATTTGTTGAAATCCCGGGCCTTCAATCTCGAGCGGTAGTTTGTCCATGGAAAGTTCGGCCTTAAGGCCGCTGGGCTGGGCCTTGCCGGAGACGGCAAGCGTCCCGCCGCCATAATTGGCGGTCAATGGGGACATCGCCCAGCCTTGATCGACATTGGAAATGTCGAAAGGCTCCTTCAGGTCTAGCGTCTGCCCGACAAGGGTACCGTCAGCTCGCTGGACGATAAGGGTCACACCTTCGTCCGTTTCGCGGAGTTCGCCCGAGGCCTTCACGGCGTCCTCAGGACCATTGAGTTCTTGCGCTTCAATCGTCCATTGAGCGGAAGTTCGAGTCCCATTTGCGGCCAGCGTGAAGGCGCCCACTTTCGTGGACGACACCAGTCCCGGCAGGGAAAGGCTGGTTGCCTGGGCCGACACATCAACCAGACCGTCGTCTGCCCGGGCAACGCGCCCCGCAACTTCAAGCTTTTCGATGACGATCACGTCGCCGTCATACCTGGTTTGAAAGTCTGTAAGTGTCAGGTTTAGTTGTCCGTTTTCGGATGACGTGCGTGCGGGCCATGTCAGCCTGCCTTCGGCGCTGCCGGCGATGTTCGATAGGCCGGCAAACTCGGTGATAAACGACAGCTGGGCAAGAGAGGCGATATTGAACGACAGGTCGCCCCAAATATCCGTATCAGGATCAATCGTCGCGTTTCCGGAAAGCGAGGTGGTCAGCCACTCGGCGCGCAGACCCGTGATCTCGGTGGTGCCGCCCCCGCCCCTGTCCAATTTTGCCTGGACCGTGCCCGGGCCGAGCGGGCTGTCGATGGTCAAATCGATTGCGCCCTCTTCATCGGTGCGGCCGGGCCATCCGACTGTCCCTGTGATTTGGCCGAGATTGGTCGTATTGATGATCGTATCCTGACTGATCACTTGTGCCGTGACTGACGGTTGGGACGGATGGCCGGAGATCTCCATTGAAGCCGTGACGGCGCCGGAAAGCGGCTGTCCCGCAAGGCGCGAAAGGGCGGCCAGCGCTTCGATTTCGGCGTTTGCAGTGGCCTGGATCGTTTGTTGGTCCATGTCCAGCGTGCCTGACCCGTTCACAACAATGCCCGATTCAGTCGCTGCCGAGAGTGCTTCAATCGTGACGGTTTGTGTGGTCGCCGAGCTGATGTCCACTTCGAATTCAGCGCCGTCTCCGGCGGCGTCCCGCCAGGCAGTGGGTAAGCGGTCGCCGGCTTTAAAGGTCGATGAAACGGCAATGTCGAGCGGAGCCACGGCCGTCACCAAAAGGCTCGTTTCCGCGCGCCCCCAGCCGCTGCCGTCGATGGTCAAGCGGCCTTGCCATTCGCCGGCCGGGCCCGTGCCGTCGAGTGCGAATGCAAGATCTTCCGTTTTCGGAAGATCGAGGAGTTGGTGCAGAATGCCTACGGGCCCTTCTTCGCCTTGGATAGTCAGATCGAGAACATTTGCTTTCCTGTTTAGATCCATTGCGATCTGAGCCGTCAGCCCGTCGGCCGCTTGTTGTTCGATGCGCAAGTTTCCGGAAAGCCGCGCGCCCGTCCATCTTAGATCGCCCTCTGCGTTGGCCTGGGCCGGGTGTCCGATAATTTTCTCTTCAAGGGTTAGGCCCTTGATCTCGAACGATTGCACGACGATCTCGATACCCAGGTCGGGAATCTCCGGCAGAATATGGGGGTCGGGCGTTTCGTCGTCGGCTCCTTCGGGAAGGCGCAAGAGAACGGTGTCGCTTAGTGTGATACGGGTGCTGTTGAGGCGATTACGCACCAGCCCGAAAGGCGACCATGTGATGCTCATGCGGTCTGCGGTCAGCCAAATGCCGTCGGCGTCTGCGATCTCCAACCCATCCACATCGACGGTCCATGGCCAATGCCCCGCGAGTTCGTCGTATGAAATCTGTAAGTTTTCGTCATTGACGGCTGAAAGCGCGGTATCCATGGCCCATCGGCGCGGCCCATCGAATTGGAGGGATACCCATACTGCCCCGAAAAGCCCACTGACGACCGCAAGGCTTGCCACCAGCCAAACGAGGATCCGCCGGGGTTTTTTTGCGCCGTTCGCCATCGTTAAAATGACTGCCCTAGACTGATATAAAATTCGATCTTGCCATCCACTCCGTCGCGTGGATTAAGCGGCGTGGCAATGTCAAACCGCAATGGCCCGATCGCCGTAAAGTATCGCACGCCAAGTCCGGCACCCCACAAAAGGCCGCCATCGAAATTGGGATAGGCCTGGTCGTACACATTGCCGCCTTCGATGAATGGGACAAGGCCAATATCCTTCGTGACTTTGGTGCGTAGTTCCAGGCCGAGCTCCACCCGCGAGCGCCCGCCAATGGGATCGCCCACTCCATCCAACGGGCCCACTTCGCGAAAGTCAAACCCGCGAATGGACCCCGCACCGCCGGAATAGAATCGGCGGTTGGCGGGAATGTCTTCGGTGCGCTCTCCCGCGGCAACGCTGGCCCGGGCGCGGCCGGCCACCGTAAAGCGTTGGTTTCGACCGAAACTTTGGTAGGTCGACCCGGTGGCATCGAACGACATGAAGGTTAGCAATCCGCGGTTATGCCCGATATGCGGCACCAGGCGGCCCGATGCCCGTACGCCCTTTTTTGGGTCGAGCAGGTCGTCGGACGAGTCCCACCTTGCCAGCAGGGGAAACGCCAACAATTGAGCATTGGAGGTTCCGAAACTGTCTTCGATGGTCGCAAATTCGGTTTCTGCGGTGCCTGTGAGCGTGAGGCGCGGGCTGATGCGCCGCTCGATACTGGCCGACAGATTGCCGCTCAGCTCGTCGAAGGCATCGGAATCTTCCCGCTCAAATTCCGTACCCAGAATAAGTGTCTGGTCCGACCGGCCGAATTCCGGCTGGCGGTAGGTGAGGTCGATTCCCTGTCGCAATTGAGTGCCACGGGCTTCCGCCGTGAAGCGTTGTCCGCGCCCGAAAAGGTTACGGTTTTCCCACAGAATGCGTCCGCCCGCCCCTTCATTGGTCGAATACTGTACGCCCAAGCCGAAGGACCGGTGCTTTCGTTCCTTTGTCGTAAGCGTCAGCGGCAGTTCCTGAGCTGCGGTCTCGGAGCGCTCGTCCTTGGGCGCATAGTCGACCCGAACGGAATCAAACAAATCCAGGTTTTCAAGTGCTTGATCGAAGGCGGCTAGCTTTCTGGCGACGAAGGGGGCTCCATCTTTCCAGGGAACGAAATTTCGGATGAACCCTTCCTGAACCCGTTGTCCGCCCGTAATCCGCAGGGGTCCGAAGGTCCTGAAACCGCCATCATCGACGGTCGTGCGGACAACCGCCGAGCGGGTCGCAAAATTCACGCGAATGGCTCGATCTGCTATCTCGGCATGGGGATAGCCTTGGTTTTGGAGTTGTCGAATAAGGCGACGTTCCGCATCGACGATGCTTTGCGAACGCAGGCGGTTCCCTGGGCCGATGGCCACATCCCGGCTTCCCACCGGGGGAGCTTCCAGCGGTGACAGTTCAGTCCCGTTGCGGACAAAGAGGAGGGTGTACTGATCGACTCGAAAGACCTCACCAAGGTCGATGTCGATCGTTATGCGCACGGGTGACGCGTCGAAATCCACTGCGGATGTGATGCTCGCAGCATAGTATCCTTCGCTGCGTAGCACCGTTCTGAACCGTTCTATGTCGTTGCTGATCCTGCGCTGTAGGCCGGCCACGGACGGGGGCGGCGATTTTCCCAGCGATCTTAAACGGGAACTGTCCTCCAATAGGCGCTGTAGCCCGTTGCTTTGCACGCCGGCAATGGTGGTGCGGTAAGCGATGCCATCGGCTTCCCCGCGCTGGGCGAAGGCAACGTCAACTCCGGCCCCCAGAAGACAAGCGACAAGAAACAGCGCCAATGCGAAGCGCATGGAGAGGAATCCGCGTGTTTGTCGGGAATAACTCAAAAGGTGACTTAACGGCATTACTTACGCGCCAACGATGCAAATCCCAAAACGAGTCCGCTTGCCATTTTCCTTCGGGGGCTGCCGGTCAAAGGATGATAACAGTTTTGGGTTGCGGTCCATGGCGGCGTAAGACCAATATGCGGTCGTCTGATGCTTGAACCGACTTAGGAAAGAAAAAATGCTCATTGTTGCCGCCAAAGTGACCCTCGGTCCCGATGCGATTGAAAAGCTCACCCCGCTCGCTCAGAAGATGGCGGTGGAAACCCTCAAAGAACCGGGGTGTATTGAATACGCTTTTTCCGTCGATCTGTCCGATCCCAATTTGGTGCGCATCTTCGAAAAGTGGGAAAGCCAAGCTGCGCTGGACAACCACTTTACCACGCCGCATATGGCCGAATTTCAGGCCGGGCTGGCCGATGCCGATGTGCGCGGTGTTGAAGCGAAAATCTACGATATTGAGGGCGAACGCGACATAGGCGCCTAACACTCAATCTGTAGCGCCGACGAAAAATAGTCCAAAAGTTGTTCCTGTGTCAGCGCCGTTGACGCCAGACCCACATACATGTCTGGCCGGACCAGATAGGTACGGCCCTCCACGTCTTCCCGCCATTCGGCATCAAGGCAAATGGCCTCCTTATAGGTAAGGGGCACGTTCAAGTCTTTTGCGGTCGCCGCGCAAGCCTGCGCATTTTGTCTGGTGCGGCCCGGCGGCGCAAAATCGATGACGTGGAATCCTGGATCCCGGATCAGGCCGACAGTCGAGCACGCCTTCCTTTGTACTTCCACCTCGAATGCCGGGAACCGGTCTCCGGCCCGCAAGCGGTCCTGCTGGGTCCCATGATTAACCGCAAGCGAATGGCCCCGATGCGTTATGCCGATCTGGGAAATGGTGTCGAAAAACAGCCGCCGAGTGCCGCCGAACCTCATGCCCAGGCGGATGAGATTGGGGAACACGCGTAACCTTAGAAAGACCAGCAGCGGATTCCGAGACAGGCCGGCCTGAAAGGCGCGGTCCGTCGTCTGCAACAAGCGCTGCGCGAAGGGCAACCTTTCTTCGTTGTAGGTTTCAAGCAGGCTGGGCTGTGCCGACCCTCGGGCAACCAGTGCTAATTTCCAAGCCAGGTTCTGAGCATCCAGCAGGCCGGTGTTCATGCCCTGGCCGCCAGCGGGCGAATGAATATGAGCTGCATCGCCGGCAAAAAACACGCGGCCCGACTGAAAGTTCTCAACGCAGCGGTGATGAACGGTGTAAGACGAGAACCAGTTCGGTTCACCGAAAGTGAGAGATCTTTGAAAAATCGGGTCGAGGTCGCGGCGCACATCGTCAAAGGTGGGGGTTTCCGTGTCGGCATATTTGGGCACCGCGCCCACCAAACGAAAGTGTTTCTCGCCGTCCATCGGCAAGGCTAGCGCAAAACCTTCTTTGGCGAAAAAGATGGAGCCTTCCGTATGAGGAATATCGCCCTCGATCTGCAGGTCGGCCACATAAAACCGTTCATTATAGGTCCCGCCACCGAAAGGGATGTCCAGCGCGCGCCGTATCGGACTTGAAGCACCGTCGGCCGCAATCAAATAATCCGCCTCGGTGGTTTCCGAAGCACCATCCGCCCCTTGGAATGTCACGGTCACCTGCGTGTCCGATTGCGTGAGCCCGGTGAATTCACAGTTCCATGTCACGTCATGTCCCAGCGAACGTAGATGTTCGTAGAGCAATTCTTCGTTTTGCGATTGCTCCAGCACCAGAAGGAAAGGAAAAGGGTTGAGGGGGCCGCCAATGTCGCCCAACGGAACACGGGCCCGCCGTTTGCCATTAGCGTGTATATTCATGGCCGGCATGATGTAGCCGCGCTCAATGGCCCGGTCCGCGATGCCGAGCTGCTGATAGACTTCTAAGGCGCGGGCTTGCACCACAAGGGCGCGGGATTCCCGCGTCGGCCCGGACTTTGAATCGATAATTCTAAAGTCCACGCCAAATCGTGCCAGCTGGCAGGCCGCCATCAGTCCTGTGGGGCCTGCACCGACGATCACCACTTGTGAGCGGGCCGGGGACATACGATCTTTTTACGGAACAATCACGGCTTTGCCCACTACTTTCCTGTCCAGCAGGTCGCGCATGGCCTGGCCTGCCTGTTCCAGCGGGTAGGTTGTGCCCGGCGTTGGATGTAAATGACCGGTGGCCAACCATTCCATGAGTTGCGAGAGAAGCGGCACATTGCGCGCGGGGTCTTCACGCATCCATCCGCCCCAATCCACGCCGACGATGCGGCAGCGTTTCAGCAGTGGCAGGTTGAGCGCAATGCGCGGAATGGTGCCGGAAGCGAACCCGACCACCAAATGGCGGCCGCCATGATTGAGCGACCGCAAGGCAAGTTCGGACAGGTCGCCGCCGACGGGATCGTAGACCACATCGACGCCTTGCCCTTCCGTCAGTTGTTTAACGTCATTGCGCCAGCCGTCCTTGGTGTAGTCGATCACCTCGTCGGCGCCTTGTGTCAGGCATAATTGGCGCTTGTCATCGGTGGAGGCGGCGGCCATGACCCGCGCCCCTAACGTCTTGGCCACGTCGATTGCGGCGAGTCCCACACCGCCGGCCGCCCCCAGAATCAAGGCCGTTTCACCCTTTTTGAGAGCCCCTTGATCCTTAAGGCCGTAAAGGGCCGTGCAATAGGCCACGGTAAAACCG
>JANQMY010000024.1 GCA_028279895.1 Alphaproteobacteria bacterium
ACGATCATGGGCGGCTTGGATTGGACGATGTGCTGGCGCCGGCGATCCGCTTCGCCGAAGAAGGCTTTGTGGTGTCGCCCATTGTGGGGCTGGGCTGGCAGTTGCTGGCGCCAAGGCTCGCACAGGACGAGGGCGCGCGCCGGCATCTCCTGATCGACGGCAAGGCCCCGGATATCGGCGCCAAGTTTACGTCACCCGCCCTGGCCGAGACCCTGAAAGCCATTGCGGCCCGGGGGCGGCGGGCATTTTATGAGGGAGAAATCGCCGAGGACATGGTTTCGTGTTTGTCCGCCAAAGGCGGGCACCACCAATTGTCCGATTTTGAGACACAACGCAACGAATATGTGACCCCCATTTCCACCAGCTATGCCGACAACGAGGTGTTCGAGATTCCGCCGAACGGGCAGGGGATTACCGCGCTCATTATGCTGAACATTCTGCGGCAGTTTCCCATGAAGGATTACGGGCCGCTAAGTGCGGAGCGTTATCATCTGCAGATCGAAGCCCAGCGCTTGGCCTTCGAAGCCCGTGACCGCCATGTCGCCGACCCGCGTTTTGCCGATGTGCCGGTGGACCATCTGCTGTCCGACAAGTTCGCCGCCGAACAGGCCGGCCGCATACGGATGGACGGCTGCATTGCGGACATCAAGCGGCGGGACGGCCCCAAATATCGCGACACGGTCTATCTGTCCGTCATCGACGGGGAGTGCAATGCCTGTTCGTTCATTAACTCGCTCTATTTCGGGTTCGGATCGGCGATTGTGGCGCCTGAATCGGGCGTTTTGCTGCAAAACCGGGGGGCCGGATTCAACCTGGAACCAGGGCATCCCAACTGCATTGCGGGCGGCAAGCGCCCGCTGCACACGATCATTCCCGGCATGTCCCAACGGGGCGGGCGGGTCAGCCATTCGTTCGGGGTGATGGGCGGCGACTTCCAGCCCATGGGCCATGCGCAAGTGATGCTCAATATGCTCGACTACGGGATGGATGCCCAAGAAGCGCTTGATGCGCCCCGTGTCTTTGCAGGCTTGGGCGCCGTCGGCATTGAGCGTGGGCTGCCCGAAGATGTACGGGCCGGGTTGGAGGCGCGCGGTCATCGCCTGACCGAAACGGCGGTACCCTTCGGCGGCGGACAAATCGTCTCCATCGATTGGGATCACGGCACCTTGGTGGCAGGGTCCGAACCCCGAAAAGACGGCTGCGCGCTGGCCTATTAGCGGTTCAAATAGGGATTGTTGGGCAGGATCTGGCGGGCGCCGTTCCCATAGGCGCGATCGCGCAGCAGATAGAGCCCGCCGTCATCCGCGCCATCCCATTGGTCCAGAAGCTGGGCTGCAAAACCCGGACGCGGCATGTGGGCCGACAGAAAGTCGGCTGCGGAGGAGGGGTGGGGGTCCGGCGCATTGGTCCGCACCGGCAGCGCGGCGGGCGCATGTTTGCCGTCCTGGCGCAGCTCGGATTCCGTTACCGGCGAGACGGGTGCTTCATGAAAGGAGCCCGCTGCGCCGGAACGGCCAGGGTGAGAAGTGGCGGCGCCACCGATCGGTCGAAGATGCAGATCCGAAACCATGATAGAGCCCGGTCAGCAAGATAGATGCCATCCCATACTGGGACAGTTGCATAGCCTGCCTATTTCGCCTTTCTTAACCCCTCGACACTAGAGTGACGTTCTGCATGCAGATGGCCCGGGGGACAATTACGGCCATCGCGGCGGGCAGTCAGCACAGTTTCACGGGGCGCGATGGTGTCGAGTCAAAACATAAGCCAGTCATCGGAACCAGCATGGGCTTCCGATGCGTTGCGCCGGCTTCAGACGGCCCTTCAGTGTGCAGAGGAATTAGTTTTCGAATGGCATCTGCCGACAGACGTTATACTGTGGTCTGACGGTGCTGAGAAAACCCTCAAAGTCTCCGATCTGAGTGCCATTGCCACTGGCGCAAGCTTTGCCCATTTTCTCGATGCGGAGGCAGTCGCGGAACGCGAACGGGTTGCGCAACAAGCAACGTCTCCCGATAAGCCCTACATTACCGAATATCAGTTTTCTTATGACGACGGACGCAGTTGTTGGCTTGAAGAGCGCGGCGTTTGTTTCAAAGCCGCGGATGGCAGTCCGGAACGGATTATCGGTCTTCTCAAAGTAGTGACCAGCCGGAAACGGCTGGAAGAACGCTTAACCTACCTTGCTTCCTTCGACGAACTGACGGGTCATCTCAACCGCAGCCGGTTGCGCGGCAGCCTTGAAGCGGCGCTGACGGATGCGCATCGGACGGAAACGTCATTAGCCTATCTGGTTGTCGGTATCGACGACCTGGCGGTGATCAACGAGACATATGGCTTCGACATTGCCGACGAGGTCATTGCGCAAACCGGTAAAGTGCTGCAGGAGTGTTTGCGGTCAGACGACATTATCGGCCGCTCCGCTGGCAATAAGTTTGGGCTTATTCTCCCCAACACCAATGAACGCCAGATGATGGAGATGGCGGAATGGGTGCGGTCGAATGTGCGCGGCAGCGTGTTCCGCACCAAGGCGGGGGCGGTGTCCGCGACGGTTTCGGTCGGCGGCGTCCTGCTTCCGGTCGGCGGTCACAGCAGCCAGGAAGCGATGGCCCATGCCGAAGAAGCGTTGGAAGATGCCAAAAGCTCCGGGCGCGACGCCTTCAAGATTTACCGGCCGTCGCCCCAGCGCAGCTCCATACGGCGGCGCACCGCGGCAATCGCGGACCAGGTGGTGTCTGCCTTGAACGACCGGCGCCTCGTTCTAGCCTATCAGCCCATCGTCTGTGCGCGTACCGGTAATGTGATGCAGAATGAATGCTTGCTTCGGCTGATGGCGCCTGACGGATCCATCATGGTGGCAGGCGACTTCATTCCGGTGGCGGAGCAATTGGGTCTGGTGCGTCTCGTGGACCAAAGGGTGTTGGAGCTTGCCGTTGAAACCTTGCGCGCCCACCCTCAGGCAGAACTGGCCTTGAACGTGTCGGGCATGACGGCGACAGACCCGTCTTGGCTTGGTGCCTTCGTGTCCAACATTCGCAGCAATCGCGATGTGGCGAACCGGCTGACCTTGGAACTTACCGAAACCGTGGCCATTCACGACATCGATTCGTCGGCCCGATTTGTCGCGTCGTTGCGCGACCTCGGGTGCAAGGTGGCGATCGACGATTTCGGCGCGGGTTACACCTCGTTCCGCAATCTGCAAATGCTCGACGTCGATATGGTCAAGATCGACGGATCTTTTGTGCGCGGTCTGTCGGAAAATCCGGACAATCAGCTTTTCGTTCGGACGCTGGTGGACCTGGCTGCCAATTTCAATCTGGATACCGTCGCCGAATGGGTCGCCACGGAAGAAGACGCCGATTTGCTGCGGGCCTATGGTGTGGATTTCTTCCAGGGATTTCTCTATGGCAAACCGGAAATCAACCCGGAATGGCTGACCACCACCCAGGTCCTGAAAAATACCGCCGATCAGGCGGGATAATCCTCAACGAAAAATTTGGCCCGCTCTAGCTTTTGTTGGCGATCTCGTCGAGCTGCTTTTGCATGGCCGCGAGCTGATTTTTTAGCTCGGTAATTTCATCGTCTTTGTTGGCCTCGCCGGCAACGCCATTCGGCGCGTCTTCGTCCCGGCTTTTGTCGCTCAAGCCCGGCGTTGCGGCCGGAAAGGGCGTGAACATGCGCACCGCCCGTTCGAACATGGCGATGTTGTTGCGGATGTGATCGTCGAAGTCTTTAAAGGCCGCATTCCCGCCAAACGCCGATGTCAGGCGTTTGCGCATCTCTTCTTGGTTGCGGGCGAAGCTATCGATGCTCATTTCCAGATAGCCCGGCACGAAGGCCTGCAGGCTGTCGCCATAGAAGCGAATGAGCTGGCGCAAAAACTTGATGGGCAGAAGGTTTTGCCCTTTGCCTTCTTCCTCGAAGATGATCTGGGTGAGGACAGAGCGTGTGATGTCTTCGCCGGTTTTGGCGTCATAGACGGAAAAATCTGTACCGTCTTTGACCATCTTGGCCAAATGATCGAGCGTCACATAGCTCGACGTGGCGGTATTGTACAAGCGGCGGTTCGCGTACTTTTTGATAGTGATGGGCCCATCAGATGACGAGTTCTTGCCTGCCACGATCTTCCTGTCTGCGATTAATCGATATTATTGGCAGCCGCCGTCAGTCCGTCTGGCCCTGCGGTATCGTGGCGGCTCGCCTGCACTTCTCGACTATTTTGTCGCGGTCATTTCGGCGATGCAAGCATTAACATTGCATTGCACAAAATTGACGGCTGTTTCACTTTTTTCTGTCCGAAAAACCGCGGTTTTCTGCCGTTTGCTACGCAAAAAAATCCATTGCCGGAGGGTAAGGGGGGTTTTTGTGGCCGCGCCCTCTTTCGGGCCGGCCGGGTCTTGCTCCGCTCTGCCGGTCGATCCTCGCCGGGCGGCAAAAGGCTGCGACGTCGCAACACTCTGTTACAAAAAAAGCCGGTCCCCAGCAGGCCTTAGACACACGGGTTGCTTGAAACCGTGACGGTGCTTCCCACGTATAGTTCACCAAATGTTGAGAGCCCTAGATGCAAGGAGAGGTATGAATGAGTGACTCCGCCGTCCACAAAGTCAGTCACAGAAGGAATTATTGTGGAGGTGCCCGAGGGAACTGGAAACCCCTCAATATCGTCGCAATGGTCGCCGGATTTATTATCTTTTGGCCGGTCGGTCTTGCGATCTTGTTTTACAACATTTTCGCGGAACCCGGCGATTTCACCCGCTATGTGGACCGTGTCAAGGAACGCTTTTCCAACTGGCACGATGACCACCATCGGCGTCACGGCTATCGCAGTTATGCGCCGCGCCGCCACACGGGCAACGCCGCATTCGATGACTACCGCGATGAAACCCTGCGCCGCTTAGACGAAGAACGCCGGCGTTTGGAAGAAGAAGTCCACGCATTCCGTGAGTTCCAGGAAGAGCTTAAGCGCAAAAAAGACCGCGAGGAGTTCGATCGCTTCATGGCTGAACGCAACCCTCGTCGGGAAACGGAAGACGAAGCGTAAAGCACGCTGAAATCCATCACGACTTGGTCGAGGTGCAGTCTTTCACTGCACCTCTTTTTTTGTCCGAGATGATTGCGTCGATGCGGTGAATGGCGTGACGGCTTTGTCAGATCACGGATGGAAGGTGATGCCGGGCGCTTGTTTTATTGGGTGGACGGCACGTCTTCGTCCATTTCCAAGTCTTGCATCTGTTTGCGGGTCGCGCGGATACCGGCGTGGAGCCATCCCGCCTCGTTGAAGTTTTCCGATTTGGCCCGCAAGGCCTGAAGCGCCGTGAGGCGCACGCGCAATGCCGCTTCGTTCTGGGGCTCTGCCACAAGCGCCGCGTCCGCTAGCTGAAGCGCCTTAACTTCCTCGCCCTGCTCAAGCATCTGTTGGGCGCGCACGGCCACCGGATCGGCACCGCCTGCCAGTTCCACCAGTGCGGGGAAGGGCGAGCTGGGCGGCACCGCATACATGGTGGCCGGATTACCGTCGAACCACCCCACATAGCCTTCATAAATGCCGCGTACGGACCAGGATACTTTGCCGTAAGATTCCGGAAGCGCCAGCTCCTCCGGCAGGGTGATTTCCTGCATCAACGTGTAGACGTCTTTGCCCGCATTCATGCCGGCGACTGTCGCGTCGTGCACATACCGAATGGCATCGCGGTGTTGCGTCAGCGCAGCTGCTACCTTTTCGGCACCGATGATCGGTTCGCCATGGCTTGGAACCAGCACATCCGCTTTGAGGGCCATCACGCGCTCGAGAGAGTCCACGTAATCGAGCGCCCAGCGCGGCCGGGTGCCGCGCAGTGTGTAGATGTTCGGAAAAGACGTATACAGAAGATCGCCGGTGAAGACCGTTTTCTTCTCGGGAATCCAAACGGTCAGCGCGTCGTAGGTTTCGCCGGGCATGTGATCAAGTTGAAATGTCAAACCTCCCAGCTTCAGTTCGTAGGAGTCATCAAACAGGACCAGCGGCAATTTAGGTGCGGGCTCGGGGGCCGGTTGCGCCTCGGCTGAGTCAGGCGTGTCTTCCGGCGGAAGTTGAATGCCGAATTGAGCTGCATTGCGCCGGGCGAAAAAACCGCCCAAGCGGTTTTGGTAAGCGCGAAATTCCACAAAATTTCGTTGTGCAATGATCTTGGTATCACTGCCCATCCAGGTTCTCAGCCCACCGGTGTGGTCGCCGTGGCCATGGGTGATGATGATGTATTTGGGGGCCTCGGGTGCAACGGACGACAGTAAGTCGCGATGAGCCTGGGCGCTGGATGGCATAGATGTGTCGATGACGACGGCGCCGGCATCTGTCGTGACCAGAAGTGTGTTGCCAAATCCGGTAGCCTTGAAAATGCCAGGCGCGATTTCTTGGGGGGCCGTTTGTTCACTGCCTTGCTGCAGGAACAAGGATGAATCAGCGGCGTCCGTCTCCAGCGCTGGTGGCAAGGTGTAGTCCTGCACTTGCCCAATGGCCAGCAATGCCGGAAACGTAAGAAAAAGCAGCAACGCAACGAACCGCATCATCGTCAATCCCCTTTTGACGCCAAGTTTGCCCCCCTTAGCCTTGACGTAATATAGGAAGATCCCTGTGTGCCTGCCAAGGGACACAAGCACACACTTGTTCACATGTTCTTAATCGGGGAATTGGAGCGGTTTAGGAGCTGTTTTCGCCGCCGCCGACAGCAGATTGCAGATAGTTCTGCAGGCCGATCTTGTCGATCAGCTCAAGCTGGGTCTGCAGCCAGTCGATGTGGTCTTCTTCGGATTTAAGAATGTGCTCGAAAATCTCCCGGGAAACGTAGTCTTTGGCCGTCTCGCAATAGGCGATCGCTTCCACGTAAAGCGGATGGGCATTCATTTCCGCCTTAAGGTCGCATTCCAGGCATTCCTTCACATTTTCGCCGATCATCAACCGGTCGAGATCTTGAAGATTGGGCAGACCCTCTAGGAACAAAATGCGTTCCATGAGCTTGTCCGCATGCTTCATTTCATCGATCGATTCTTCGTATTCCTTCTCGTAGAGCGCCTTAAAGCCCCAATTCTCGAACATTTTGGCGTGCAGGAAGTACTGATTGATGGTGGTCAGTTCCTGCTTCAGGGCTTTGTTGAGGTATTCGATGACCTTTGCATCGCCGTTCATGGCCGCCTCCCGAAAAAAAGCACAAAAAACACCAGCAGGAACCGTCGCTGATTCCCGGGTACTTTACACGAGATTTTGCGGCCGTGGGCGGAAATCAACCGGACTTGGTAACTTCCGCCGCGGTCCTATCTTGATGCCAGCGGTGCATGAACTCCTTTAAGTGAGACAGGCACTTCCCGCATTTAGGCTTAGTGCCATGCTGTCCAAAGACACCTGCAACGCCGTCACCGCGTTCTGAAAGCGCTGTGCTCACGCATTTTTCGGTTAGTGCGTTGCAGACACAAATGTACATGCCACCTACCCATACGATTCTTCGATTGTTTCCATTATGATGTTATTGCGAATGAGTGTCAATTACGTTAATGTCGCATTTTGATGATATTGCAACTCATTATCAAATAAGTTTTCTTTTTCGCAACAAATCCATCGAAAGAAGGGGTTATGGCACCACCACTTCGTATTGCCCGCTCTCAAGACGACCAAATTGTCCCTGAATCGAGCTTCTCGCTCCATCTCTCAGATCTTGAGGTCGCCGAACAGTTTGTGATCTGGGTGTTGAGGAATTGGATGGCCAGCGGTGAAAGTTGGCCTCAGCTTTGGGCGGGCATGACTGCCTTCCTCGGATCAGGTGACAGCCCGGAAGCTCTGCGCGCTTTAGATGAAATGTTGTTAGGTCTTCGGCGCTGCGGCAGACGGCCGATCAATATCGGACCGACCAGCCATCCCATAACAGCGCAGGAGTTAAGTCTCCTGTGCTTGCTCGAGGCATACCAGCGCGACGACCTTCCTTATGCGGAGGAAATAGGTAAGTGGCTTGTGCGGCCGGACGCTCAATCAGCGTTCGGTGCCAGCAGTAATGCACTAGCAGCTATATTGATTGCACACGGGCTCGACTTGCCGCGCCGGCACCGAAATGCGGCCAGGCCGATCTAAGCAGCGTTAAAAGTTATCCTTACGGCGACGGGTCTCGGCGAACACATCGACGAGATCTTTGCCGACCATACCCACAGTCTCCTGCAGATTGGCGCTCATGGGCCGCAGGAACGGATTGGTCGCTTTTTCAAGGGCAATGGTGGTCGGAACGGTGGGTGTGCCTTTGGACCGCAGACTGTCGATTTCGGCCGAGCGGGCAACCAATGCGTCATTACCGGGTTCGACGGACAAGGCAAACTTGGCATTTGCCTGCGTGTATTCATGGGCACAATAGACGACTGTGTCATCCGGCAGGGCCATCAGTTTTTGCAGCGACGTCCACATCTGAGCCGCCGTGCCTTCAAAGAGGCGGCCGCACCCCAACGCAAAGAGCGTGTCGCCGACGAATGCGACGTTTTCGCTTTCGAACCAATATGCAATATGGCCCGAAGTGTGACCCGGCACGTCAAAGACTTTGGCCGTAAAGCCGCCAAAACTGACCTGATCGCCATCGCCCACCGGCGTGTCGATGCCGGGAATACGGGCCGCTTCCGCGCGGGGGCCAATGATCTGGCAGCCGGTTTTCTCTTTGAGTTCCAAATTGCCGCCCGCATGATCGAAATGGTGGTGGGTATTGAGAATATGGGTCAGCGTCCAGCCCTTCTCCGCGAGCGCCGCTTCAATAGCACCCACTTCCGGTGTGTCGATTGTGGCCGTAACCTGATGTTCAGAATCGTGGATCAGGAATCCATAATTGTCGCTCAGGCAAGGAAACTGGTGAATTTGAAGCTGGGTCATGGAACGGATCCTTCGGGGCTCGGGCATGGTTCACAAAAGCGCCGGAAACTAGCATTCTAATGGGGCTCAGAAAAGCCCGCACCGGATCTCCAAGGCGGAAACCGTATGCATCTAGACGTCATCGACCTTCGCAATTTCTACATGAGCCAGCTTGGGCGCATTGCGCGCCGGACCCTGCGGCGGCAGATCCGAGAATTGTGGCCGTCGGTGGAGCATCAGACCATTTTGGGGCTTGGTTTTGCCACACCCTATCTCACCCCATTCCGGCAAGAGGCCGAGCGTGTGATCGCCATGATGCCGGCCGCGCAAGGAGTGACGCGGTGGCCGGAAGAAGGCCAAGGCCTAGTGGGCCTCACGGAAGAGGCCGCGTTTCCGTTGTCCGATTCCAGCATCGACAAGGTGGTGCTGGTGCATGGGTTGGAAAACAGTGAGGTGGTCCGGCCCATGCTGCGTGAAATTTGGCGCGTTCTGAAACCGGAAGGGCGCTTGCTGGTGGCGGTGCCCTACCGGCGCGGGCTGTGGGCGTCGACCGAGCGTACGCCCTTCGGCCATGGTCGGCCCTATTCGCGGGGACAGCTCAATCGGCTTTTGACCGATTGTATGTTCGCGCCGGGCAATCCCTTGCTGGCGCTGTTCATGCCGCCTTTCTCGTGGCGCTTTATGCTGCGCTCCGCGCCGGCATGGGAAAACACGGGTCGCTGGCTGTGGCCGGGTTTTGGCGGCATCATTTTGGTAGAGGCGACCAAGCGGATTTATGCCTCGACACCGGTGCGGCAGCGCCGGCGCATTTTACGGCCAGTGCCGAGCACCTATGTGCCGGCAGCCAATGACAAAGCATCGCGAGACAAAATAGACGACTGAGACGGTCTAGCAGGCTGCTGAAAAAGTCATTTTCGTCCTTCGAGACGGGCCTGTCGGCCCTCCTCAGGATGAGGAAAACAAA
>JANQMY010000040.1 GCA_028279895.1 Alphaproteobacteria bacterium
CCGATCATCGGCGCCGGCAGTGTATTTGAGGTGGGGCGTTGACGATATGTCTTGGGAAATCACCGTAACGCGCAAGAAGTCCGACGACGAAGACAATAAGAAAGAAAGCTCCGGCAGCGGCGGCGGGCACGATAGCGATCGCACAATCCGCGACCACACGGATGAACCGGCGGGGTATCGGTCGGCCGGATACTACAGTGATCGCGAACGGGTTCCGTGGGGCCAAGTCCTAGGGCTGTTGGCGCTGGTCATGTTGATCGGCGGCGTTGTCACCGCGCTGGTGATTTGGAGCCCTGCCGGCACGACGTCGACAACCGATCGGCCTTCAACGTCCCCCGGTCCTACAGCGGTTGGGAACAAGATTTGCGCCAAAGGCAAGGACGATAAGGCAGACAATAGAATGTGCCTTTGCCCGGAAGGGGCGAAGGGCAAGTCCTGCGTTCAGATGGTGCGCGTAGATGAAGGTAACTTCCGGATGGGCACAGACATCAATGCCATTCGGGAGGAGACACCGGAGCTCTTCGAAGAATTTGCGGATGCGCAACACCGCCACGGTGTGACGATACAGAAGCCTTTCTGGGTGAGTCAGTTCGAAATCACATTCGATCAGTGGGATGCCTGCTATTTCGATAGGGACAAGACCAAAGTCGACCAAAACGGTAATCCTGAGTCCGGTTGTTGGCACCAGCCGCCGGATAATGGCTGGGGCCGCGGGGATCGGCCGGTCATTAATGTCAGTTGGAATGACGCAAAGGTGTATTTGGAGTGGCTGAGCCAAGAGACCGGCCGCGATCTCCGTTTGCTGACCGAATCGGAATGGGAATACATGGCCCGCGGTGGGCATAATGGGCCCTTTCAACACATCAGCTATGCCTTCACCGATGATTTAGGCGAACTGATCCCATTCAATGAGTTCGGTGAGCCGAGCACCTTCCATGCCAATTTCCAGCCAAGACATGTGGAAACAGAACGGCGTTGCGAATATCGCCGCCAGACCGTGCCGCAATACTTCACAAATGCCCCAAACATTGCGGATCAAGAAGCCAATTGCGCAAATGTCGAAACATCGGGGCGGCTATTCTTCCCCTATATCAACAATGCCAATCCGATCGGCGTGCATTTCGTGCACGGCAATGTGTGGGAATGGGTGCAGGACTGCTACTTTGCATCTTATGTGGGGGCGCCGCTGGATGGTTCCGCACGAGAGGCGGATATCGGCAAGGATTGCGAAAAGCGTGTCTTGCGCGGCGGGAGCTGGGGCAGCTCGAGCCATCAGATTCGCGTCGACTACCGCAATAACCGCTCGCCGGATGTGACCAGCAATGCCGTCGGCTTCCGCATCGCCTGGACAGAGGGCGACTGCGTCGGAGGGCCCTGCAAAACGGCCGGCAGTCTCCTTGACCGCTTGCGCGGTGGGCGCAGCGGCAACGCGCGCACGTCTTCCAGCGACGAAGACGACGAACTCTGGGAAGATTAAAGGCACATTAAATGCGTGCCTAATGGTCCGAATGGGCCATTTGCCTGTTGGGTTCGTCCGTAAAATATGTCATGACCGGCGCCGCGGCATCGACGTGCTGCTTTTGCGCGATGCCGGACAACAAGGCTTCGACGTATCGTGAGACCAACACCAAGCCAAACCGGCGGCGCCCGAGACCGGCCTAAACGCTGGTTCGCGCGGCTGTTTCAGGGTGGCCGGCGAACAGCCGATACGTCTGCGCCGTCAAGAATGGAGAGACCAGTGACCTTGCCGGAGAACTTTCTGTCGCAATCAATTTCCCGGGTAAAGCCCTCAGCGACCATTGCTGTGACGCAAAAGGCGCGTGAGCTACGGGCGGCGGGCAAAAATGTCATCGGATTGGGGGCGGGCGAACCGGACTTTGACACGCCGGACAATATCAAGGCAGCGGCGGTCGACGCCATTCAACGGGGCGAGACCAAATATACG
>JANQMY010000089.1 GCA_028279895.1 Alphaproteobacteria bacterium
ATGAAGCCGATACCGGAAATCAGCGTGCTGCCGGGGATGGATTTTTCTTCCGGGGCGCCGTCCATAAGATAGCCGGCAATGTTGCAGACCGTCAGGAACGGCATGCCGGGGTCGAGCAATTGGGATAGGCGCTCCCGGGGTGTCAGCTGTCCACGGCTCCGGAAGCGTTCTTTCTTTTGTTCGGACAGCGCCGGTCCGCGGCCGTTTAACTCGTCTAGTTTCGCAATCAAACCCAGCATGTCTTTGCGGTTCTGCGCAAAGCTTTCCGAGCCGGTGCTGATTTTCGACCTGTAGACAGCCATGACGCGCCTATGCCAAGTCTTTCGCCATCTGGCTTGGGATTGGGATGGGGTAATCCAACAGCAATTGGGCGTAGCCCTTGCCCTGCGGGTCGTTGCGCAGACTGGCGATCCCGCCGCCGCCGAGCACGTCGTCCATCAAGAAGTTGATGGCGTGCGGGCCCGGCATGAAATAGCGATGCACATCGCCCTCGCTGAAATGAGCGTAATGGTCGCCGACGGCTTTTTCCGTGAGGGCCGCCCAAATGTAGGGCACATAGTCGGCTTTACGGGCGATGATGCCCACATTGGCTTTGTTGCCTTTGTCGCCGCTGCGGCCCCACGCAAGCTTGACCAGGGGCACATTTTCTAGAGGAACGCTAAGGTCCGGTGTGGCCGGTGGGGTGGGGCGTTCCAGCGCAGTCGGATCGAAGGCTTCGCCGCGCGGTCCTTCGAAGGGGATGGTCTTGCCGTCGATTTCAATGTGGACCGGCACATCCATTTTCGGAATGACAAACGAAAACAAGCGCACGACCGGTGACGGTTTGGCGCGCCCGCCGGCAAACCCGGAAAGACCGGGCGGTGTCGCCAATCCAAGACCGGTCGACTCCTTCAGTAAGATGCCGATGCCTGCGGCGTCCGGATGTTTGGCGGCCATTTTTACGGCGACTTCCCGCACATTGCCCACTTGCCGGGCCGCACCATACTGGCTTTCGGCGCCGATCACCTCGACGCTGGTTTCGGTGAAATCCGCCAAATTTGCAGCGCGCAATGTGTTGCGGGCACGGGCAATGGCGGCTTTGGTGAACGCTTCCGCTTTTTTATCCGCATCGATGCCATAGAACGTCATCACCGTGCCGCCGCGGAAACCGTCCGCATAGGTCGCGCTGACTTTGTATGTATCAGGGGCGGGGTATCCTTTGGTGCCGGTCACCCGTACCCGGTTGGGGGCGTCCTGGGTGATGATCACGTCGGAAAAGTCGCATACCACATCCGGCAAGAAATAGGCTTGCGGATCGCCGATCTCATAGAGCATTTGCTCCGACACCGTGCCCACATTCACAATGCCGCCGGTGCCGTCCGGCTTGGTGGTGATAAATGATCCGTCGGCGGAGACTTCAGCAATCGGATAACCGATCTTGTCGATGGTCTCAGCCACCAATTCCCAATCGGTGAAGTTGCCGCCGGTGGCTTGTGGGCCGCATTCCAAGATATGTCCGGCCAAACTGCCGCCTGCCAGTTTGTTCCATTCGTCGGGCTGCCAACCGAAAGCATGAATACAAGCACCAAGGGTGACGGCACTGTCGACGCTGCGGCCCGTAATGACAATATCGGCCCCTTCCGCCAGGGCCGCCGCGACGGGGAACCCCCCTAAATAAGCGTTGATGCTGGCCAGCCTTTCCGGTTCGGGAAAGGTGTCGCCGGAAAACATTTCGCTGGGCGGGTTCGCCGCCAAGTCAGCGGCGCGGCCGACTAAGTCGTCGCCGGTAATCACCGCCACTTTCAGGTCAAGTCCCAGGTCTTTGATGACTTGCCGGGCCGCCTCGCCGCAAGCCACCGGATTGACGCCGCCTGCATTGCTCAGAATCTTGACGCCTTGGCGGGCAATTTCCACGGCGTTGGGTTTGAGCACAGCCGTGATGAAGTCGGTCGCGTAGCCTTTGCCGGGATCTTTGGCGCGGGCGCGCGCCATGATCGACATGGTGATCTCGGCCAAGTAGTCATAGACGATGTAGTCCAGGTCGCCGGCCTGCAGGAGTTGGGGGGTGGCCATGGCGGACTCTCCCCAAAAACCGCTGGCACCGCCAATTCGAATGACATCCTTGGACATGAGGCTTCCTCGCGCTGTGACGCCTACGGCAGGCTGTTCTTAACTATTTACAAGCCGTACGTATTGTTTGTATAATCGCTTTTGCACATTGGGGCAAGCCGGTTTCGGTTCACTGCAGGGGTTTTTTGCAAAGGGCAAGGTTTGGACGCAAAAACTCATCCGGCAGGGGCGGAAGGAACACCCGCCAACAAGAAAGAAGCTCAAACAATCCGGGCGCGGGCGTTGCTGTGTAACGCAACGATAAGCTGCTTGGAAAAATACGGTTATGCGGAGACCACGATCAACCGCATCGTCGAAGAGGCCAGTGTGTCACGGGGCGCGCTGCAACATCATTTCCCCAGCAAGGAAGACCTTATCACCGAAACCGCCGACCGCCTGCTTCAGAGGACGATCCGTCCGCGTTTGCGCAAAGCGAAGAACGGGGCCGCCGGCGATCCGACCGCTCAAATGGCCGCCGATATGCGTTTTTTGTGGGAAAAGCTGGTGAACACGCGCGAGTATCGTGCACTGCTGGAAATTTTAACTGCGGCGCGCACCGATCAACAACTAAAAAAACGGATCACGCCAACCCTCAAAAGTTGGAACAAGGCAATCGAACGGAACACGATCGAGCTTTACGAGTCGGTGGAACGCGATGACGAGGACGTTCGAATCCTCGGAATCATGCAGCGCGTTTTTATGCGTGGCATGCTGGTGCAGAACCAGTATTCTGATGATGTGAAAGACCAAGAAAAAGTGGTGGCCCGTTTTATAGAGCTTGTCGCGCCCCATTTGCGGCCTAGAACTACTGACTAAGACACATTATCGGTGAGGAAAATTCCATGACAGTGAAACTTGGCATGATGACCGGCTATTGGGGGGCGAAGCCGCCTGCCGATTTGATCGGCACGGCGCAGCGCGCGGAAAAATTGGGCTATTGGGGCTTCTTCACGGCGGAAGCTTACGGCTCAGATGCCTTCACGCCCCTTGCCTGGGTTGGATCGCATACGGAAAAAATAAAACTGGGCACGGCGATCGTGCAATTGTCGGCGCGCACGCCCACCTCCACCGCCATGCATACCCTCACGCTCGATCACCTGACGAAAGGGCGCGTGGTGCTGGGCTTAGGCGTTTCCGGCCCGCAAGTGGTGGAAGGCTGGTATGGCCGCCCCTTTGCCAAGCCTTTGTCGCGGACCCGAGAATATATCGACATTATCCGCCAGGTGCTGCGCCGGGAGGAACCGGTCTCGAACGACGGCGAGCATTACCCCTTGCCCTATCCGGAAGACGCGCCGGGAAGTTGGGGCTTAGGCAAACCGCTGAAGCCGATCACGCACCCGTTGCGGGCCGATGTGCCGATTTATCTGGGGGCGGAAGGCCCGAAGAATGTACGCATGGCCACTGAAATCTGCGATGGCTGGTTCCCGCTTTATTATTCGCCCTATCGTCAGGACGTGTACAAAGAGTCCCTGTCGAACAGTCCGAAGGATTTCGAAGTTGCCTATCCATTGATGCTCAACATCAATGATGATCTGGAACAGGCGCTCATGCCGGTAAAACATGTGCTGGCGCTTTATGTGGGCGGCATGGGGGCCCGCGACCGGAATTTCCACAATGAGCTCGTGGCACGCATGGGCTTTGAAGAAGATGCCAAAAAGATCCAAGACCTCTATCTGGACGGCAAGAAAATGGAAGCGGCGGCGGCTGTGCCCGATGCCCTCGCAGACGAGATCAGCCTCTCCGGGTCGCCGGACCGTATTCGCGATCGGTTACAGGCCTTCGACGATAGCCCGGTCACCACAATCTTGGTGGGCGCGTCGACGCCGGATCAGCTCAATCAGTATGCAGAGCTCATTCTGAACCGATAATCAAAACGAATAGTCTGGGAGAATGGGATGAAACTGAACGGAAAGGTTGCCGCCATCACGGGTGGCACGGCCGGCATCGGCCGGGGTATTGCCGAAGCCTATCTCAAAGAAGGGGCGTCCGTCGCGCTGATGGCGCGCAACGAAGAAAAGGCGAAGAAGGTGCTGAGCGAACTCGGCGCCGGCGAACGCTGCGTTTTCTTTGCAGGCGACGCCATGGTGCAAGGCGATGTGGAAGGTTTTGTCGACAAGACCGTCGCGCAATTCGGCACGATTGACATACTGGTAAACAATGCCGGCGGGGCGGGCGATCTGCAGCCCTTGGTCGATTTGTCCGATGAAGCGTTCGATGAAGCCATGAAATGGAACGTGTACGGCACGTTTTGGGCGACCCGCCGCGCCTTGAAAACGATGACCGCCAAACAGTCAGGCCGCATCATCAATATTTCGTCGGTCGAAGGAAAACATGGTAAGGCCGTCTTTACGGCGTACACCACCGCCAAACACGCGATCATCGGTATGACGAAGTCTGCCGCGCGGGAAGTGGGGCCGATTGGTGTCACAGTCAATGCAATCTGCCCGGGACTGGTGATCACCGATATCATCAAGAACAATGGGCCGCAGACGGCGGAAGCCATGGGCATCACGTTTGAAGAGATGATCGATACCTTTGCGCAAGATGCGGCGATCAAGCGCCCCAACACGGTGGAAGAAGTGGCGGCCATGGCGCTGTTGCTGGCATCGGAAGAAGGTGGCGGAATCACCGGTGCGGCGCTGAGTGTGGATGGCGGCACCGCGCAGTATTAATATACTTTCTTTGTCATCACGAGAAGGCGCGAAGCGCCTTGCTCATGCCTCCGCCCGCGTCGACAGCGTAAATCCGTGCTTGGCGATGGGTAGCGAGCGCAGGCGTTTGCCGGTGGCGGCAAACAGGGCGTTGGTCAGCGCCGGAAACAGGGCCGGCGTGCCCACTTCACCGATGCCGCCAAACTCGGTCCCGCTTTCGATGATCGACACGTCGACATGCGGCATGTGGGCCAGCTGCAGCATTTCATAGGTGTCGAAATTGGTTTGGTCGACCACCCCATCGGTTAGGGTGATTTCCCCGAAAGCGGCGGCCGTCAGGGCATAAACAATGCCGCTTTCGATTTGTGCTTCCACCGTGTCCGGATTAACCGCCCAGCCGCAATCCACCGATGCGGTGATTTTGTGCAAGTGAACGTCTGTGCCGTTCTCAACGGACAGCTCCACCACCTGCGCCACGATCGAGCCGAACGGTTTGCCGATGGCAATGCCGCGGAAACGGCCATCGGGGGCAGGCGCATTCCAGCCCGATCGTTCGATGACATCGTCCAGTACGGTCAGCCATTGGGGTTGCCCCGCCAAATGGCGCCGCCGGAAGGCGGCGGGGTCTTCGTTGCGTTGGTGTGCCAGCTCGTCCATGACCGATTCCACAATGAATTGGTTCAGACTGTGGCCCACCGACCGCCAGGGCCCCACCGGCACATGGGGCTCGGCCATGACGTAATCCATGGTTTTGTTGGCGATGGTGTAGGGCAAATCGGCGGCCCCTTCGATCGCGAAAATATCCACATCGTTTTCGATAA
>JANQMY010000110.1 GCA_028279895.1 Alphaproteobacteria bacterium
CTATCCTTCGAGACGGGCCTGGCGGCCCTCCTCAGGATGAAGAAAACAAGCAAAAGCCTCATGGTGAGGAGGCGCGATAGCGCCGTCTCGAACCATGGAGACCTAATGTCATGACTTCTTCAGCAAGCTGCTAGGGGACTTTTGGTTTTCATACAATCACAAAAGTGCCCCAAGTTTTTGTTTTAGCGCGTTTCCGGATAGTGAACCGTTACACACTTCACCTGGAAACCATATCGCCGGTCACTGCTCATAATTTGAGCAATGTTTCGTCCACTGCGGGCTTGACTTCGCCGCCATCCCCCGACCAACTGATGTACGAATGAAATCGCCCATTTGGGGCCGATAATCGGATGAGGCCTGCGCACGAATTCCATGAACTGTCTCCTTGTTTCGGATCTTCATTACGCCCTGAAGCAATTCGATTGGATCATCGAGGCTGCAAAAGATTTCGATCTGGTGATCGTGGGCGGCGATCATTTGGATATCTCCGGGCATGTGGATGGCCGGGCCCAAATCGCCGTCATCCTGAAATATTTCGAGCGGCTGAAGAACGAAACCCAGTTAATTGTGTGTTCCGGCAATCACGATCTGGATTCGCGGAACGCATCGGGTGAAAAGATCCCCAAATGGATCGACAAAGTGCGCGACATGGGCATTCCGACCGATGGCGACACGGTTAAATTTGATGGGGTGCTTTTCACCATTTGCCCTTGGTGGGACGGTCCCACCACGCGCCAAGTCGTTGATGACCAATTGGCGCGGGATGCCGCGCTCGGACAGCGCCCATGGGTGTGGGTGTATCACGCGCCGCCGGAAGGATCGCCCACCAGCCGGACGCGCAAACGCAGCTTCGGCGACAAGGATTTGACAGCTTGGATCGAGAAGTACGCGCCCGACATCGTGCTCACCGGCCACATACATGAAGCGCCTTTCGAGCAACCCGGCGGTTGGGCAGACAAGATGGGCCAAACATGGGTCTTCAATGCCGGGCGTCAGATCGGGCCGGTGCCCGCGCATATCGCGTTTAACGTCGCCGAACGGGAGGCATTGTGGTTTTCCTTGGCGGGCAGCGAGAAGGCCAATCTGGATGCACCGGCGTCGGCCGCCCCGACACCGCTGACCGCGCTGCCCGCTTGGTTCGACACCAAAAGCGCCTAAGGCCCCTAAATCTTCCAGGATGGCCTTTCAACTTTGATCGTAGGAATCCCGATCCGACCCGGGAGAGAATTCCTCTGATTGCTGATGAACCAGCGATTCCAGCACATTATCGACCATCGCAAGATGGTTTCCTTGGTCGGCGAACTGTTTTTTGAGATCGACCAAGTAACCGGTCACACCTTGCAGCCGCTGGGCCAGAAGTTTCGACAGGTGGTAGTTGACTTTACTGTGGGATTGGAGGAACGCTTCAGCGTGCTCGACCACATGTACTTTGCTGTCTTCCTGGGCCCGCACCGTTGCCATGTGTGGCGCATTGAGTAAGACGGAAATTTCCCCGAACACGGCGCCCGGTTCGGTTACCGTGTTGATCGGGACGTCGTTTTTTAGAATGTCGATCCGCCCGCTAATCAGAAAGTAAAGACGGCCCGTTCGCTCGCCCTCCCGAAGCAAGACGGTCCCGGGCGCGACCTCTTGGGTGGGCAGACCAGTGCACAATTCCAGGATCGATGTCATGGGAGCCGATGCAACCTGTGAACGATCAGTTCCACCGGTGTGCCTTCACTTTTGTACAATTCGGCCATCTGGCGTTCGAAACTTGGTACCTTTGGGCGCGCTGGCATAGATTTGCTGGGCATAGACTTTAGCGACTTCGGTTGCCGGGACGCCTTCCTTGCTGGCGCGGTTGATGTATAGGTTGCGCCGTTTCGCATTGACGCTCCGCACAAGATTCTGCGCGGCGGGCGGCGCGTTCGGTGCCGCCTCCAAAAGTCCGTCAAACCGTTCGATGACATCGCCGGACTTTCTAAATTGGTCCAGCTGGTCGGCCATCGCAGGCCCCACAAATATACTCAGTAGAAAGACAAGCGAGAGGCTGGTCATCCATGCGGCAGAGAGTTTTCGCATTGTCGGCCTCCTAAAAGATGTCATCGTTTTCGGCGATGTCTTCTTGTGCTTGCTCTTCGAGCCGCACCCGGACATCCGCGTCGAGTTTGACATTCAGATTAATGGTGATCGGTTCTTGCGGGGCTTCCACTCTTACGGTGGGTTGGCAGGCCCCCACCAAAAGGGCCGCCATGGCCAGCGGTACGAAAAATATCGGGCCATGTGGTGGAGCGAAAGATCCCCGCATGAGTGCAGAAGCGCGCATGTTTGAATGTCCTCAAACTTTGCTGTCGTTTTCCCCAAAAGGTCTTTGTTTAGTTAGCATTGTTCATGCGTGCACGCAAAAGGTCCTGGGTGAGGCTTTGCCCCTCGGCAATCGCTTGCAGGACCGGTTCCAGGTCTCCGGACAGATTCATATTGAAGCGGAAGGGATATCCGTCCAGTACTTCCGGGTTGGCACCTTCGAGCAGAACTTGCAGCGTCAGGTCCCCCTCGGAGGGGCGGCGCACGCTTACTTTCAGGACCTTGAACTGAAAATTGTCCAGCGCCTGCACCATAAGGGCCATCTCGTTTCCCTGATTTTCCAAAGATTCGCGGGTGTCGCCCCAATGCACCTTAAGGAAGCCGGTTTCCTGAGCGGCGAGTTCGCCGTCCGTAATGATCGGTCCCGCGGGGCCGATCGTGACGGGAATACTGCCGGACATGCGCCCCGCCCCGCTGACCCGGCCGTCCGCCCATTCCTCAAAAAGAGTTTTCAGGGACAAGTCGTCGAAATCTAAGGTGAGGTCGTATTCTGTGGCCGCCAAATCAATCGTTGTGGGTTTCACGCTGATCCGCCCATCGGCAAAGCCTCCTTCCGCCTTTTCGATCCGTATCTTGGGGCTGGGGCCGTTACCCATCCACTGGAATACGAAGATGGGCTCCGACATAGGCAACGGTGCCGTTACTTGGCGCGCGCGCAGCGTTTGAGATGGCGGCGTGCGGGGCTGAAACAGGTCTCTGATATCAATCGTTCCCGCGAGATCTTCGAAAGAGAGGACGATGAACGTCGTGTCCACGGAATCCAATCGCAGCGTGGCGCGGCTTTTAATATCGGCACCCAGTTCGATGGCGATGCTGCCATTGTAGTGGACGATACCCGATGTTTCCGAAAAGAGGGCCAAGGCCGGGCTCAGGTCAGCCGGCTGAAGCCCTGCCGGATCAAATTGAAGGGCGCCGGGGCCAATATCGAATCCTCCTTCACCCGACGCCAGAGAATAGCTTCCGCTGAGCGTGATGTCGTCTTCGTGGCCGGCAGGCCTTAACGACGCGTCGATTTGTAGGTCATCCTCTTGCCGGATGGCGGCTGCTTCAAAGGCCAGCCGTGAAAAACGCGGGGCCGGCGTCATGTCGGACAAGAGGCCTTCGACTGTCGTGCGGTCGGACAGTGTGCCCTGCTCGAAGGGGATGGCAATGTCGATCCGGTCCCCCCGAAGCTGCCACGCTGCCACTTCAACTTCAGCCTGGTTGAAGGCCGCTTGCCCCGAAAAACCGTTCTGCCAATCGGCCGTCACATCGACGGAGCCTGTCTTCAAGTCGATGGACAGTGGCGCGCTATCAGACCCGGCTTCCGGGCCGTTGATTTGGGTAAGGCTCAGATGAATTGGCGCAACGACCGTTAGCTGAGCGATTGCATCGCTCACACGGAGTTTGGCCACATCGTCATAATCGAGCCGGTCAATCGCCCATCCGCCAACTTCGCCACGTTCGAAGACAATCTTGGTGGGGCCTTGTACATCGATACCTGCCGGCTCGATGCTCCCGGTACCGAGAAGCGAGAATTCCGAAAGCAGCGTTTCTTCATCCAGGGGGGTGGACTCCACCTGGATGTCTATCGTTGCCGGCACCTCAGAAAAATCTGCGATGCTCGATACGTTCAGCGATACGTTGCCGACAGGGCTGTTGAGCAAAAGCGCGTTGCTGTCATAGACCTCGATGGTGGCGCCAATGTCGAAGATCGAGGCCAGTACGGATCTAATGTCCGACAGTTGCGCAGCCTCATTGGTTGAGGCGGCAAAGTCGACGGTGGCGGTAATACCATCCAACCGAAAGGAGCGCAGGCGGCCATACCAAACTTCTTCTACGGAATAGGCCACATCGATCCGGCCAACAGACGGCGCGTCATTGCCGAGAGCCAGATCTTTGATGACGGCCCGTGTGCCGGACACTTCCGCGATTTGGAAACTTGCTTGCGGATACCCGTAGACAGCCAGCGACGCTTGAAGGATGAACCCCACCGTGGGAACAGGATACAGCGAAATCGCAACGCCCAGCGCCGCCACGAGCGAAATCAGCACGCCTATCAACACAAAAAGCGCGCGAAACATCCCCCCTATCGCCCGAAACACAAACCTCATGATGATGAATGCACAGGATTACCTGCCGGTGCTGTCTCCCCTTCTTACAGACTGTTCATCCGCAATGATTGTCATAGTCGAAAACGCCAATAAGGCGCACTGTCTTCTTGTAGCACAAACTTGTCTTTTGGGCATTTCCAGGCCGGCAAAGAGAACATCCCGCTAAGACGGCGATTTGATGGCTCTGTGCTTAACGATCCAAGCTTCGATTGCGTCGGACAACGCGTCCAGATCTTCGTGAAATGTGGTGTTGAGTGTGGACCACTCATGAGCATGCCGGTCTCTAGCCTTCTCCAGTCGATCCGCGAACTTCGAGCGGTCGGCGTCCAGCAGTGTCAGTTCACCGGCCGCAACGACGCGTTCGGTAGGCTTGCCGTTTTCCAGGTAGTCTCGTGCCTCGGCAATCTTGTGATCGATCTCGGCAATGCGGTCATTGAGATGATCGAGATAAGTCTCCTTTGTCACAGCGCCGCCCCTTTCCTGCTCGTTTGGTTCCTCTCCCGCGTGAGGAACAGTGATGGTTTAGAAGAAAGATAGATATGCTGCGGCGGCCCTCATTGATCCACCGCAAATGTGCCGACGCGGTAGGTGCGTTGTTGCGATTACGGGATGACCCGAATGGTGACCACGTCCAGCACGTCATACGTTCGAGTGTCGTCGACGGCATAGACCACGAGCGCCAGCTCCTCGGGAGAACGGAGTTCCAACACACCAAAGTGATGGGCCTTATCGTTCGCGACGGCGATCATCGGCATCTTTTCCGGGGGCAGATGCGAAAAGTCGCCGGTGATGTTTGATTTTTTGCCGGAAGGACTCACCTTCGCATAGATCACGCCTTGACCCTGCCTGTACTCATTGACTTCTTGCGATCCAATCGAGAATTCGTCTCGCGTCACGCCATTCAAAGGATAGGTCCGTTCATAACTTTGATCGTGGGAGCTCAAATGCAGATCGACCTTGTGTTTCTCGAAGATCGGCGCCAGCGCGGCGCGGGTTTCCGGATCGGCAGGGTGAGCCTGCCCGTGAGCGTAAATCGGTTCGTGTTGATAGACGATCAGCCAGAGAGCTCCGCCTTCCCGGGCGGTTGAAAGCACCTCGTCCATCCAAGACAACATATATGCGTTAGGTGTCAGCCCCTCTACGCCAGGTGAAAACAAGGACAGGAAAAAGACATTTCCAATTTGGAACGTGTAGGACAAGCCGTCGGGTGAATCGCTTTCCGGCAACTCGAAACGCGGCGTCCAAAGGTCTGTTGTTTCCCTAAGGCAGCATTCATGATTACCCCACTGTGGGTAAAAGGGGGTTTGTGCCAGAACCGGTTGCCATTCTCTCAACCAGGCGCCGATGGCTTGCTCGGGAAACAAAAAGCGCTCATCCGAGTCGGCATACGGATAGTCTCCCAGGCCGAGGATGAGGTGTGCCGGCTGATCAATCAGCCGGGCGAGTACAGGGTTCGCATGAGGTGTCAAACGGTCTGCGCGGCCTGCTAATCCCGTGTCAGTTACTAAGGCAATACTCAGCGGATATTTGATGGGATCGTCTAGTGTCTTGGCGCGATATAGTTCTGACTCATAAGTTCTCCTGCTGAACCGGCCTTGCGACCGAATTCGGTACTCATACACCGTTTCGGGCGTAAGGGGGGTCATGCGCGCCTGGTGTAACCACTGCCGTGACCCCAAAATGCCGTTCGCTGGAGCTCTTTTGGAGACCACATCGGTTGTCTGCCAATTCTCTTGTCCCGCCGGTCGGTACTCTAACCGAGACTGTTCCACCGGTCCCGACGTTTCCCAACTCACGACGATGTCGCGTGCCCCATCTACTGGAGTTGCGATATGAATCTGCTGCGGGGCTGCGTTGGCAACACTGTTGGTCTTGATGCACAGGATATTCAGAGTACAGATTGCCGTCGGTCCCCGGAACGTTTTCAGCAGGATCATTGCGATTGCCACGGCAGCAGCGCCCAGCAAAACACCGGTGGCGACCGGCATCAGCTTTTCGAGCGTGAGGTTCATGAAGACTTGCTTACGCCGGTTTGGAAAGCTTGTCAGCCGCTTTCATGGCCATGGCGGAGATGGTGAGCGTTGGATTGGACTGCGAGCCGGTTGGGAAGCCGCCACCGCCGACCACTACGAGATTTCGGACCGTATGGTGGATTTGATCTGCATCGATAAGGCTGTCTTTGGGATTGGTGCCCATGACAGTGGTGCCATGCAGATGCGAGCTGGTCCGGCCCGGGACCGACCGCATAACCACACCTTCTACCGGTAAAGGCGAGAAGATTTTTTCGACGATCTCTTGTGCGCACGCAGCAGTTTTGAGTGTGTTCTCGCTGTAGCCTTCGAAAATCACTTTCGGCAATGACTCGTCGCTTTCGCCAGGTTCAACCCTATTTTTTTCTTGAGGAAGGTCTTCAATTTTCATGAGGAACGGTATGACCTGACGCCACTTGCCGTGGTCGGACCGCAGGCGGCCCAAATTCCACGTCTCAATCAGAACAGATGCTTCATCCTTCCGGAACGGACCGTCATAATGCGAATAGTTGAGGCCGTTGACTACCGTACTGCCTTGGAAGTGATCGATCCCGTCTAAATGTACTTCGCCGAACAGGGCATATTGTTCGTGAAGGTTGCGGCCGAGCTGTGGATGGTCCAGGCCGGATCGCATGAGAATGATCGGGTTGAAGACGCCGTTCGCCCCGAGCACAAAGAGATCCCCGGCGACCGTTTGACTTGCGCCGCCGCGTCGGAAAACGGCTTTCTGCGCGGTTCTGCCGGTGACGTCCAGCGACCGTACTTCGGCTTCCAGCAGAACCTCTACCCTTGGATCTTCATAGGGTGTCATGAAACTATTCTGTATCGTGAATTTCGAGTCGATGGGACACAGATGACACACGCCGTTTGTGCAGCATTTAGGCCGCGTTGCCGTGTCGATCGATGGACGCGCCGTACTGACGGGAAAATGAAACCCGGGTTGGCGCTCCATCATCATTCGGTCCGGTAAGGGCAACTGATGCGGCGGTAAAGGATAAGGCCCTTTGCGAAGCCAGGGGGCGTCTTCAACCGGCCCTGAAATCTGCATGAGGTCTTCGACCTCAATGTAATACGCCTCTAAATCTTCATAACGCACCGGCCAATCCCGACCGACGCCATAGGTGCTCTTGAGGGTGAAATCGCTGGGATGTTGCCGGTATGAGTTGGCCCACCAACAATTGGAGCCACCGCCGAAGGCGACAGTGAAGTTCCATGTCTTTCCCGGGTCTCCGATACGGTCATATGTGGTGGCCTGGTCGATGCTGGATTGTGTCCCCATGTCGAGTTGTTCGGCATGGCTGTGCTTCCGGCCGCGTTCGATCACCAAAATGCGGGCGTCTGCAGGGGCGTACTTCAAGAATTGATGAAGGAAGAAAGTCGACCCAAAGCCACTTCCGACGATGACGGCATCGTAGGAGCCGTCGACCTTCTCGATAATTTTCATATGTCTGCAGTGCCTTTACTCGAGAGACTGTGCTCGCCCTTCGACGCAAGCACTGGAGATAAGGTTTTTCGGTTTTTCGCGCTGCTGGTGCCATCGTTTTTGAGGACGCGCAACCGGCTCTATCATTACCTAAAGCCGGTTAACAGGTATTTTCAAATAGGACACGCCGTTTGCTTCGGCCGGCGGCAATCGGCCGGCACGGATGTTCACCTGAACAGAGGGCAAAATCAGTGCCGGCATGTCCAACCGCGCGTCGCGTTCCGTGCGCATTCGGACAAAGTCTTCCAAAGTGTTTCCGGTGCCCACATGAACGTTGCGGTTCTTCTGATCGGCCACCGTCGTTTCCCAGACGAACGTATCCCGACCTGGCGCCTTGTAGTCGTGACAGAGGAATATGCGGGTGCTCTCGGGCAGTGCAAAGATCTTTTGAATTGACTGAAACAGTGTTGACGCATCGCCACCCGGAAAGTCGCAACGGGCCGTCCCGAAGTCGGGCATAAACAGCGTGTCGCCCACAAAGGCGGCATCGCCAAAGACGTAGGTCAGACAGGCGGGTGTGTGTCCGGGCGTATGTATGGCCCGACCCTTCAGCGTTCCAATCGACAGGGTTTCGCCATCTTTAAACAGATGATCGAATTGCGAACCGTCCGCGGGAAACGTATCGTCAAGATGAAAGACGTCTTTGAAGATCGCTTGGACCTCGCGGATATGCTCCCCAATGCCGATCATCCCGCCGAGCCGCTCCTTCAAATAGGGCGCCGCACTGAGGTGGTCGGCATGGGCGTGGGTTTCCAATATCCAATCTACCGTCAAGTTTTCGGACTTTACATAATCGACGATCCGGTCTGCCGAATTCGTAGACGTACGTCCGGACTTGGGGTCGTAATCCATCACCGTGTCCAGCAGAGCGCAACGATCCGAGTTAGGATCGCGGATCACATACGAGGCCGTAAATGTCGCCTCGTCGAAAAACGCCGTCACACGCCCGTTGCTGGCGGCGCTGGCCGTTCGCCGCTTCAACCATTTAAACATGTTGCTTTACCGTCTTCCCCTCAACCTTCGACGTTCACCTAACCCTAGTGCCTCCGCACGCACATGATCCATATCAAACCCCATATACGCCCCTGAAAATCTAACTCTTCGATGCCGGTACGTTCCTTGCCTGTACATGGGCTGGAATATGGTGAAAATGGCGATCGAAGCGCGGTTAGAGGGGGCGTCCTTATGGTGAAATGGCGGGGCCGTCGGCAGAGCAACAATGTGGAGGATCGGCGCGGACGGGCTAGTGCGGCTGGGCTTCCGGCGGCGGGCCTCATCCTGCCACTTTTGCGTATGGTGATGAATCGCTTTGGCCTCAGCAGCATAGCCATTTTGGTGGTCGGGTTTTTTGCCCTTCAATCGATTGGTGTCGATCCGTTCGCCCTCCTCGCGCCGCAGACACAGCAGGCCGCGCAAGCCCCATCAGCGCAAAGCGATCAAGAATTCGCGTTTGCAAGCACCATGCTGGCGGAAACCGAAGACGTTTGGGGGAAAATATTCGCGGAAGCCGGTCAGCGTTATGCGCCGCCGAATATGGTGGTGTTCACCGGCAGGGTCACATCGGCCTGCGGCGGGGCTACCTCCGCCGCCGGGCCGTTCTACTGTCCGGCAGACAAGAAGATGTATTTGGACACCCAATTCTTTGACGAGCTAGCGCAACGGTTCGGAGCGCCGGGTGATTTCGGCGGCGCTTATGTCATCGCGCATGAGGTGGGACATCATATTCAAACCATCACCGGAATTTCTGCGCAAGTTAGGCAGCGTCAGGCCGCGGCCGGTCAAGCGGAACAGAATGCTCTCCAGGTACGCATGGAGTTGCAGGCTGATTGTTATGCCGGCATTTGGGCACATGAGGCGGACCGCACTGCCAATATTCTCGAAGAGGGAGATATTGAGGAGGGGCTGCAGGCTGCCGCGGCAATCGGGGACGACACATTGCAGCGCAATGCCGGCCGCCGGGTCATCCCTGAAACGTTTACACACGGCACGTCTGAACAGCGCAAACGCTGGTTTCTCAAAGGCTATCGAACCTGCAGCGTTGAGGCCTGTGACACCTTTGCGGCAAGCCGATTATAGGTTGTGAGGTCTAAGAGATTAGCGCGGCTTCTGGGCGATCAAGCCGTAATGGGTGAAGATTGGTGCGGCGAGACGATTAAACGGCAGGCCTGCGAGCAGTCTCTCAAACTGCAACAAGGATTCGAATTTTGCACTTGCCGGGAAATTTCGGAAATACCGTGTGCGAAGCGGTCTCAATCCGACATTCCTGAGCTGGCGCGTCAGGCTGCCAGGCGTCAAGATCCGCTCATTGCCCCACATTTCGCCCTCATAATGGGTGATGGTCTGTGTACCCCGTAGTTGATAGAACTGCCATTGCAGCAGTGGGTTCCAAGCATTGGTTTCGCAAAACACCAGATGCCCACCAGGCACCAACAAGTCTGCCAGCTTTTGAACAACCCGGTCTCTCGGCTCCATGTGGTGGAAGGCATTTTCGAGCCAGATCAGATCAAACCGGCCAGACATCTTCAGAATGGGCGTGCGGGAAAACCGGCAGTCCAACGCCCGCCCAATGGTGTTCTCTAGTTCTTTGCGCCGCGCGTCAGCCAGTGCCAGGAACGCATCATCGATATCAATGCCGGTAACCGACGCACCGTTAAGGGCAAACCAGAGAGATTCCGTACCTGTGCCGCATCCCGCGTCGAGCACTTGGGGGGCTTTGATGCTTTGGACAAGCGTGGTGATGTCTTCCAGCTGAAAATCGTACCAATGGCGGATCCGGCGGGACTCAAAATGCCCCCATCTCCTGTAGTAGTGTTTAAACGGTTCGGTGACCTCGTCAGGAAGTTCCG
>JANQMY010000111.1 GCA_028279895.1 Alphaproteobacteria bacterium
CTATCCTTCGAGACGGGCCTGGCGGCCCTCCTCAGGATGAAGAAAACAAGCAAAAGCCTCATGGTGAGGAGGCGCGATAGCGCCGTCTCGAACCATGGAAACCTAATGTCATGACTTTTTCAGCAAGCTGTTAGAGCGTTTAATGGTCTCATTGAATCGCTCTAGCCGGAAAGACCCATTCCCGTTAGGAATATAATGGTTTCCGAATATTCCGTTGTGTTAAGCAAACTGGAAATGATACCTGGCGCGCAAATCCCTTAAGACATGATCATGCTTCTGCACTGCCTGATCACGTCTCGAATTCTTTATTGAACGCGCGATCGCATGGTTAATGTCCGGCGCCTTTGGCGCCTCACCGTTCGCCTGATCGCGCACTCATTGGTGAGGTGAAACATGTCAGCGTATCTGAAAGAGATCGATGCTGTTCGCGCGGAATTGAAGAAACGCGACGAATGGAACCAAATTAACCCTGAATTTGTCGTACGTATGCGCGCCCAGAACCGGTTCAAGACCGGCTTGGACATTGCGAAATACACGGCCGACATCATGCGGCGCGATATGGCGGAATATGACGCCGACTCGTCCAATTACACCCAGTCGCTGGGTTGCTGGCACGGCTTTACCGCCCAGCAAATGATCATGGCGGTGAAGCGCCACCAGAAGACGACCAACAAATCTTACGTCTATCTGTCCGGCTGGATGGTGGCGGCGCTGCGCTCCGAATTCGGTCCGCTGCCCGACCAGTCCATGCATGAGAAGACCTCGGTGCCGGCGCTGATCGAAGAGATCTATACCTTCCTGAAGCAGGCCGACGCCCGCGAGCTGCGCCACATTTTCGTAGAGCTGGACGAAGCCCGCGCCAATGGCGGCGACGTGGACGCGGTGCTGGCCAAGATCGACAATTACCAAACCCATGTGGTGCCGATCATCGCGGACATCGATGCCGGTTTCGGCAATGAAGAAGCGACCTATTTGCTGGCCAAGAAGATGATCGAAGCGGGTGCCTGCGCGATCCAAATCGAAAATCAGGTGTCGGACGCCAAGCAATGCGGCCACCAGGACGGCAAGGTGACTGTGCCCCATGAAGACTTCATCTCGAAGATCAATGCGGTGCGTTATGCCTTCATGGAGCTGGGTGTGGACAACGGCATCATCGTGGCCCGCACCGACAGCTTGGGCGCCGGCTTGACCCAGAAGATCCCCGTGTCTCACAAGGCCGGCGACTTGGCCTCCAAATACACGGACTTCGTGGAATCCACACCGCTCAGCCAAGTGGGCACGCCGAAAGACGGCGATTTGCTGATCCAGCGCGATGGCGAAACCCATATCCCGACGCGGCTGCCCAACGGTTTGTATGCCTTCAAGAAAGACACGGGCTTCGACCGGGTGGTGCTGGACTGCATCACCAGCCTGGAAAACGGCGCCGACCTTCTGTGGATCGAAACTGAAAAGCCGAATGTGGCGCAGATCGCCGGCATGGTGAACGAAATCCGCAAGACGCGCCCGGAAGCGAAGCTTGTGTACAACAACAGCCCGAGCTTCAACTGGACCCTGTCGTTCCGCGAGCAGGTTTACGCGGAGTGGAAGGAAGCGGGCAAAGACGTTTCCGCCTATCCGGACCCGGCCACCACGCCGAAAGGCCTGATGGACGCCGAATTCGACGGGTCGGAATTGGCGAATGCGGCGGACGCATTGGTCCAGAGCTTCCAGAAGGATGCGTCGCGCGAAGCGGGCATCTTCCATCACCTGATCACACTGCCCACCTATCACGAAACTGCTCTGGGGACGGACATTCTGTCCGAAGGCTATTTCGGCGATCTGGGCATGCTGGCCTATGTCCGTGACGTGCAGCGTCAGGAAATTCGCCGCGACCAGGCGTCGGTCAAGCACCAGGATCTGGCGGGCTCCAATATCGGCGACGATCACAAGGAGTATTTCTCCGGCGATCAGGCCCTGAAAGCCAGCGGTGAAGACAACACCATGAACCAGTTTTAGGTTCATCGCATTCAAGAATAAAAGAGGTCAGAAACAACCTCTTGAGGCGGCTCTTTCGGGCCGCCTCTTTTTTTTGCATTTATGTTTGACGAGCCGGGCCTGCCCACTCCCCCATCCCGTGAACCTTGTCCTCGGGCCGCGCGAAGCGCGGTCCCGGGGGCACCCGATAAGGGTACCCTAGGGGTAGTTGGGAGGCGGAGTCGGCAGGCATGGCATCAATCAAACACCGGCGCACGTTTTTCCATAAACGCAGCGGCGGCTTCCGCGAATTCGGCAGAGCGCAGTTGGGCACCGAACACTTCGGCCTCCGCCAGCATCTGGTCCTTCACAGCCTCTCGACCACCTCGGATCAAACGCTTGGAAGCCTTCGTGGCATTGGGCGCCAGCGCGGCCACTTTCCGCGCCAGGTCCATCGTCTGAGTCATCAGATCTTCGCGAACGAAGACACGGGAAACAAGACCCACCTTAAGCGCTTCCGCCGCATCGAGCTTGCGGCCCGCCAGCAAAATGTCATTGGCCCAGGCCGTGCCCAATGATGCGGGGACCAGCAAGGAAGATGCCGCTTCCGGCACCAGGCCGAGCTTGGTGAACGGCGCGGAAAAAGTTGCCGTGTCGCTGGCAAACGACAGATCGCAGTGAAGTAGCATGGTAAGCCCCACGCCGACCGCGGGCCCGTTCACGGCCGCGATCACCGGCTTTTCCGAGTCGCGCAGCGCTTCCAAGAAACGCGTGACGGGCGGCTTGCCTTCCGGCATACCGGCGGCGAAATCGCCCATGTCGTTGCCCGCGGTGAACACGTCGCCCGCACCCGTGATGACGACGCATCGAATGCCGTCGTCGCGCTGCGCTTGTTCCAACGCATCGGCAATGGCCGCATACATGGCATGGCTGAGCGCATTCTTTTGCTCCGGCCGGTTGATCGTGATCGTCAGGACTTTGCCCTCGCGGGCGACAGCAATGTGATTGGTCATGATGACTTCCTTTCGCTTTGGGGCGACGCCGCATTGGTCTCAAACGTGATATCCGCTGCGTTCTTCGCCACATGGGTCAGAAACCGCTCAATCACCCGTTGCTCAGACGCCGAAAACGGCTGAAGCAGCGCACCGTTAATGCGTTTCACGTCCGCGAGGGTGCGCGCGAGCACATCACGCCCCTTCTGCTCGATAAAGACGTTCTGCACACGCCCATCGGCCGAATCCGGCATTCGACGAACGAGTTTCTTGTCGGACATTCGGTCAACCAATCCCGTCAAACTGGAGTATCCCATGTTCAGCACGTCGGCGATTTCCGTGATCGGGACGCCGTCCTGACGCCCAAGCACGAATAAAACGCCTTGTTGCGAGACGCTGATACCCGCCTCAGCCTTGAGCCGCCGGTCCGCGGCCCGAAACAGCGCACTGTGCGCCAAACTCATCAAATGAAAAATCCGCGGTGATCGGGCCATATTAGTTATTTCGCATATGAACTATCTATTTCATATACGAAATAATTTGCCGATGTCAAGTATGATGATTCACCAACGGGTGGCGCGGCCTCCGCCATGTCTATTTGGCGGCGCCCAACCTCTTCTGCACCAACTTGCAACTGTGCGGTGGACCTTTAAGCTCTCTAGCAATGATTACGTCAGGAGGGGCGATATGAAGTGCATATGGGTGAGTTTGGCTGGCATCTTCGTTGTCGCATGCGCCGCACCGCAAGTGGCCACGAACTTAGAACTTGCCTGCACACATACGTATTTTCCCAAAAACTATTTTTCCGATGCAGACGACTGCATCGCCCAGGAGTTCCTCCTCCGAAGGTTTGGCGAAAAGCCCCTCTGGCAATCTGTCGCCGATCCGAAAGAAGATTTCGCGGCACGCTTCATTTGGACGCCCCATCAGCGAGAGGCAATCCTTGTCCGAATCGTCGAAGATAGGGCGACGAATTCTGCGACAGCCACCGTCAAGCGAATGCGCCCGTATGACGAACGAAGCGGCCCATCGACATCATCTGCAAGCGCCTTGACGCCACGACAGCTTGAATCGATTCAGAAGCTGTTTGACGGACCGACCTATTGGGAACTCGGTGCCACCATCAATTCCACATGGGCGGCACCGCATGCCGACGGTTTTGATGAAATCATCGTCACCATGCACGGCGACGGCTGGTTTATCGAAGCCGCCCACAACGACCGGTACAATGCGGTCGCACGAAATAGCCCGCAAAATGGCGGATTTATTTACGAGCTGGGCGCTCGGTTCCTGCGGATCGCTGGTGTCGAGAGTGGCACTTGAATCCATCTCGCAACACTAGTGGGTAGAGCGGTTCCATCCAGCCGCTCTAAGTCGCCTCGAACTCGATATGCAGCTCCTTCAGGATACGGAGCATATAGTTCGGCAGGTGGCGCAGATCGTTTTTGCCAGGCGCAAGCCACACCCGGTCCACACGATCGAGGAAGGCCTTCATCCCCCAATAGAGTTCCCGCCGGGCCAACGGCGCGCCCAGGCAGTGATGGGTGCCCGAGCTGAACGCCAAGTGCGACGCCGCATTGCCACGCTCAAGGTCGATCTCATGAGGACAGTCGAAATGCCGGGGGTCGCGGTTGGCGGCGGCAAAGCGCACGCACAGCATGGACCCCGCGGGGATTTTCACGCCATGCAGTTCCACGTCTTTCGTGACAAGGCGCGTCAACCCCTGCACCGGCCCTTCCAAGCGCAGCACCTCTTCACAGAAGGTGCGCAGATACTTGTCCGGGTCGGATTTGAGCTTGTCCCACACCGTCGGATGCTGGGCGAGCAGCATGATCCCCGCCGAAAGTGCATTGGTGGTGGTTTCAGACCCGCCGACAAACGTGTCCTGCATCATCTCCGCATGCAGTTCATTGTCCGTCAGTGTACGGCCCCATTCCGGGATGACCGTGTTCACCAAGTCCGACAGCAGCGTGTTTTCCGGGTGTCGGCGCAAGCGTTCGAAGATCGGCTGGAAGTAATGCTGCGCTTCGATTTCCTTTTCCGTCGCCCAAATTACGTCTTCTTCCGACAGCCCAAAGCCGGTGCCCTTGATCCAGGCATCAGTCCATTCCTTGATCTGCCACATATCGTCTACGCCCGCACCCATCTGCTGGCAGATGATGGTAAGCGGCAAAGGAACCGCGAATTGCTGCACATATTCGCACCGGCCGTCGCCGACAAACCCGTCCACCAGCTTCTCCGCCAGCGCGCGCACATCCTCGTCGAGTTCGCGGATGCGACTTGCGCGGAAAGCATGATCGAAGATCGCCCGCATTTGTTTGTGTTCGGGATCGTCGCGCCCCGCCAGCGACGCCCCCGGCACCCAGCCTTTCTTCTTGAACAGGTCGTGCGCCACCCGCGCATTCCCGGTCAGGTTTTCATGATCGTTGGTGGGCCGCCAGTTCGAGAAGGTCTCTTTGTCCTTCAGTATGTCGCGCAAATCGTCATAGCGGGTGATGAAATAGAGCCCGGACAGCGGGTCCTGCCAGACCGGCGCTTCCTCGCGCAGCACATCGTAAGTGGGATAAGGACATTCGAGCACTTCCACATCCGCCATCTGCGCCTCGGCCAGGCTGGCCGGGCGGATGGGGTTTTCCATACGGTTGATGTCAGCCATGTTTTTTTCACGCTTCGGGGCTGCTCTTGCAATTTCCGCAAGAGTCCTGGACAGGTTCTGTTTCCGCTGCCTACCCTACTTCAAACAATGAGAATGAAAAGTGGGAGGCCGACCATGGGACAATACGATGTTCTGTTTGAGCCGCTGGAAGTTGGGCCGATCACCGTTCCCAACCGGGTCGTCCGCGCGCCGCACAGCACGGGGCTCACCGGCGATGCGCTGATTGCTTATCACGAAATGCGCGGGCGCAATGGCGTCGGCCTGTCCACCCTGGAAGCCACCAGCATTCATCCCAGCGCTCCCGGCTGGCTGCAAATGTGGAACGACAGCTCCATGCCGTTTCTGGAAGCGCTCAGTAAACAGATCAAACCCACCGGCATGAAAATGCTGCTGCAAGCTTACCATCCCGGCGCGGGCTATGCGGAAGTGGCGGGCATGCCGGAGCATTGGTCGGCCAGTGCCATCCCCAACCCCATGGCCGGCGTCGTGCCGATCGCCATGACCCAAGCCATGATCGACGATGTGGTTGCGGCCTTCGCCGCAGCAGCCCTGCGCTGCCGGGATGCGGGGCTTGACGGCATCGATATTCATGCGTCCAGCGGCTATTTGCTGCACGAGTTTCTGTCGCCCGCGCTGAACAAGCGCGCCGACCACTATGGCGGCTCGTTTGAGAACCGTTTTCGCTTCCTCAAGGAAGTCATCGCCGCCATTCGTGACGCCGTCGGCGACAGCGATTTCGTTGTGGGGGTGCGCCTGCCCAATGAAGACTATGTGCCCGGCGCGATTACCGCGAAAGAAGCCGCGCAAATCGCCGCGACAGCCGATCCGCTGGTGGACTATGTGTCGCTGCATATGGGCTCGTATTGGCGCTTCCATAAGCTGATCGCCCCGGCGGACGACCCGCTGGGCACGGAAATGCCCGCCAATGAGCAGATCGCGCCGGACCTGGACAGCCCCGTCATGGTCACCGGCCGCATTATGACCATGGATCACGCCGCCCATATCGTTAAAAGCGGCGCGGCGGATATGGTGTCGATGGTCCGTACCCTGATCGCCGACCCGGAATTGGTGAAGAAGGCCCACGCTGGTGAGGAGGCGCGCATCCGCCCCTGCATCGGCACCAATATGGGCTGTGTCGGTCAGTTGATGAGCCGCGGTGTGATGAGTTGCTCGGTCAACCACACCGCGTCCAAGGAAAGCCGGATGCCGATCGAGCCGGACGACCGTACCGATGCACCGAAAAAGATCTTGGTGGCGGGGGGCGGCCCGGCGGGCCTCGAATTCGCACGCAATGCGGCCTTGCGCGGCCACCAGGTGCGCCTGTTCGAGGCAACGCAGCAGCTTGGCGGTCAAGTGTCCCTGGCAGCCCGCGCGCCGCACCGGGCCGATGTGGGCACGATCATCCCGTGGCTTGAGGGCGAATTGGAACAGCTCCAAGTGCCCGTCCAGCTCAACGTGCCGGTGGACGAAGAGGTGATCGTCCAGGAAGGTCCCGACCTGGTGGTGGTGGCCACCGGCACCACCCCACGCAGCGACGGCTTTCAATTGTTGACCCCGGGCGCGCCCATTCCCGGCCACGATCTGCCCCATGTCCACAATTCTTGGACGTTTTTCGGCGTGGGCCGCCCGCCCAAGCTTGAGGGCCGGGCCGTGGTTTATGACGATACGGGATCGTTCGACGCCATTTCCGTGTGCGATGTGCTGCTGGAGGCGGGGTTGCCGGTCGCGCTCGTCTCCCGGTTCGAAGCGGTGGGCGGCGGCCTGCCCTATCCGGCGGTCACCGCCGGGGCCGCACGGGAGCGCTTGTTCAGCCAAGACTTCGATTTCATCGGCGGCCATTTCATCCGGCGGATCGCGCCCACCGAAGTCGAGATCGGCGTTCAGTTTACGGAGCGATCCCGAACGCTTGCTGCCGACCTTGTCGTCCTTGTGGGGTTCAACGAACCGAATCGCGGCTTGGCGGAAACGCTGTCCGCCCTGAACAAGCCCCATCACGTGATCGGCGACGTGCTGGGCCGCAACAGCATCATGAACGCCATGCACGCCGGCGCGGAACTGGGTCGGCGAATCTAACGGCCACGCATGCGGCGACAGCCGTCATTGCCCGCAACCCAAGGACGCGAAACTATCAAATCGGGCACTTGTACCGAGTGGCGTATCCCTCCTATAGATAGGCGAGATGCACCAAAAGAGGGAGTGGGGGGATCGTGCCGGGGAAGTATCAGTTTCGGTGGGCCATCTTTGCGTTTTCGTTGTCCGTGGCCGCGATCGGCCCTGCCCAGGGTGACCCGGTATCGAACGAATTGGACGACGAAATCATGGTGTTCGGCCGCGCCATCGAACAAATCGGCCGCGCCCGCGCCGGATCAGAAGGGGTGGTCGGCTATTCCGATTTCGAACGGCGGCCCCTGTCACGGGTCGGCGAGCTGATGGAAGTCATTCCCGGGCTGATCGCCACCCAGCATTCAGGCACGGGGAAAGCGAACCAGTATTTCCTGCGCGGCTTCAACCTGGATCACGGGACGGACTTTGCCGCTTTCTTCGACGGCACGCCGATCAACTTTCGAACCCATGGCCACGGTCAAGGCTATCTCGATCTCAACTTCATTATCCCGGAACTAACCGAGCGCCTCGAATTTCGAAAGGGACCTTATTACGCGGATGTGGGCGACTTCACCGCCGCCGGTACCGCCGCCTTCAAAACCTATGACACCCTGCCCCACGCCATCGGCCAAGCCGCCTTCGGAGAAAACGGCTTTCGGCGGGGGCTGGCGGCGGCATCTTTCGGGCTGGCCGGCGGCAACTTGCTGTTGGCGGGCGAAACCGTGTTCTACGACAGTCCGTTCGACCTGGACGAAGACCTCGAAAAATACAATGCCTTCGCGAAATACTCGCGGCGCCAAGCCGGGGCAGACTGGTCCGTCTCGTTCAGCGCCTATGACGCAAGCTGGACGTCCACCGACCAGGTCCCCTTGCGCGCCATCGAAAGCGGTCTGATTCCGAGGCTCGGCTTCATCGACCCCGACTTGGGCGGGGAGACGACTCGCCTGTCGCTCAGCGGGGAAACCACCGTCGGCAACCTGTCGCTGTCGGCCTATGCGCTGTATTACGACTTCGCACTCTTTTCCAACTTCACCTATTTCGCCAACGATCCGGTCAATGGCGACGAATTCGAGCAGCGGGACGAACGGATTATGCTGGGCGGCACGGCGTCCTACAGCCAGCCTCTCACCCTCGCCGGTAAGGCCGGCTCCGTTCGCCTGGGCACCAACATTCGCTACGACGACATCTTCAATATCGGCCTGTTCAATACGGTCAGGCGGACACGCATTAACACGGTGCGCGACGACGACGTGCAACAGTTTTCGGTGGGCACCTTTGCGGACATAGAGCTGGCTCTGACGGACCGGCTGCGCGCATCCGCCGGCCTGCGCGGCGATTTCTACACCTATGACGTAACATCCTCGCTGCCGCAAAACTCAGACGACGGGTCCGACGGCATCGTTACCCCGACCGCCGGCTTGGCCTGGCGGGCGACCGACCACGTCGAACTCTATGCCAATTACGGACAAGGGTTTCATTCCAACGATGTGCGCGGCGCCGCCATCGCCATCGATCCCATCACCCTGCAACCCGCCGATCCGGTGGACGTGCTGGTGCGCGCCGAAGGTGCCGAAGTGGGCGCCCGGCTCGAAAGGAATGGCCTTACCGCAACCTTGGTGGGCTTCTGGCTGACACTCGACAGCGAGCTCGTCTTTGTGGGCGATGCGGGCACCACGGAACCCAATGACGGATCGCGCCGCTTCGGCGTCGAGTTCAACGCGTTTTGGCGCCCCACGGATTGGATCGCGTTTGACGCCACCGCCGCCTACACGGACGCCCGGTTCAGGGATGTCCCGGCAGGCGCGGACCGCATTCCCCAAGCGGTAGAGAATGTCTTCGGCGGCGGCATTACCGTGCAGCCGATCGAGCCGTTCACCGCAACGCTCCGGGTACGGCGTTTCGGTGAAGCCCCGTTAATCGAAGACGGAACCGTCTTTTCCGAACCGACGACGGTGGTCAATCTGGGCTTCTATTACGACCTGGGCCCTGCGCAATTGAGTTTGGATGTGTTGAATCTGTTCGACTCCGAAGATGCGGACATCACCTATTTCTTCGAATCCCAACTGCCCGGCGAAGCCGCCACGGTTCCGGATATCCACCTGCATCCGGTGGAGCTGCGGCAAGTGCGCGGGGCGATCACCATTCGGTTCTAAATCATCTCGCGCCGTTTGAGTTCTGCAACCAGGCTTTCCAAGATTGTGTCCATATCGCGGATCTCAACACCTAATGTTGCCTGGCGCGTGAGATCGAACTGGGTAGCGCGGACCGGCGTTTCGTTGGGATCGATTGCGGGCATTGTGTAGGCCGGCGCCGCTTTTTCCAGCGCCCCTAAGATCTCGCGCCAGTGCCAACTTTTCTTGACGCCGAAATACCGTCCGCTGGCGGAGGGGTTTTCCAGCGCCGCCACATGCAGCTTGGCGAGGTCGCGCACATCGATCATGGACATGGAGCCATTGGGCACGGCCTCCGCCAGGCGCTTGCCTGTGAGGATAGCGGCGAACATTTTGAGACTGGTCACCGGGTCGGGCTGATAGCACGGCCCCGCAATCAGCGACGGGTTGATGGTCACCGCCCGAAAGGCGCCACCGGAGGATGCCATTTTGCCGAGCACCGTTTGGTCAAGACGCGTCTTGCCCACCGCGGCATATTTCTTGGCCGCCAGCTGCTGATCCGGGTCTGACCAATGTTCCGTTTCCTTCTTGAGGTCCGGCTCCCCTTCCGGCGGATTGGTGGAGCCGGTACTGGAGGTAAAGACCGCGCGGCCGATTCCCAACTCAAGTGCCGCGTCGCACACATTTTCAGCCAGCGCTTCCATGAGCGGAATGGTCTCAGGCTCGATCTTGGCGGAGCCCGCGCACATGATGACGCCGTCGCAACCGTCCATGGCGGCGGCCAGGCTTTCCTGGTCGAAGGCATTAGCCGAGAACAGTGTCAATGCGGCACCGTCTGCCGCGACCTTTGACGCCATGTCCTGCAGCCAGCCCGTCTTCGCCGCGCCGCCATCACGCGTGGTGCCGTGGACGCTCACCCCGCGGGACAACAATTCGGCTGTCACATGCGAGCCGACAAAGCCGCCGGCACCGATGACGCAAATGGGTTTTTCTGAACTCGACATCTCTTCCTCTCAACAACCTTCGCAAGCATCCTCGTGCGTCATCCCAAGGCAAGCCGCCCCTCACGGCGCCCGGCCGATCACGGCGTAAAGCGGGTCGCAGCCGGGCGACGGGGGCACCGCTTCCACCAGTTGAATGTCCTCAAAGCCGCCCGCTTCCAAATACATCCGCACCAGCTGACCATGCCCCTCTGACGAAATGGATTGCCAAATCGCCACCGCTTTGGTGGGAAAACAGCGATGGGAAAACGTCACGATGAGCGGTGCGCCCGGCTTTAGAACGCGGGCGATGTCCGTCATCACCGCGGCTGGGTTCGTCAAATATTGGATCGACACACACAGTCCCGCGCCGTCAAACGCGTTGTCGTCAAGCGGTAGGGCCGGCGTGGTGTTGAGGTTCTGCACGAACCATCGATCGAGCCGCGGATTGGCGGCAAGTTCTTCGGCGTTCATGCCGTGGCCGACCACCTCGCCATAGTCCACATCGTTCGGCAGATGGCTCACCCAAGAGCTCATCACATCCAATATGCGCCCACCCGCCGGCAAGTGTCGTCGGTAGGTTGCCGTGACGCCCGCAATCGCCCCGTCGTCAATATGGGTGACCAGGCGCGGCGGCTCGTAAAACAGCTCGTCCGGCGTTTCATCCATGCGCCGGAAGGCATTGGGCGGCAATCTGTCGCTGAAATCCGTCATCTCTGGCACCGTATCGCGTCCGCCCTGAGAGGTTCCAGAAAATTTGCCGGTCGCGGCTCTCGCGGATTTATTTTCCGGCGCGGCGGCGGATTTCCGCAGCGATCAACCACAGCCGGTCC
>JANQMY010000126.1 GCA_028279895.1 Alphaproteobacteria bacterium
TGTTCACCCGCCTTGCGCCGGAGCTGGACCGGGTTGCCTTTGAAACCCGCAGCGGCACCCTGGTCGTCACCCGCGAGAGCGACGGCCGGCTGTCCATGGATCTGCCGGCCATTGCGTCGGAACCGTTGGAAAACAAAGAGGCGATTGCCGCGGTGACAGAGCTGCTTGGTGTGACGCCGGTTGCCCTGCGTGCGTCCGCCAATCTGATGGTGATCTTGGAGAACCAGGCGCAAATTGAAGGGCTTGTCTACACTGCCGACATCGCGGCGGTCCTCAAGCAGATCGACTTCTGGGGCATGATGGTCACTGCGCCGGGGCGGCCGGGCAGTGGGGTCGATTTCGTCTCCCGCTTTTTTGCGCCGGCAAAAGGCATCCCGGAAGATCCCGTGACCGGGTCGGCCCATTGCGCAATGACGCCCTATTGGGCGGACCGTCTCGGAAAGCCGGACCTGGCGGCGCGGCAACTGTCGGCCCGGGGCGGTCAGCTGCGCTGCGTTTACCGTGGCGACCGGGTCACGCTTTATGGTCAGTGTGCGCCCTATTTAGAAGGGGAGCTGAAGATTTGAGAGACCAGCCAGCGCGTTTCACGCGATTGGCTGACAAAAATGCCCAGCAGGACAAGGGCCAGGGCGGCGAAGGCGCGCCACTCCAGAACTTCGCCCAGAACCAGCGCGCCGAAAAAGACGGCGAGCACCGGAACGAGATAATTGGTGAGCGCGAAGAAGCTGGGTCCCGCCGTTTGCACAAGTTCCATGTAGACGACGGTCGCCAGAGCCGTCGTGAACACGCCCAAGAAGATCACCGCGAAGATCGCCAGGGCACCGGGAGCCAGTGTCCACGGTTGTTCGGTGATCAGGGCCAGGACGGTACTTAAGACCGCACCGATGAGCAAAATGCCTGCGGAGGAGACAATGGCCGGCAGGCGCGGTGCGTGACGCGCGATGATGCTGTTGACCGCATAGCACACGGCCCCGGCCAGAACGGCGCATTGTGCGGCCAGGCGCATGCCCTCGGTGGACAAGGTGCCCAGGGCCTCGGGTCCGACCAGCACCACGATGCCCACAAAGCCGAGGGCAAAGCCCGCGATCTTTGACGGCGTCAGAAACTCGCCCGGCACAAAAACATGGGCCAGCATCATCGTGGCCAACGGCATGACGGCCATCAGGATACCGGCAAGGCCGCTTTCGATCGCAAGCTGGCCCCAGGAAATGAGAAAGAAGGGGAGAACATTGCCCACCACCGCAAGGAGGAAAAAATAGACCCAAGTGCGATTGACCGCCCATCCGCCGGCCTGTGCCGATTTATCGATCACAGGGGGCAGGCGATGTCCCTGAAAACGCATCCAGCCATAGACCAACCCCGCGCCCAGCACGATACGGCTGGCGACGACGGTCAGGGGCGGAATGTCCTGTACGCTGAGATCGACAAACATAAAGGCCGACCCGAACAGAAGGACGAGAATGCAGAACAGCGCCCAGTCCCGGGGCGAGCGGGTCATGGTCCAATTCCTTTCGGCGGTGTGACGCGGACCGCGCACCCTATACGGCTTCACGCCGGATTAGAAGGGTGTCAGATAGCGCGGTTGGACCGGCGTGGCTTGACGCAGCGACGGCAACACGTCTTCCACATAGGCTTGCAGTTTGGAGATGGCGGTGCGGGGCTCGTTCGGAATCCGTCCCGGATCGATCAGCGGCCCGAAGGTGAGCTGATACGTCGCCCGTTCCTTGTTGAGGATCTCGTGGAATACGGTCATGTCCCGCAATTCCCGGCTGATTCGGCCGAACATGTAATACAGCCAGGAATTCTTGCCCGAAATGTGCAAGGGCAGAATCGGCGCATCGAACTTCCGGGACAGGTTGATGGGGGTTGGGAACCAGGGTTGTTCCCGGAGCCGGCCCCCATGCAACCGCGCAAGACCGCCCGACGGGAAAATGATCAGTACACGTTCATCATGAAACGTCTTCATGACTTGCTTGAGAACTTGACGCGATGTATTCCGGTCTTGATTGGCCGCGTCCACATCTACCGGAATCAATCGGTCCTTCAGGTTTTGTGCCACGCGCACGGCATCTTTGGTGGCAATCAGCGTGAAGTCGGGCCGAATGGACTGCAGCGCGTCGTAAACCGGAAACATATCGGCCAAAGTCGGGTGGTTCGGCGCCAAGATAAAACGTCCGTGCTTGGGGATGTGATGGGCGCCGGTTACCTCTACATTCAAGCGCAGCAGGTCGCGCGTGAATTCGAAGATTTCATCCGCCGCCATGTGGCGGATATGGTCGGCCAAGTGAACGGCTTTGCGGTATTGGAGCAACGGGT
>JANQMY010000156.1 GCA_028279895.1 Alphaproteobacteria bacterium
GAAAGCCATTTCCTGAACGCGCTTTTTTCCTCGGTCGAAAGCGGCGAGACGCCGGCCGACGAGTTGCTGCGTGTTTATCGCGACTCCTGGAACGGCGACATCACCCGGCTTTTTGCCGAGTACTCTTATTAGCGCGCTTCAGAAGCCGTTCGACTTTCCAGATAAGTTGCCAACTCCGTGGGGTCATAGAGGGATTTTCGCTGCCACGGAATGATGTCCGCCGCCCGGGTTTCCATGCGCTGAAGAACGGCTTCGGCCGCGGCGCGGGCCCCGGGGCGGTCTTCGGCGTCGATCAAGCGCCGGACGGTTCGGAGTTCCAAGCTCCAGGCTGACAATTCGGCCTGAACCGGCTTCACCCCCGAAAATCGATTGTGAACGGCCTCAAGCTGCCGCCGTATGGCATTGACGGTGAAGACGACGGTTTCCGGGTTTTGGGTAAGTGTCGACCAACTCAGCACTTTCGTCAGCCGCCGCAGATCGTTGAGCGCAAATTCTGCCGTCAGCGGCGTGTCTTGGGCGTTGTCGGGGGGCTCGATGGTCTTCAGATAATGTAGCAAGGCGCGGTGAACCGTTACCGGCGGCGTCAAGCCGTCGAACTCTTTGAGCACCACGTGGTCGACTATTTGCTCAAGAGTTGCAAAGCGCCCATCGGCGGGGTAGGGCGCTGTTTCGGCGACGCCGAACAGGGGCGGAATGGGTTTGGGATTGAACACCCCATCATCCGTGTGCGTACTGAATAGCGCATTGGTCGTATCGAAGGTGCCGGGAAAATCCGACAAGCCGTCGACGAAGAAATGCGAATTGACGCCGCCGCTCGAATGGCAGCTATTGCAGGATAGGCCATGGCGGCCACCCAGGCCGCCCAGCAGAGCCGGCGATCGAAAGGCAAGCCGACCGAGTTCAAAGTACCAGAATTCATCAGAAGCAGGTGCGTGCGGATTGACCGGATCGCCGGGTTCGAACAGCAAGGGGGTCGCATCGTTTGCGTCGATGGCGAGCCACTGAAGATCCGCGATAAGCAAGTCGTCTGCAAGCGCATGGACTGGCCATGCCACCAAGGCCAACGCCGCCACCCAAAGCCAGCGCACGCCGGGTCGGGCTCCTTAACCGCCGGTGCCGCCGACAGTCAATTCGTCGATCAGCAAGGTCGGTTGGCCGACCCCGACCGGCACGCCTTGGCCATTCTTGCCACAGGTGCCGATGCCGCTGTCGAGTTCCATATCGTTGCCGATTTTAGAGACCTTGGTCAGCACGTCCGGACCGTTGCCGATCAGCGTTGCGTCCTTGACCGGCGCGCCTACCTTGCCGTCTTCGATCAAATAGGCTTCGGTGCAGGAAAAAACGAACTTACCATTCGTGATATCCACCTGCCCGCCGCCGAACGATACGGCATAAATGCCGTTCTTGACCGACTTTAGAATCTCCTCGGGGTCGTCTTTGCCGGACATCATATAGGTGTTGGTCATGCGGGGCATCGGCATACAGGCAAACGACTCGCGCCGTCCGTTCCCCGTGGGGGCCATGCCCATAAGCCGCGCATTCAGCCGGTCATGCATGTAGCCCTTCAGAATTCCGTCTTCGATCAGAACCGTCCGTGTCGTCGGCGTACCCTCATCATCGATCGTAAGAGATCCGCGGCGATCCGATAAGGTGCCGTCGTCGACCACTGTAACGCCGGGAGAGGCCACGCGCTCGTTCATCAGGCCGGCAAATGCCGATGTTTTCTTCCGGTTGAAATCGCCTTCCAGGCCGTGGCCGATGGCTTCATGCAGCAAAATGCCGGGCCAGCCGGGGCCCAGGACCACCGGCATCTCTCCCGCCGGGGCCGGCACTGCTTCGAGGTTGAGGAGGGCCTGCCGCAGGGCATCGTCCACATAAGCTTGCCAATTGGCTGGATCGATATAGTGGTCGTAGCTCGTGCGCCCGCCGCCGCCATAGCTGCCGGATTCCTGGCGGTCCCCGTCTTCAACCACAACGGAAACGTTAAGCCGCACCAAGGGCCGCACATCGCGCAGGGATTCTCCGTCGCGGCGGAGGATTTCGACCGCCTGCCACGAGCCGAGTAGAGAGCAAGATACCTGTTTGACGCGATTGTCCTTCGCGCGGGCATACGCGTCGATGTCCTGCAGAACGCGCATTTTCTGATCGAAGGGATGATCATTAAGCGGATTGTCTTCCACGTAGAGCTTTGCGTTGGTCCTTGCCGGACCGGCCGCTGTGCTGCCCGAGTGGTTGGTCTTTACGGCTTGAACCGCGTCGGACGCGCGTTTGATTGCATCTTCCGAAAGCTCCGAGGCGTGAGCATAGCCCGTGGCCTCGTCCGCAATGGCGCGCAGACCGAAGCCTTGTGTGGTGTCGAAGCTTGCATTTTTCAGCCGGCCGTCATCGAAAACAAAACCTTCCGACTGTCGTTACTCCAGGAACAGCTCTCCGTCATCGGCCCCGCCCAGCGAATCGTCTACCAGCGTTTGGACGCGGTTCCGGTCGAGCCCTGCCTGTTCAAAGAAAAGGTCGGTTGAAGTGGGCGAACTGCTCATCAATTTACTCCTGATACGGATGAAAAACTTTATTGCTGTGCGGCAACCGGGGTCACGCCATATTGAGAAAGTTTGTCCCGCGGTTCCTGCCAATCGGGATTGAGCGTATTAGCGGTCTTGAAATCCTCGATCGCCTTGTCCCTTTGGCCGAGGCGTTCATAGGCCAAGCCGCGATTATAGTAAGCAGCAAAAAGCTGTTTGGTGTCGCCATTGATGGCTGCCGTATAGTCCGCTAGGGCAGCGTTAAACTCGCCGCGATGGAAATAGACATTTCCACGGTTCACAAAGGCTTCCGGAATGCCGGGCACGATTTGCAGAGCCTTCTCGAAATCTGCGAAGGCCCGCTCGAAGTCCCGGGAACGCATATAAAGAATGCCGCGGTTAACGTGGGTGCCTGCTGTTTCAGTTTTGTCCAGAGTGCCGCTGCGCAGTGCTTGATCGCAGGCACTTATGCCGCTTGTTCCAAAGGGCGAACGGGCAGCGAAATAGCAGTCTTGACCCTCAGTGCTGCCGAGCACGGTAACCGCGGCGAGGCTGGGCCCCGCCATGAGCAATGTAAACACACCGGCAAGGATGAATTTTTTCATGTTCGTTACCCTTGTTAGGCAACACGCGAGTGCACCAGGCTCAATCGGCCCGGCATGTCACTCAAGTCGCATTGAACGATGCGTCCGTGTGTCTGATACATCGGGAACTGCACGACACGGAGCTTTTCGAGATCGACGAGATAGGTTCCATTGATCCGGCCGAACCAATCGTCCCATTGGGTAAAGCGCCATTGCGGCCAATCCGACGTCGGCGCGGGCCGAATGTCTTCGATCAAATCGAAAAACGAAGCACAGAAGCCTGCCACGGACTTGCCGGGGCTGTTTCGGTCCAGCCGAGGCGCCGCCGATGCCAGCAAAGCGGGAACCGTGCCGCCATATTTATTCAGGTGGATGCCGGCGGAAATATCCGCGCCACGATGAAAATGGACCAGAGCTTCGTCTCTCATAGACGAAGATATACTACAGATTCCGACCGAGACGAGGTTTAGGGCTGGTTATTTTTCTTGCAACAACGTGCCCAAGCGCTCGAGCGGGAAAGGGAAAACCACAGTATTTGTGCGGTTATTCGCAATCTCTTGCAGAGTGGCGAGGTAACGAAGCTGAACCGCTTCGTTTTGTTGCGAGATTATCTTTGCGGCCTCGAGCAGTTTGTGGGCAGCCTGCAGCTCGCCTTCCGCGTTGATGATTTTCGCCCGCCGTTCCCGTTCCGCTTCGGCTTGTTTCGCGATCGCGCGGACCATGCTCTCGTCGATGTCCACATGTTTAATTTCCACATTGGCAACCTTGATGCCCCAGGCATCTGTTTGGCTGTCCAATATGGTTTGGATGTCGCTGTTAAGTTTGTCCCGTTCCGACAGCATGTCATCGAGCTCGTGCTTGCCAAGGACCGAACGCAGAGTGGTTTGCGCAAGCTGGCTGGTCGCTTCGATATAATTTTCCACCTTATTGATGGCCCGGTTGGCGTCGATCACCCGATAATAGATCACCGCATTGACCCGTACGGACACGTTGTCCTGGGAAATCACGTCCTGAGTAGGGACATCATGCACCAGCGTGCGCATGTCCACGCGCACCATCTGCTGGATATAAGGGATCAGAATGATCAGGCCCGGGCCGCGCACGCCGGTAAAGCGGCCAAGGGTGAAGACCACCGCGCGTTCGTATTCGCGCAGGATTTTGATCGCCGAACTCAGAAAGACGATGACAAATATTGCTATGACAAAATAGAAACCCAAAAGGTCAGGACTCATCTTCTTTTCCTTCTAGACCATCTGCCGCTGTTCGTCCGTACACGGAGAACAAGCCCTTCGACCGAATCGACAATGACCTCGTCACCAATGGTGACATCTTCATCGCATATCGCTTGCCACCGCTCGCCGTCGACCTGTACGTAACCGCGTCCGCCGTCCCATTCTATGATGGTTGCGGTTTGTCCGATCAAGTCCTCAATGCCGGTCACGACCCGTCGCCGCATCGCGCCGACAACATATACGGTGACAAGGAAGAAAAAGGCACCGGTTGCGGCTGTCGTGCCGGCAATCACCTGCCATGATAGCTGGAATTGGGGGGAATCGGTGTCGAACAACAGGGTTGCCCCGGCGGCGAACGCAAAAAGCCCTCCGACTCCCATTATTCCGAAGGAGGGCGAGAAGGCTTCGGCAATCAACAGGGTTACACCCAGAATCAAGAAGGCGACCCCGGCTGCATTCACCGGCAAGACGCTCAGAGAATAGAGCCCGAGAATGAGACAAATCGCGCCGATCACGCCCGGGAAAATGGAACCCGGATTGGCCAGTTCGAAGAACAGCCCGTAAGTGCCCAGCGTTATGAAGATGAAGGCGATGTTGGGGTTGGTAATGAGGATGAGAAGGTTCGTGACCCAATCCATCTCCCAACGTTCGACGGCCGCACCGGCCGTCACCAGCACTACATCTTCCGTGCCCACCTGAACGGTCTTGCCGTCTATTTGTTCAAGGAGGTCCTCAACCGATGTGGCCACCACGTCGATAACGTTAAGTTCCAAGGCTTCAGAATAGGGCAGGCTGGCTGCTTCCCGTACCGATTTCTCCGCCCATTCGGCGTTACGGCCGCGCAGCTCGGCAAGCCCTTTGATCCAAGCCACCAAATCATTGACGGCCTTCAGCCCCGCCGATCCTTGTGGCGCAGCGGGTTGGGCCGGTTCGTCAGTGGCGCTGTCGCTGGTTTCGTCCGTCGTTTCCGAAGGCGTTTCTTCGGCGTTTTGATCTGACTCCCCAGGATTCTGCGGTGGCGAAAGCGGCGAGCGCGATGGTGATTGTCCCGGTGACCCGCCGAGTTCGACCGGGGTTGCGGCGCCCATATTGGTGCCTGGTGCCATCGCGGCGATATGGGCGCCATACAGAATGTAGGTACCGGCGCTGGCGGCGTGTGCGCCGGCGGGCGAAACATAGATGGCAACCGGCACTTCCGATTTGAGAATTTCTTCGACGATCTTGCGTGTGCTTGTGACCAGCCCGCCCGGCGTATCCAGTTCGACAACGACGATGCCGGCGTCCTGAGCGGCTGCGTCGCTGAAAATATCGCCCAAATAGTCGGCGATGGGCGGCCCGATCGCGCCGTCAATGGTGACCACAATAGCTTTTTTGGGAGCATCTGCGCCGGTCGCCGCCTCTTCTTGGGCGATGGACCCCAAGACCAATCCCAGCAGTCCCAGCCCCAGTAAAACAAAGGAAACCGTTAGGCGGAGCCAGCTCAGCGCGCGCGTGTTGAGGTAAGAATTACCAACTAATGATCGCATAATTCACTGCCGAATCCCCGGACCCCAACGTGCTTACACAGGATATATGGGCGGGGCTGGGTGCGCCAGCAATGATTCGGCCTGCGAGCGGGCAAATATGCGCACCCTCAGAAGCCTCCCGGACGCCTCTTAAATCGGGAAAAACTCAATAGAATCAATATTGTGGCATAAGGTCGCAATGACGCTGTGTCTGCTCGCCAGTAAAAACGGCAGGATTATGATCTCTGGTCATCTGCGGACGGTCGTGCTTTTCAGCATGTGCTTGGGATGTAAGAGTTGTCGCGCGGGCGAGGGCGCGCGAGATTTGAGGAAAGCGGGAACAAAATGATGAATAGGATTTTCTCGGCTCTGATTTTGGCTTGCAGCGCCGTGGCTGGTCTGTCTGGGACAGCGATGGCTGCGCAGCCAGAGCCGTGGCAACTGGGCCTGCAGGAGTCGGCTACGCCCGTCATGACTGATCTGGTCTTCATGCACGACTGGGTACTCATGCCGATCATCACGATTATCACCATCTTCGTGCTGGCGCTGCTGGTTTGGGTGATGTTTCAGTACCATTCCGGCCGCAATAAGACGCCGGCCAAGTTCACCCACAACCTGTCGGTCGAGATTGCCTGGACGCTCATTCCCGTGGCCATTCTGGTTCTCATCTCGGCATTCTCCTTTCCGCTTCTTTACAAGCAGGATCGGATCCCCGAAGCGGATATGACGATTAAGGCGATCGCGAGCAGCTGGTTTTGGTCCTACGAATATCCCGATCATGGCGATATTTCTCTAACGGCTCTGCTGTTACCGGAAGAAGAGGCCCGCAGCGAGAATAAGCCTTGGCTGTTGGCGACGGATGAAAATGTGGTGGTGCCGGTTGGGGCCGTTGTTCGCGTGCAAGTTACGTCCACTGACGTTATCCACAGTTGGACTGTCCCAGCTTTCGGAATCAAAATGGACGCCATTCCGGGCCGTCTAAATGAGACTTGGTTCAAAGCCGAACGGGAAGGCATGTTTTACGGCCAGTGCTCGGAACTGTGCGGCAAAGATCATGCGTATATGCCGATTGCGGTGGAAGTTGTGTCGCAAGAAAAGTTCGACGAATGGGTGAACACGCAAACCGCGTCGATCGAGTCTCCAGTTCAAGAAACCGACCTCGCGCTGCGCGCAGAATAAATTAAGGAACGAGAATTATGGCAACGGAACAAGGTGCTGCATCGGCGGGGCACGACGAACACCATCCGACCGGGCTAACCCGTTATCTCTATTCCACCAACCACAAAGACATCGGCACGATGTATTTGATCTTCGCGATTATCGCGGGGCTCATCGGCGGCATCATGTCGATCATCATCCGGACCGAGCTGGCGTCTCCCGGTATCGACCTTGCAAGCGGCGAAGACGTAGAGGCCTGGAAGCACACTTACAATGTGCTGGTGACCGGACACGGCCTGATCATGATTTTCTTCATGGTCATGCCGGCCATGATCGGTGGCTTTGGCAACTGGTTTGTGCCCCTCATGATCGGCGCGCCGGATATGGCGTTCCCGCGCATGAACAATATCTCATTCTGGCTGCTGCCGTTCGCGTTCCTGTTGCTGGTGATGTCGATTTTCGTACCTGGTCCGGTCGGCGGGGACGGCTTTGGCGGCGGGTGGACGATTTATCCGCCCTTATCGTCGACATTGGGCCATCCCGGACCGTCGATGGATCTTGCGATCTTCTCTCTGCATATCGCCGGTGCGTCATCCATTCTCGGTGCGATCAACTTCATCACGACCATTTTCAATATGCGGGCGCCGGGAATGACGCTGCATAAAATGCCTTTGTTTGTGTGGTCGATTTTGGTGACGGCCTTCTTGCTGCTGCTGTCGCTGCCGGTTCTTGCGGGCGCCATCACCATGCTGTTGACCGACCGGAATTTTGGTACGACCTTCTTTGATCCTGCAGGCGGTGGCGACCCGGTCCTGTTCCAGCACCTTTTCTGGTTTTTCGGCCATCCCGAAGTTTACATTCTGATCTTGCCGGGCTTCGGCATGATCTCCCACATTGTTGCGACCTTCTCTAAGAAACCCGTATTTGGTTATCTGGGCATGGCCTATGCCATGGTCGCGATCGGCTTTGTCGGTTTCATCGTGTGGGCGCATCACATGTATACGGTGGGGCTGGACGTTAATACCAAAGCGTACTTTGTGGCAGCGACGATGGTGATTGCGGTGCCCACGGGCATCAAGATCTTCTCTTGGATCGCCACCATGTGGGGTGGCTCCATCGAGTTTAAGACTCCGATGTTGTGGGCGATCGGGTTCATCTTCCTGTTCACCGTTGGCGGTGTGACCGGCGTGGTATTGGCGAATGCGGGTGTCGACCAGGCCCTGCACGACACCTATTACGTGGTGGCGCACTTCCACTACGTGCTGTCGCTGGGCGCTGTGTTCGCCATCTTTGCCGGCTTCTACTATTGGTTCGGCAAAATGACGGGCTACATGTACTCAGAGTTCATCGGTAAGCTGCATTTCTGGACCACGTTTATCGGCGTAAACCTGCTCTTCTTCCCGCAGCACTTCCTGGGTTTGGCAGGCATGCCGCGTCGCTATGTGGATTATCCGGATGCCTATGCGGGCTGGAACATGGTCTCGTCGATCGGTTCCTATATTGCCGGTATCGGAACGATCATCTTCCTCTATGCGATTATCGACGCGTTTATGAAGAAGCGTGTGTGTGCGGATAATCCTTGGGGTGAAGGGGCGACCACCTTGGAGTGGACACTGCCGTCCCCGCCGCCGTTCCACCAGTTTAACGAGCTGCCGACAGGCCCATTCAAATAGGCGGTAAAGGAGGCCATTAGCGTGACCGACGCTAGTCTCGGCTTAGACACAACGGAACAGAGCCGGCCGCACGCCGGCTCTTCCTCATCTGTTGCGACCGTGGGGGACTATGTGCAGCTGTTGAAGCCGCGCGTTATGTCCTTAGTGATCTTCACGACGCTTGTGGGGATGGCGATTGCGCCGGGCGCACTGCATCCGGTGCTGGCCATCACAGCGCTTTTATGTATCGCTGTTGGGGCCGGCGCGTCGGGCGCGCTGAATATGTGGTACGATGCGGATATCGACGGACGTATGACACGCACGGCACAGCGGCCAATTCCGCTGGGGCGGGTGCGTCGTGACGAGGCCTTGGCCTTCGGTATTACGCTCAGCCTACTGTCGATCCTGTTGCTCGGTCTTACGGCCAATTATTTGTCGGCTGTTTTGCTCGCGGCGACGATCGGGTTCTATGTGCTGGTCTACACCATGTGGCTGAAGCGCCGGACGCCACAAAACATCGTAATCGGCGGTGCCGCCGGTGCGTTGCCGCCGGTGATCGGATGGACGGCGGTGACGGGCTCGGTTTCCGTCGAACCATTGGTTTTATTTCTAATCATCTTCTTGTGGACACCGCCGCATTTCTGGGCACTGGCTCTGGTGCGATCCTCGGACTATGAACGGGTGGGTGTGCCGATGATGCCGGTCACGTCCGGCGATGCGACAACCCGCCGCCAGATGTTCGTGTACACTCTGCTATTGGTGGCCTCGTCGGCATTGCCGACGCTGCTAGGATTTGGCGGTGTCTTCTACACGGCGACTGCCGCGCTGTGCGGTGCCGTATTCGTGTATATGGCTTGGAACATCCTTCCCAGCAATCGCAGCACCCTGGGCGCTTCCGGAAAGCCCGAAATGCAAGTGTTCGGATTTTCGATCTTCTATTTGTTCGCATTGTTCGCTGCACTTCTGATCGAGCGTATCGTGGGGAGCATCGGACTGGGATGAGCACGATGGTGAAACTTACCGCCGAAGAAGTGGAACGCCGCCGTCAGCGCAATCGCGCGATTGCGCTGTTGCTGTTGGGGATGGTCGCGCTGTTCTTCACAATCACGATTGTAAAACTGGGCGGCAACGTGGCGGAGCGTCAGTCGTTCCCCATCATTGACAGGTATGGAAATGACTCAACGCCTTGATCCGACAAAGCGTAACAATCGCATCGTCTTTGCATGCCTGGGCATTGTGATGGGCATGGGTGCCCTGTCATATGCAGCGGTTCCCCTTTACGAAGCGTTTTGCCGTGTTACCGGGTATGGCGGCACGACCCAACGGGCCGATGCCGCGCCGGAGACCGTTTTGGACCGGCAGATGACCATTCGTTTCGATGCAACGACCTCTACCGACTTGCCGTGGAGTTTTAAGCCCGATCAAAAACGCATGAGCGTTAAGGTGGGTGAGTCCTCGCTTGCATTCTACACGGCCACCAACACCTCGGATGTGCCGGTGTCGGGAACGGCAACATTCAATGTCACACCGATGAAGGCCGGTCTCTATTTCAGCAAGATCGACTGTTTCTGCTTTGAGGAGCAGCGACTGGAACCGGGCGAGTCGGCGATCATGCCTGTTAGCTTTTTTGTTGACCCGGAGATCAACGAAGACCGGAACTTGGACGAGATCAAAACGATCACCTTGTCCTATACGTTTTTTAAGATGGAAGATGAGCCTAAGCCCCAAGAAACCGCTATGCGCGTTTCGCCATAAGGGGCGATCGAGGAAGACAGCGACTGGCTGAGGAGAGTGAGAGATGGCTGCTGGTGAAATAAAACACGACTACCACTTGGTCGATCCAAGCCCCTGGCCGCTGGTTGGATCGATCGGTGCGTTTGTGATGGCGGTGGGGGCCGTCATCTACATGCACCCGGAATGGGCCTATATGGCGCGGGAAGTCGGTGGGCAAACCGAAGAAGTTCCTCTGGGTCCCTGGGTGTTGTTGGCCGGTACGGCCATCGTCATCATCACCATGTTCGGATGGTGGCGCGATGTGATCCAGGAGGCCGAGTATCAGGGGCACCATACCCAGGTGGTTCAGATCGGCATGCGCTATGGCATGGTGCTGTTTATCGCCTCGGAAGTGATGTTCTTTGTGGCCTGGTTCTGGGCGTATTTCAACGTGGCGCTGTTTCCGACAGATTTCGGTTATGAACAATGGCCGCCGGCGGATGTGAAAACCTTCGACCCTTGGGATCTACCGTTTATCAATACGCTGGTCTTGCTGACCTCCGGCACGACGGTGACCTGGGCACACCATGCACTTCAACATGGTGACCGCCGCGGACTGATTATGGGCCTCACCATTACGGTCATCCTTGGCGTCCTGTTTTCGGCCCTTCAGGTCTATGAGTACACCCACGCGGGATTCGGTTTCGCCGGCAACATCTATGGTGCCACCTTCTATATGGCGACCGGTTTCCACGGTTTTCATGTGATCATCGGCACCATATTCCTTGCGGTTTGCTTGTTCCGGGCGATTGCCGGCCACTTCACGAAAGATCACCATTTCGGCTTTGAAGCGGCGGCATGGTACTGGCATTTCGTCGACGTTGTATGGTTGTTCCTGTTCGCCTGCATCTATGTTTGGGGTGCGGGGACGCCGGGAGCTCACTAGCCTTTGCTCAGGCACGCCCGCTTTATGCCGGCGCGCACAAGCGACCTTGTTAAGCAAGTCCTGATGGGTCGGTGCCCGCAATGCGGCACCGGCCCTCTGTTTGACGGTTATCTGAAATTGGCCCCTAAATGCTCAACTTGCGGTGCCGTATTTCCGGATGACGCGTCTGCCGATGGCCCGGCCGTTTTTGTCATTCTGCTGGTGGGGTTCATAATTGTCGGCGGCATGATGATCACGCAGATTACGATGAGCCCGCCGCTTTGGCTCCAAATGCTGATCTGGGGTCCACTGGCACTCGGCCTTTGCTTGGCGCTTCTACGCCCGCTCAAAGCCTTGTTCATTACGTTGCATTACTTGCATGGTGTAGAAGAAGAGACGCCACAGGGAGGTTCCGGAAAGGACAGGCTATGATCCGATTCAAACCCCAGCCGATCCCGACCGTGATGATGCTCGTATCGCTTGCCATTCTGATCGGTCTTGGAAATTGGCAGCTTGAGCGGCGTGAATGGAAACTGGCACTAATCGACAGTGTCACCGCGCGAACCCAGCAAGAACCGATACCCTATGCCCAAGCATTGCGGCTGCACGCCCAGGGTGACGATGTGCAATACCTGCCGGTCGTCGTGGAGGGGGAGTTTCTTCACGATCGGGAAGTCCACCTGTTTCGCCAGAGTGTCGAGGGGGCGGGCGGCTATCACGTCTTTACCGCCTTCCAACCAATAGAAGGTGCGCCGATTCTGATCAATCGGGGATATGTCCCTCGTGAGCGGAAAGACCCCGCAAAACGGCCTGACGGGCAGGTTGGGGGGCGGCTGACGGTTGCCGGCTTGATCCGAACCGACGGTGAGCCGGGAGCGTTCGTGCCGCCGAATAACCCGTCCAAGGGGGAGTGGTTTTTTAGGGATCACAAGGCGATGGGTGGGGCGCTTGGCCTGTCGGAGACGCCGCCCCTGTTCATCGATGCCGGCAATGCCCCTATTCCCGGCGGGTTTCCGAGAGGTGGGCAGACCCGTGTCAGTTTTAAAAATGATCATCTGGGATATGCGCTCACCTGGTTCGGCCTAGCGGCCGTGTTGTTGGGTGTTTACGTGGCGCATCAAGTCTCGGTTGGCCGCTTGGAGGTTTCGTCAACCAAAAGACGGTAGATATGTTGCGTTGGGCAGGGGGCGCCGCTAGGTTGCCGCGGAGCCGCAAGCAAATGGGTGTGCCGCTATCGTGAAATATGTCAGTACCCGTGGGGAAGCGCCGGATCTTTCCTTTGCGGATGTTGTCTTGACCGGCCTTGCCCGAGACGGCGGTCTGTACGTGCCGGACGAATGGCCTCAATTCCTGCCGGACGAGATCGCGGCGTGGTCAGATCTGCCGTATCCGGAGTTGGCGATCCGTGTGCTGACGCCTTTCGTGGGAAACGACATTTCACAGGATGCCCTAAAGAAAATCATCGTCGATGCATACAGCTCATTCGACACCGCGCTGGTCGCTCCATTACGTCAAATCGGTCCGAATGATTGGCTGATGGAGCTGTTTCACGGTCCGACTTTGGCTTTCAAGGATGTGGCCATGCAATTCATCGGGCCCTTATTGAGCCATATCCTGACCGAACGTCGGCAGCGTGCGACCGTGATAGGTGCGACGTCAGGAGATACCGGTTCTGCGGCGATTGAGGCACTGCGCGGGCGGAGCGCCTTGGATGTGTTCATTTTCCATCCGAAGGGTCGGGTCTCCGAGGTGCAGCGGCGGCAAATGACCACGGTCCTCGAAGCCAATATCCATAATGTGGCGATTGAGGGAACGTTTGACGATGCCCAAGCCATCGTCAAAGCGCTCTTCAACGATGCGGCCTTCCGCGACGAATGCCATCTGTCGGGTGTGAACTCCATTAATTGGGCCCGCATTATGGCCCAATGCGTCTACTACTTCTGGTCGGCTGTGGCGTTGGGCGGAAGTGGTGAACGGCGCATCAACTTTTCTGTACCAACAGGAAATTTCGGTGACATCTATGCAGGGTATGCCGCCAAGCAAATGGGAGCGCCTATTGGTGAGCTGATTATCGCCACCAATGTCAACGACATTCTGGTCCGGTGCGTCAATACCGGCCGGTACGACGTCCAGTCGGTCGTCCCCACCATGAGCCCCAGTATGGATATTCAAGTCTCGTCCAATTTCGAAAGGCTATTGTTCGAGGCAGGCGGGAAAGAGGCTCAAAAAGTACGTACACAGATGAGCGATCTACAGAATACCAAATGCTTTATGGTGGACAATCAAAGTCTCAGTAATATTCGTGCAACGTTCTCGGCCGTACGGGTCGACGAGGCGGCCACCGCCGGGCAGATCAAGCGCGCCCTCGAATCTGTCGGTTGCTTGCTCGATCCCCATTCCGCCGTTGGTGTGGCAGCCGCTGAAAACCGGCGGGCCGAGCTGCGCGGACCTACGGTCACGCTGGCCACGGCGCACCCGGCCAAGTTTCCCGCCGCCGTGAAAGAGGCCACTGGCGTGGAACCCACGCTTCCGCCACATCTCGGTGATTTGTTCGAGCGCGACGAAAGGTACGACGTGTTGCCCAACGACCTTGCGGCCGTAAAAGACTATATGAGGCAGCGTCTACCGACATGACATCTCCCTCTCGCCTAACGGAATTGCCGAATGGATTGCGCGTGGTTTCTCAGGAGATGCCGCATTTGCAGACACTCGCCATCGGCGTTTGGGTCGATGTGGGCGCCCGTCACGAAACGGTGGACCGGCATGGCATTTCACACATGTTGGAACACATGGCCTTCAAAGGTACCACAAGGCGTTCGGCGTTGGATCTTGCGCAGCAGATCGAAGATGTGGGCGGTTTTATGAATGCCTACACGAGCCGCGAGCAGACGGCATATTACATTCGAATCTTGAAGGACGACTTGCCGCTAGCCGTGGATATCTTGTCGGACATTTTGCTGAATTCAACATTCGCACCGGAAGAAATCGAGCGTGAACGCGGTGTTGTCATTCAAGAGATCGGCCAATCCCTGGATACGCCGGATGACATCGTCTTTGACTATCTTCAAGAGACTGCGTTTTCCGAGCAAGCTATGGGCCGCACCATTCTGGGTACGGAGCAGAGCGTCAGTTCGTTCGATCAAAGCGTTCTGAAAAGGTATATGTCGGCCCGCTATGGCGCCAACCGCATGGTGGTATCGGCTGCCGGCAATGTGAACCATGACGAATTCGTGGAGCGCGTCGGCGACCATTTGGGTGATTTTCAGAAGAATGTCGATCTCGCTTTCGAACCCGCCATCTTCGTTGGGGGCGACCGACGCGACCATAAAGACCTGGAGCAGGCCCATATGGCGCTCGCCCTCGACGGCATGTCGTATCGCGATGAGGACTATTATGCGCTGCAAGTGTTGATCAGTCTTCTGGGCGGCGGCATGTCTTCGCGGTTGTTCCAAGAAGTTCGCGAGAAACGAGGGCTTTGTTATTCCATTTATGCGTTTGGAGCCGCCTATCACGATGCAGGCCTGTTGGGCATCTATGCCGGAACCGGCGGGCACCAGATCCACGAATTAACCAATGTGATTGCCGAGGTTGTGGGAAGTCTATCGACGTCATTGACCGAGGAAGAAGTGGTGCGGGCGAAGACCCAGATGAACGCGGGATTGATGATGGGGCTCGAATCGCCGGCGGCGTGGTGTGAGCAATTAGGGCGCCATGTGCTGATGTTTGGACACCCAATTCCGCCCGCAGAATTGCTTGAGAAGGTTGCGCGGGTGGACGCGGCCCAGGTAAGGCGGGTGGCCGATCGTCTTTCCCGGTCAAGGAAATTGGCACTGGCGGCCATCGGGCCGATCAATGAGCTTGAATCTCCTGATCAAATCGCGGCAAAATTTGGCTGAGTTAAGGGGGCCACGTGTGCTTTTGGTGATGCATGGCGCTGATTAGAACAATCTCGCGAAATGACCTGACGCCTATGGTCGAGGGAGACGGCGTAACCCTGCGTTACCCCCAGCCGTCAGACTATGCTCAATGGGCGCCCCTGCGCGAGGAAAGCAGAGAATTCCTTGCGCCTTGGGAGCCCACATGGCCACGCGATGATCTAACGCGGCCGGCATATCGGCGCCGCCTTCGGTATTACGCTCGGGAGCTCCGGGAAGACCAGGCCTATCCGTTCTTCGTCTTCAACAACTCGGATGATGCGTTGGTGGGCGGTCTCACATTGAGCAATGTGCGGCGCGGGGTGACCCAATCTTGTTCTGTGGGGTATTGGATCGGCAAGCGGTATTCACAGCGCGGCTACATGACCAAAGCCGTTCAGGCTGTTCTTCCGTTTGTGTTTCATCAGCTTGCGCTCCATCGCTTGGAAGCGGCTTGTCTTCCAAGCAATGAGCCGTCTCGCCGTCTTTTGCAGAAAGTCGGGTTTCGTGAGGAAGGGTATGCCAGGCGATATTTGAGAATAAACGGCGCCTGGCGGGATCACCTGCTGTTCGCCATGATAGAAGACGATATTCGAACTTAGATCGCGCCACCCGATGGCCCGGTCAGATGGGAAATGCCCTTGATGCAGAGCCACAAAGCTTTTTCCATCTCCGGCACTTTCATTTTAATGACACGAGCTTCATTGCACCTCAAGCATCTCCTCATAATGACCCTTTTGGTCGCCGCCTTTTTTGCACTATCGGGGAATGTGGCGCAGGAGGCATGGGCGCAAACTGTTTCGGTTCCCTCCGACGCGACAGGAGCCGATGATACGCCTGCGGACATTCCCGAAGACCTGTTTCGCGCGGAAGTCGATGAGTTTGCGACGGCGCGGGTATTGCTGCACGGCATGTTGCTGGGGTTATTATTGGGCCTCGCTGCTTTTCACCTGGCGCGTTACATCTATGCGGATATCAGCGTGTCGCTGGTGACG
>JANQMY010000166.1 GCA_028279895.1 Alphaproteobacteria bacterium
TGCTACCGCCGTTTTTCAAGAGGCCCGGCCGCATCTGATGGGCATCGCTTACCGCATGCTGGGGGCGCTCACCGAAGCTGAAGATGCGGTGCAGGAAACCTTTTTGCGGTGGCATCGGGCGGAACAGGACAAGATCGACAACCCCAAGGGCTGGCTGACCACCGTGTTGTGCCGCTTGTGCATCGACGAGCTGCGCGCGGCGCGCGTGCGCCGCGAGAGTTATACCGGGCCTTGGCTACCGGAACCCGTGGCGACCGATGAAGACGGCCCGTTTGAGCGTCTCGAGAAAGAGGACAACATCTCTATGGCCTTCATGCTGATTCTGGAGCGTCTGTCACCGGAAGAGCGGGCGGCGTTTTTGTTGCGCGACGCCTTCGATTATCAGTATGCAGAGGTCTCGAAAATTCTGGACAAATCCGAAGTGGCCTGCCGCCAATTGGTGTCGCGGGCGCGGGCCCGACTGCGGCAGGAGCGGCCCCGGTTTAGTGCGGAAGTAAAGGATTATGAGCGCTTGATGAAAGCATTCCGCGCCGCTGCGGAATCCATGGACATGACCGGACTTCTCGACCTGTTCGCGGACGATATCGCTCTATGGTCCGATGGTGGCGGGCGTGCGAAGGCTGCACTCAATGTGGTGCGCGGCAAAGACAAAGTAGCGCGCTTTTTCTTGGGCATCGCCAAGAAATGGCCGGAGAATTTGCGCGGGGAAGAACGCATCATCAACGGCTTTCCCGGATTTGTGGTTCTGCAAGGGGATCGGGTCTACATTGCGGCGACGGTAGATGTGGTAGACGATAAAATCATCAGTATTCAAATGGTCTCCAACCCGGACAAGCTGGGCGGCGTTTCCCTGTCACCGGTCGGCTAATCGGAACGGTCTGCCAGCGGGTGATGCTCGGTGACCAGCCGGTTGAGCCGCTGCTCTTGGATATGGGTGTAGATCTGGGTGGTGGAAATGTCCGCATGCCCCAACATTTTCTGGACGCTGCGCAAATCCGCCCCATGCGCCACCAGATGCGTCGCAAAGGCGTGCCGCAGCGTGTGGGGCGACAGGCTTTTCGGGTCGAGGCCCGCCTTCAGCGCAAGCTCTTTAAGCATTTGGGCAAAACGCTGACGGGTAAGGTGGCCGTCTGCGCTGCGCGAGGGGAACAGCCAATAGTCTGCCGGTTTGCGGCCGCGCCGTCCCCCGTCCTTAGGCACAAATCGCGGCCGGACGTCCATATATTTGTTGATGGCGTCGAGCGCTGCAGGACTTAGCGGCACCAGCCTTTCGCGGCCGCCCTTACCCGTTACCAGTAAGATGCGATCATTGGGGCGCAGCGCGGCGCGCGGCAGCCCCACCAACTCCGACACGCGAAGCCCGGTGGCGTAGAGCATCTCGAGCAAGCAGGAAAGGCGGATGCCGTCCGGGCTCGTGTCCGTCGCTGCCGTTGCCAGCAAACGCTCCACATCCTTCTCGCTCAACACGTTCGGCAGCGTACGTCCCCGCTTCGGGCCTTCCAGAACGCTGGTCGGATTATCTGGACGCTGACCATCGGATACGAGAAATTTGAAAAATTGCCGCAAGCTGGACAATCGCCGTTGGGCCGTGCGCGGGCTGAGGCCGGCGTCCGACAGGCCGCGCATATACGCTTCGAGGTCTTGCCGGGAGGCCGAGGCCAGGGTCTTGCCGCTCCCCAGTTGACCGGCGCAATCCAAGAGGTCACGGCGATAGGCGCTCAATGTGTTGGGGGAGGCGCCGCGCTCGCTCGCCAGCATCTCCAAGAAAGCTTCGATGGTGGCGGTGCCGGTCATTCCCCGGCGTGTTGGGCCGATTGGTGGACCGGCGCAAGGCTCGCTTCGAGGGCCAATGTGCGTGCGTCCTGAATGAGACCCACTCGAGACAATGCGGCAATAACCGTGATCATGGTGTTGCTGGAGGCCGCGCCCGGCCCTTCCGGCCCGAGAGTAATGAGTGTCAGCAGGGCGGTTTCGCCCATCTTGTTCTCTTCGGCCGCGCGGATCAGGAATGGCAGGCTGGGCGGCGGTGGCGATGTGTCTTCAAAGGCGGCCAAACCTTTGCGTGACAGCACGGTTTCCGGCACCTTGTACCCTAAGGCCTCCAACATGCGCAGTTTCTGCTGGAACTTGCGCACCGTGCCAAGCTCCTGCTGCTCCACCGCCCAAGCGATCTGGTGCAGCCGCTCCACATCCCTTTTACGCCAGGGGAGGCGCTCTGACGGTTTTGCGATCCACAGGTCGGGCTTCAGCAGGGCGATGCGCTGGGTGTTGGTCACGCCCGCCCGCGCGGACCGCAAATCCACCAGCTCGAACCAGGCAAAGGCCTGTTCGGTATCGCCCACGGCCAGGCTGGCTTTCACGAACCCGCCCGCGGCCCAGGCCAACACGATGTCCGGGGTGATCTGGGCGGTGTAACGTTGCATCACACGGGCCGTCACGGGATAGAGGCCGTTCTTCTCAGCCAATCGCCACGACGTGTTCAACAGCTCGATCCGCTGATCCACATTCTGTGCCGCGCCGGTGGCCTGATAGAGTAATGCCTGGCCGATGCTGGGCGTTTTCGCCGACCAATCGGTCTTCGCGTTCGCCAGCTCCGAATCTTCGAAGGGATAAAGTGCATATAGACGTTCGAGTTGGCGGGTGGAGATGGCGCCGATTTGTGCCGCCATTTCTCCCAGCACCAGACGCTGTTCGAAAGTGCCGGACGGCGACGTGGCAAAGGCCGCCAGGAAAGGCGGTGTCATTTCCAACGGATTGATGTGGTTGATCGGATCAGCCTCCACCGCGCGCAGCAGGGCAATTTCGAGCGCGTCATTGGCGATCAGATTATCCGGCAGTTCGTCCAGATATCCCAGGGCGCGATCCGTCAGGGTAAAGAATACGTCGTCGTCGCCTGCGCGATCCCGAAGGAAGTTAACGGTAAGCCCTGCGGCCGACGGATTGCCTTGATGGATCTGGCACAAGGCGCCGGCCTTGCCCCAAAAAGGGGCTTCGGCGACCAAGCGAACCCGATCCACGGTTTCGCAGGCCGGGTCCATCCGTCCCAAGAGGAACAGGGCATCGACCCGGTATTTGAGCAAGTTTTCGTCGGTGACGGTCCGGGGGATGCCGTCGGACAATGCCACCACATCTTCCAGATTGCCCGATTGATAAAGCTGGCTCATCCGTACCTGAAGCAAGCTTTGTCCCGGCGATTTACCTTGTGGCGGATTGACTGGCGACAGCAACAGCCGGCGCTTCAGGTCGTTCATGGCGGCCGACATGGTGCGCGCCGGCATTTGTTGCAGCAGCGCGATCACACGGCCACGGTCCGTCCCCTGCCACAGACTGGCGGGCAGGGCATTCGCCACATTCGTCGACAGTGTGATCGAAGAAAGATCCACCTCGCCCAGCGTGCCGACCGTCACGCCGCCATCGTCCAGGCCGGGGCGCGCTTCGATCGATTTGACGTTTTGATCCGTGAGGAACGGGTTCGGCCGCCCCGCTTCAGGTTCCGGAGACGTGGGGGCTTGGCCGGGTGCGGGGACGATGCCGA
>JANQMY010000174.1 GCA_028279895.1 Alphaproteobacteria bacterium
ATTCGACGTTTCCAGGAACCCTTGCAGAATGGTGCCGAATCCGGTCGATCCCGGAGATCCCGAAGTGGGGTTGCCCGAGGCGGCGCTTTCCAAGAACAAATTGTCGCCAATCGACTCGAGACCGGACTCGTTGAAGAAGTTTGTCAATTCCAATTGGCCGACTGTTTGCGGCGCCACTTGGCCCGAAATGACGGCTTGGACCGTGCCCGTCGCACTAATGGCGACGTCGATTGCGTTTTGCGGAATGGTGATGGCGGGCTGCACGACATATCCGTCCGGCGTGACCAACTGTCCGTCAGGGCTGGTGGCGAAAGAGCCGGCGCGTGTATAGGCCTCTTGACCGTTCGGCAGTTCTACGCGGAAGAAGCCGCGGCCCTGGACAGCCATATCGAACGTGTTCTCCGTGGCGACCAGATTGCCCTGATCGGTGACGCGATAGACGGAACCCGCCTTCACGCCCGTGCCCACCTGAATGCCGGCCGGCACAATCGTGCCCTGCTCGGAAGAGGTGGCGCCCACGCGTTCGATGTTTTCGTAGATCAGATCTTGAAACTCGGCCCGCTGGCGCTTGAAACCGGTGGTGTTCAGGTTCGCGATATTGTTCGAGATAACCTCAACATTAAGCTGCTGAGCCAGCATGCCGGTTGCTGCAATACTAAGAGATTTCATGGCGATATGTCCTTGGCTCTGGCGTTTCGTGTTCGTTAGTTCGTGCCGGAAAGCTCGTCGACGGCTTTCCGTTGCAAGTCTTCCGCGTCATTGATCATGCTGGCGGCCGATTGATAGGCGCGAGAGACTTCGATCATCTTGGTGATTTCCATGATCGGCTGCACATTCGACGTTTCGATCATGCCCTGATGCACCGACACATTCTCGGCGGGGAACGGGTCTTGTTCGGTCTCATACATGCTGCCGCCGACTTTGCGCATGTCGTTCAGATTGTCGAAAGTCACCACATCGAAGCTGGTTTTCGGTCCTAATGAGGTTTCGATGCTGCCGTCTTTGGCGATTTGAATGTCATTCTCATCGGGGCCGATCACAATCGGGTTGCCCGTAATGTCCAGAACCGGATGCTGCTCGGACGTGACCAGCCGGCCTTCTTCATCCATTTGGAAATTGCCGTTGCGCGTGTAGCGACGACCGTCAGGCGTGTCGATCACGAAAAAACCTTTGCCGGACAGGGCGACATCGATGGCGCCGCCGGTTTCAACCAGTCCGCCGTCCTCGAAGTTCCGGAAGACTGCCTTGTCCTGAACGAAAGAAATCTTGCTGCCGACTTCCGTACCGCTGCTTACTTCTTGAAGGATCTGCTCGAACAACACGTTTTCGGCTTTGAAGCCGGTGGTGTTCATGTTCGCGATGTTATTGGCAACGATGTTCAAGCTACGCCGGTTGGCGATTTGAAGAGACATCGCGACTAAAATGGCGTTTTCCATATCTCGCAGCTTCCTTCGTGGCGTTAGTCGGTTCGCTTGCCGCAAAACCTGTGCCATGACGAAAGAGGCGGAAAAATGTAGGGAAACCGGCCGTTTTTGGGGAAGGGAAGCCGGCGGTCACGCCGCTTCTGGAAGTGTTTGCCCGGCATTAATTACCGGTGAGATGTTTGAACCAAACTTTAACCCACCCGCTCTAATTTGAGCAATGCGCGCAGGTGAGGCTGTGAGCGCGTTTGGTAAATCATCCGTAAACTGCTGGGTTTGGCTGTGGCAGAAGATCAATCACCGGAAGCGGAAGAGTCTGAAGAGTCGCTCGACGGCGAACAGCAGGAAGAACCGAAAAAGTCCGGCCTAAACAAGATCATCTTGTTTGCCGGTGCGCCGGTTGTGCTGATCGTCGTGGGTCTCGCGGCGGCTTACTTCTTGGGTTTTCTGGGCGGTGGAAAAGACGAGCTCGCGTCGGAAGAACATGGCGAAGGTCATGGCGAGCATGCGGAAGTCAAGCAGGCGCTTGTCTTTTATGACTTGCCCGATCTGTTAGTCAATTTGAGTACCGGCGACGGCGAGACGCGCTATCTCAAGCTGCGCATCGCCCTGGAACTGTCGGATCAAGCCGCGGTCGATAAGGTCGAGGTCGTTATGCCTCGTATCGTCGACAACTTTCAGGTCTATCTTCGCGAACTGCGTTTGGAAGATTTGAACGGCTCCGCCGGCATCTACCGCATGCGGGAAGAACTGTTGAAGCGCATCAATTTGTCTTTGCAGGATGTCGCCGTTCAGGACGTGTTGTTCAAAGAAATCATCGTTCAGTGAGATGACGGTAAAGAATGTCTGAAGAAGACGTGCCAGCAGAAGAGCAGGAAGAAAGCGCCGCCGGTGAACCGGCGGCGGCACCGGCCGCCCCGGGCGACGGTGAAGACGAACGTATCCTGAATCAGGACGAAATCGACAGTCTGCTCGGCTTCGACATCGACGAAGACGGTAATGGCCAGAGCGGCGGCATTCGCGCGATCATTAATTCGGCATTGGTGTCCTATGAACGGCTGCCCATGCTGGAAATCGTCTTCGACCGGCTGGTCCGGTTGATGACGACCTCATTGCGCAATTTCACTTCCGACAATGTGGAAGTGAGCCTCGACAACATATCCGCCATCCGGTTCGGCGATTATCTGAACTCCATTCCGCTACCCGCGATTCTGTCAGTGTTTCGGGCGGAAGAACTCGACAATTACGGTTTGTTTACCGTCGAATCCAATCTCATTTACTCGATTGTCGATGTCCTGCTGGGTGGACGCCGCGGAACGGCGGCCATGCGTATTGAAGGCCGTCCGTACACGACCATCGAGCGCACCCTGGTCCGGCGCATGATCGAAGTCGTGTTGCAGGATATGAAGGCTGCCTTCGAGCCCTTGTCACCGGTGAATTTCAAACTGGAGCGGATCGAGACCAATCCCCGCTTTGCCGCGATCGCCCGTCCGGCGAATGCGGCAATTTTGGTGAAGCTGCGCATCGATATGGAAGATCGTGGCGGTCGCATTGAGTTGCTGTTGCCCTATGCAACGCTCGAACCCATCCGCAAAGTGCTGATTCAGATGTTCATGGGCGAAAAGTTCGGCCGTGACAGCATCTGGGAAGGCCACTTGGCCACGGAGCTTTGGTCTACCAAGCTCCAGATCGACGCCGTTCTGGACGAGCAGGTCATGACCTTGAACGAGGTGATGAACTTGGAAGTCGGACAGACGATCGTTTTGAACACGGCGCCGGAGTCGGCCGTTCAATTGCGGTGCGGGGGCGTGCCGCTGTTGGAAGGCCGGATGGGACGGCTGGGGTCGCATGTGGCCGTTCGCGTCGACGAGCGCATTGCCCGCGATGCCAGCGAAGAGATCTGAGGAGTAAGAACATGCCCTTTGGAATGATCCTCGAAGGCGTGGTCGCCATATTGCTGATCGTTACCGTTGGCTATTGCTTCATCCTGGATCGGCGCTTGCAAGCGCTCAGGTCGGGGCGCGAAGAATTGCAAAGCGTTGTGGAAAATCTGAATGCGGCGATCGGACAGGCTCAGACGACAATCCTCGATCTTAAGTCCCATGCCGGTGACTCGGCGCGCTTGCTCGAAGAACGTATCGCGCGCGCACAGAACTTGGCCGACGAACTGTCACTGATGGTTCAATCGGGCAACAGCATAGCGGAGCGATTGGCCGACCGGTCGGCCCCTCGGGCGGCGGCGGCAACGAAGGCAATACCGCCCCAAGACAACCGTCCGGCAGCCGGCGGACAAAAAACGGCCAGCGGTGAAGCTGGGCTCCTGAATGCGCTCCGCCAGGTGCGCTAGGCCCGACAGAGACAGGCGTTTACACAACAGGAACAAGAACATGTCCACGCGCGTAAGACTACTGCCGGTTCTCATGACCGCTGCGATATTGCTGTTTGGGCTAAAGACGGTCAGTCTTTGGACGGGCATGAACGCTTTCGTGGCGGGCATCGGCACGGCGGTGGCAGAAGAGCCCGTGCGGACCCACACCAAGACCGTAGATCAGGCTGAAACGGCCAAAGAGTCGCACGCGGGTGACGCAAAAGAAGAAACGCACGCTGCCGCGGAGCCGGTGAAGAAAAGCGAAGCGACCGGAACAACGCAGGAACGGCCGGTAGACGGGCGCGACTCGTCGTTCTACAGCCGCTCCGAGATCGAAGTTCTCCAGCAATTGGGAGAACGCCGCGATAAGCTGGATGCGCGTGAGCGCGAGATGGAAATGCGCGAGCAATTGTTGGTTGCCGCGGAGAAGCGCGTAGAGAAGAAAGTCGCCGAGCTTAAGGCGATCGAAGCCAACATCCAATCCCTCCTCATACAGAAGGAAGAGGAAGACGAAAACAAGCTGGCAAGCCTTGTCAAGGTTTACGAAAACATGAAGGCCAAAGATGCCGCGCGGATTTTCGACAAGCTGGAAATGGATGTGCTGCTGCCCGTTGCCCAACGCATGAAGGAGCAAAAGTTCGCCGCCGTTCTGGCAAAAATGGAATCCGGAGCCGCCCAGCGTCTCACGGTCGAACTTGCAGAAGTGCGGGAATACGACGCGCCGTCCGCTGCTCTAGAGTAAACAAAGCGTTTATATTCCCAACACCTTAACTCCGCATTTACGCCAAAAACAGTAGGATTTCAGAGGGTTCCGGCCGTGTCGGGCGCACGGTCCCAATAGGGCGTTGGTGTATCGGCGGGAGCCCGCTTCGTGAGGCGGCAGTGTGTGGCGTGAGATGGACGTGTTTAGCGACCAGCCGAAATTCGAGACCGATCGAAAAGCGATCGCACCACGGACGAATGTCTATTTGTCCCTCTATCTGGTGATCTTTGGTTTTTTCGTGGTTCTCGTCAATGAGTCGGAGATCAGCCGGCCGAAGTCAACGGCGGCGATGTCGAGCGTGAAGGCAACTTTCGTTCAAGACACACATATTGGTCCCACATTCGGCGTGACCGCTTCCGACAGTTTTGAAGATGCGCTGACCGACGTGGAAAAAGCGGAAAAGATTTTGCGCGCTGCCTTCCCGGGCGCGGGGTTCGGTTATGGGAGCGCCGGGCGCGAATTGCGCGTGCTCATGAATTCGGAAGCGATGTTTTACGCGCGAACGGCGGCGCTGAAACCCAACGCCAAAACGGCACTGGGCGCCGTGGCATCGATGCTTTCACAATCCCAATCCACAGATAAGGTCGTGTATATCGATGTACCTGCGGCCGACAGGGACGGGGGCGATGGTTCGGACGAACCTTCCTTCGACGTTCGCCGCGGGGCGGAACTTGCGTCGCGCTTCGTTCAAGGCGGGATGGCGCAGGAACAATTGTTTGTCGGGCGCAATGCCAAGCGGCAAGACAGGATCAGTCTCGTGATCCGCAAACCCACAGCAGGGCTTGCGGAAAGACCCATCGGGGGGCGCTCATGATACAACCCGAAGCACCTGACTGGCAGACCGATGAAAACGCGGAATTTTACCGCACGTCGTCCGACTCGTGGACGATCACCTTTGCGGATTTGATGGCCTTGCTGCTGGCGTTCTTTGTACTGATTTTTTCAATGTCGGAACTGAAAGGCAGTCAATGGGAAGCCGTTGTCTCCTCCATGTCGAACCGGTTGTCGCCGCTGGCATCCGGGGGCGGTGCCCCAAATATGCCCTTCGACAATGTGGTCAAGGAAAACGGAACGAAACAGCCGGCACGCGCCGGCTATCTGAAGACGTTGATTGTGTCGGGCTTTGAAGAAGAGATTGAGAGCCGCACATTGTCGGTGTCGATTTCGGGCAGCACGGTGGTTTT
>JANQMY010000183.1 GCA_028279895.1 Alphaproteobacteria bacterium
AAGTTGAAGCGTTCGACCTCGTCAGCCGTTTCGAGAACGGCCAAGGTCTCAACCGTTTTGCCGGGTCCTGCGCGTTCCTCGACAAAGCCCTTCACCAGCTCCTTATCGGAAATCCGTTCGAATATGGGGTCCCGCGCAGCATCGGAGAGTTTGAAACGCATCAAATATTCGGGAAAACCGCGTGGTCTTCGGGTGTTTGCAAAACGGAAATTGTCCAGGAAATACCTGTACTGAGAGATAGCATAGTTACCCCACCCGCTGTCTGGGACAAATCGCGCGATTAATCGCTCAAACCGGTTGAAATATCGTAGGATCGGATTTTTGCTGAGCTTTTCGCTCACGGGGGCCCCAAACGTCTTAGATTTCCGCGGAGATCCATGTACATCAATCCGGTTAAAACGTGAAGCATGGGCGAAAAGCAAACTCCATTCGGACGTGCCGCCGCGACGATACGAGAAATCGCCGCGTCCGATTATTTCCAGTCGGACGAGTTTCGTCGCCTGCAAACGGTGTTGCGATACCTGCTCATATTCGGCGTCCTGGCCTACCTGGTGTGGCGCCTTTCAGACATCGGGTGGATGGCGGTTCTTGCGGCGCTGCCGGCCACGCCGCTGTTTTATCTGATCTTCGCCGTGCGCTATTGCGTGTTGCCGGGAACGGAACTTCTGATTTACCAGCGCCTTTGGCGGAGGGATCTGCGGGCTCATTGGCCGGTCTTCTTCCGTAAGCGTGTCTATAATTTCGGCGTGCTCGACTACTCCGGCGAAGCCTATTTTTTTGCCTGGGCACGATCTGCCTTGAAGCTTCGCGACAAGGACGTGTTCGCCGCCATTCGTGATTCGAATGTGATGTCGGCCGTCTCGTCCAATCTGATGACGGTGCGCTTTTTGGCTATTTTCGTCTGGTTCGGCATGGCGGAGGCTTTGTCGGTTCAAACGCCAAATTTCTGGATCTATCTTGCCGCCGCGGGCTTTATGGCCGTCTTTCTGACCGCCCTGATCGTTACATTCAGGCGCTACTTGATCGGCGTGTCTCGAGACGTGGCCATCTGGCTATTCACCCTGCACAGCGGCCGCATGTTGCTCATATTACTGCTGCTCGGCGCCCAATGGGCGAGTGCCCTGCCCGACATTCCGTGGACGGTGTGGTGGATGTTCCTGACGGCCAATCTGGTGTTAAACCGGCTGCCCTTCCTCCCGAATAAGGATCTCATGTTCTTAGGGCTCAGCGTAGGCCTCGCGGAATATGTAGAGGGGCCCGAAGCCGCCGTCGCTGCGGTGTTCGTCGCTGCCTCGGCCCTCACCCAATTAACCAATCTGGCGGTGTTTGGCCTGACCAGTTTTATGGAAAGATCAGGCGGGCCGGAGCGCGATACCAAAAATTCCTAAAGCGCCATAATTTTTGTTTTCCCTCACCGAACCGCTCCAGGTACTCATGGACAAGCAAAAAGCGCCCAGTAGAATGCCGCGCTTGATCCGGTCTACCGTAATTGGGCCGGATTCACGAACAAGGTAACGTAGGAAATGTTTGGGAAGCTGGACCGATACATTCTGAGATCGATCCTGAACCCGTTGGCCATGGCCTTGTGCGTCGCGGCCATGCTGCTGACGCTTGAGCGCATGCTGCGGCTTTTTGACTTTGTGCTCGACAAAAACGGCCCGGTAGATGTGGTTTGGCAAATGCTGGGCTACTTGCTGCCGCATTATTTGGGGCTGGCCCTGCCCCTCGGCCTGTTTATCGGCATCTTGATGGCCTTCAGAAATCTGTCCTTGTCCAGCGAGCTGGACGCGATGACGGCCAGCGGTGTCTCCATGAAGCGGCTGTTGGTCCCGGTCTATGCGCTCACCCTTCTCTTGATGGTCATAGACTTCATCCTGGTGGCTTATCTGCAGCCCTTGGCGCAATACCGCTATCGTGAGCTGAGGTTTGAAGTTAGCAGCGGTGCCCTGGGCATCACCGTACCGGCCGGTGAATTTGTCGAAGTGGCCGACGGCGTCACCCTGTTCGTGGGGGCCACGCAAGGCGATAACCGCAGGCTGCAAGACATTTTTCTTGAAAGGCGCGCCCATGGCGGCAATCGAAACATCTTTACGGCCGCCGAAGGGGCTATTTTCGCGGGCAATGCAGACGACTCCCTCACCCTAAGATTGTTTAACGGCCGCCAGATGCTGATCGGAGCCGACAACACGCAACCGGGCGTTCTGACCTTCGACAAGCTGGATGTGCCGCTTGAGCTACCGAGCGTCGGTGTTTTCCGGGCGCGTGGGGGCGAAAAGAAGGAAGCCACCATCAACGAGCTCGTGGCTACCCTCAGAACAGAAAACCGCGAGACCTTTGAGGAATACGATGCCTTCCGGGCAAGTTTCCATTGGCGGCTGATACATCCCCTCACGTTCCTGGCTTTGCCCCTGTTGGCGATTGCCATGGGGGTCGTGAACAAACGGCGGCCTTCCGTGATTCAGCCCGTTATCGGCATTGCTCTTGTGATCATTTATCACGAATTGCTTGAGGAATGGGGCGAGGTGCAGGTGGCCTCGGGCAACATGTCGCCTTGGGTGGCCATGTGGCCGATCTACATCGTGTTCCTTACGCTCGGGGCCGTTTTGTTCCGCACCACATCTGAGTCACCTGGGGGCCTGCATGCAAAGACGCTGGACCAACGTCTTGCGCAAATAGGCCAATTTTCCATGAGCCTGATGCGCCGTTCTCGGCATCAAACGTCCTAACCCGGGTTTGTGCCGATGTTCCGTAGCTATTCCGATACCGTCCGTGCAACGACCATTACGCGGTATCTGGTGTGGTTGTTTCTCTCGCGATTTTTGTTCGTCCTGATCCTGCTGGTCTCAATCCTGCAGGCATTGGACTTGCTGAACAAATCCGATGACATTCTCGAAGTCGCAGGCGCCGGCTGGGGATCCGTCCTGACCTATATCTCGCTGCGGGCTCCCCAACTGGCCAGCCAATTCACGCCTTTCGCTGCCTTGTTGGCGACTCTCATCACTTTAGGCACGCTCAATCAGAACAGCGAGATTGTGGTGATGCGGGCAGCGGGTCTGTCCACCCATCGAATTCTTTTCCCGTTGGGGATGGCATGCGCCATCATTTTTGTATTCCACGTGCTGTTACACGAAGCCTTTGTCGTTAAATCCAGTGCGCGATTGGACTTTTGGGAGCGTAACGATTTTGCGCTGGATCTGGAGTTGAAACCGGATTCCCAACAGGAGATTTGGCTGCAGGAAGAGAATGCGGTCGTCAATGCGCGCTGGATCACCCAAACGGTCGACAGCATCATTCTCGATAAAGTCACGGTTTACGAAAAGGGACCGACCGGCATGTTGGAAAGTTCGGTCTCGGCTGAGTTTGCGTCCTATCGCAATGGCCGCTGGACCCTCTTCGATGTGGTGAGGATCGATGCGAGCAGTCTCGGCATCAGCACTGCCGAAACCGAAGCTTGGGCGATCGAATTGAGACCGGACCGGTTAACCGCTCTCGCTCTAAAACCGGAATGGACCTATCTCACCACTTTGATGCAAAACATTCGTCAGTTTCGCGAGGCCGGTCTGTCGACACGCGCGCTCGACCAAGCGTGGTTCCATCGGTTTTCAGGCCC
>JANQMY010000298.1 GCA_028279895.1 Alphaproteobacteria bacterium
TTCCCACCCCCACCCTTTTCCCGGCCGCCAATAAAGGGATCATGTGGACCACAAGCATGTGGACGGACCGCCCCTTCTTCCAAAGTTCGGTCGCAGTCATCTTCGGCGGCATCGGCGATGCAGTGCCCGACGACTTCATTAAAGACCGGGAACAATTGTCGGGCCAGTCCTTCGACGTGCAAGGCATGAAAGCGGCCGTGCCGATGATGCGGGATCATTGGCGGGCCTATGCCGGCTGGCTGGACGACCAATTGGACGATGGCCGCGCTTGGCTGATGGGCGAAAAGCCCGGCCTGGCCGACATCAGCGGTTACATGAATGTGTGGTTCCTAAAAAACGGGTTTCCGCCCGCCGCAGACTTGCTTGACGAATTCGGCCGGGTCAATCAATGGGCAGAACGCGTGGCCGGGTTAGGTCATGGCGACCGCCGCGAGATGGATCCGAAAGAAGCTTTGGAGATTGCCAAGAACGCCACGAGCGAGGTTTCGGCCGCCGAGGACTCGTTCGACCCGAACGGCCGCAAGCCGGGCGACAAGGTCAGCGTGTCGCCCGACGACTATGGCCGCACACCCGTGACCGGCGAATTGGTCAGATCAAACGCCCAGGAAATCGCCATCAAGCGGACCGACGAACAGGTGGGGGAGGTTGTCGTTCACTTCCCACGGGCGGGTTTTCTGGTTGCCTCGGCGGAGTAAAACTAAGGATTACAACCGCAGTGCGCCGGCGCAGATCTCGTCATAAAGCTCTTTGGTGAGCAGTACATACGCGCCCTGATCCGGATGGTCGAAGAACATCGGGTCGGAAATCGTCGACGGGTCGAAGCCTTCCTTCACCAGTTCGACCTTACGGTGTTTGAAAGTACCGGTAATCTCGATTTCTTTCTGCATACGAAGGAACAGCGGCCGGGCATAGTCCGGAAGTTCCTTCTCCAAGTGCTTGCGCAGTTTGTTCGGATCGATATCGACTTCCGACACAATGGCCGCCATGCCGGCGCGGCCGTCCGTATTGGGGACATGCACACCATAGACATTGGCTTCGTGCACGTCCGGGAAGACCGAAATGGCCTCGGCCACTTCACTGGTGGCGACGTTTTCACCCTTCCAGCGGAACGTATCGCCGATGCGGTCCACAAAATAGAAATAGCCGCTGGCATCGCGCCGCATTAAATCGCCAGTGCGGAAATAGGCATCACCCTTCTCAAAAACATCCCGCAACACCTTTTTCTCGGTGGCCGCCTTGTCGGAATAGCCTTCGAAACGCCCGGCCGGATTATCGGGATCATTGGTGATCGCGCCGATCGCCTCGCCCACCTCGCCCGGCGCGCATTCGATGCAGAACCCATCGGATCCTCGCACGGGCACTTCGTTTTCAACATCGAATTGGACGATTTTGACCGGAAATTGTTTCTCCAGATATTTGGGAATGCGTCCCACCGCACCGACCGTGCCGTCATAATTGAACAGCGCCACATTGCCTTCCGTGGCGCCGTAGAACTCAATGATCCGCGGAATCTTGAATCGCTTTTGGAATGTGGGCCAGATTTCCGGGCGCAGGCCGTTCCCCACGCACACCCGAAGCTTATGCTTCCTTTCCTTTGGGTGCTTTTCCGCATTGAGCAGGTACCGGCAAAGCTCGCCAATATATTGGAACATGGTCGCGTCGTATTTGTGGCAGTCTTCCCAGAAGTTACGCGCCGAAAACTTGCGCCGGATGATCAGCGCACCGCCTGCCATAAGCATGGTCCCGACGGCACATATTCCGCCTGCGGAGTGATATAGCGGCAGCACCACATACATGCGGTCGCGCGGCCGGGCATTCACCGCCGCGGAAAAGGCCTGCATCATGGTCAGCGCCCGCAAATGGCTGATATTAGCGGCTTTCGGATTTCCCGTGGTGCCGCTTGTGTAAATGTACAGCGCCACATCGGACGTCTTCATGCCGTCACGCGTCGCAGGAGGAAGCGGTTCCGTCGATTGAGCAAGCAGCGCCTCGTCGAGATCTTCCATGCCTTGGGCTTGCTCTCCGGTAACCCAGGCTTGAAGCGGTCGATCGAGCAAGTCTTGCACGGTCGCATAGTTGTCGAGCAACTCCCCGCCTAAGACCACATGTTTTGCGTTGGAGATGTTGAGCGAATGGGCCAGAGCGTGCCCCTGGAGATTGTGATTGATCAGCGCCACGATCGCGCCCGTCTTCACCAAGCCCAGCCACGCAACCAAATATTCCGGCCGGTTCTCCATGAGCAGCGCCACCACATCGCCCTGCTTCACCCCTTGGCTCAACGCCCAGTGGGCATAACGGTTAGCGGCGTGGTTCAATTCTCGATAGGTCAGTGTGCGGTCTTCATAGTAGATCGCCACATTGTCGGCATGTTCTTCGGCGACCGCTTCAAAAACATCCGCAAAGGTGGTTGTGCCGGTGGGCTTCAGCCCCTTGATACGGCGCAATGTGCGAATGAGACTTGAGATTTGAATGTAGTCGCGAGATAAGCGGTTCAGTAAGCCCATGCCTGAATAGGTCCCTCGTTATTTTCGTTCAACATAGACTGAGGGGCCTTAAGGTCAAGAATACTGCTCTATTCCTCGGACGACCCATGACGGATCATCAAACCACCGAGCTTGACGTGATCGGATTGAATTGCCCGTTGCCGGTCCTAAAGGTGCGTCAGGCGCTGCGCGGCCTAAAGACCGGAGACCGTTTGGTGATCACTGCAACGGATCCGCTATCGCGGATCGATATTCCGCATTTGTGCCAAGAAGACGGACACCGGCTGGTGTCCGAAGAGGTCGCGGCAGACACATTCAAATTCGTCATTTTGAAAGGAAAAACCGATCAAGCGGCGAGCTGAGGTCTATCGCCGCCCCAACATGGCGCGCAGCTCATCCCCGGTGATTTCCTGGCGCTCCAGCAAGATGTCCACCATGCGGTTGAGCAGCCGCTTATTCTTTGAGATACGCCGCACCGTTTCACGGTAGAGCGTATCCAACGTATCGCGCACTTCTTGCTGGACTTCTTGCTTGGCGTCGTCGAATTCCGACCAGATCAACCCACGTTTTTTCGAGAAGCCATATTGGGTCAGCATGGCGGTGAGCAGACGGGTGGCTTGAGCCAGGTCGCTGGACGGGCTGGCACCGCCTGCGCCGGAAGAAACATTTTCGGCACCGAACATGACTTCTTCCGCTGCGCGCCCCCCGAGCAGAAGGCGAAGGTCTTCGAACAGTTCATCCTTGGTCACCACGTGACGTTCGTCAGGTGCCGTGAACACGAAGCCCAGCGTGCCGTCGGCACGCGGGGTGACGCTGACAAAGGCAATATTCGCGCCTTTCGTGGGGCCCGTGAGCTGAATCAACGCATGTCCCGATTCATGAACGGCAGTGCGCTTCATATCGTCCTTAGACAGACGAACGGCGCCCGATTCACCGATGGGCGAGCCCATGATTTCTTGAACAAAATCGTCATGGGCGACCTTCACCCGCTCGCCCGGTTTGGTGCGGCTGCGGGCGCGTCGGGCGGCGCCACGCACATAGAGTTCAACATCGGCTCCGGTCTGGCCGAAAGTCATACGCGCCAGGTCCTGGTAGTCCACCTCGCCGTGATCCATGCCCATCTGGCGCTGCTGCGCGATGTAATACTCATAAATCTTCGCGAGTGCCTGGATGTTGGGGTAGTTCACTTGGACCACACGGTCGAGGCGCCCTGCCCGGCGCAGCGCCGGATCGACACCTTGAAGGCGGTTGGTCGCCGCCATGACAATCACGCCTTCGCGTTCTTGAAAGCCCTGCAGTTCTTCCAAAACCGCATTGACCACGGCCGTATGGTAAAATTCGTTATGGCCGCCAAAGCCGCGCCGGCCGATGGAGTCGAACTCGTCGATAAAGATGATCGACGGCGCATAGCGGCGCGCCATGGCAAAGGAACTTCGAATGGCCTGCACATGCTCGCCCAAATGATTGGCCGATTGCCAGTCAGAGGCGGAAGCATGAATGAATCGGATGCCGGCTTCGCGGGACATGGCCCGCGCCATCATCGTTTTGCCGGTACCCGGCGGCCCCACCAACAACATCCCGCGATCCACTTGGCTCCAAGGGATCGTTCCGGAAAGATAGGATTTGATGTCGCCAATGAACGCGTTCGCGTGCTCCTTGGCTTCTCCCAAGCCATAGATTTCGTTGAGCGCGGGGCCTTTTGTAGCACCCATACGGGTGAGACGGCCTTGGACGCGTTCGGATAGATCTTGTATCGCTGACACGCCGCGGGCACCAGCGTGGTAAACTTTCTCCAAGTCGAGCGCCGACGCATAACGCGTCCACAAATCTCCTTCGTGGCCGGTGATCGCACCCGGACCAAAAATCTCCGTGAACACACGGTCGCGCACCGGCCCCACCAGATCGGGCAGCACCAATTCCAAATCGCGGTTCAGCCGCAAGGGTGCCGGCAGCGACAGAATATTGTCCGTCACC
>JANQMY010000201.1 GCA_028279895.1 Alphaproteobacteria bacterium
CTATCCGGGCACTTTCGACCCAATCACCAACGGCCATATGGACATCATCCGCCGGGCGACGCGGGTGGTCGACCGCCTCGTGATCGGCGTCGCGGTCAACGCCGGCAAGGGCCCGCTCTTCACCCTCGAGGAGCGCGTCGCCATGGTCGAGGCCGAGATGCACGCCAATGGCGACGACATCGCGGCGCGGACCGAGGTGCGGCCGTTCGACAACCTGCTCATGGAATTCGTCGTCCAATGCGGTGGCAAGCTCATCGTTCGCGGGCTCCGCGCCGTCTCGGACTTCGAGTACGAGTTCCAGATGGCCAGCATGAATACAAGACTAAATCCCGATATTGAGACTGTGTTCCTAATGGCGTCGGAGCGAAACCACTTCATCGCCTCGCGCCTGGTCAAGGAGATCGCCATTCTCGGCGGCGATATCTCAAGCTTCGTGAGCCCACGGGTCCGCGACCTGCTAGCCGCCAAGGTCGAGTCGGACGCTGATTGACGGGCGTTTCGCAGCAAACATCGCCGTGTTTATCGCGTCCCGTGCCCTTGCCGCGGGTCCCAATCGCGACGTAAGAGCCGGGCAGGGCGCACATCCCGCGATCGGGCCTTGCGGAACGGCCCCGGAAAGCTAATATCTGGCCGGTCTCCGCCGGGACGGCCGGTTTCGGCTGATCCGCGGGCGGTGATTCCAACGAACACCGGTTCGGATCCAGGCGGCGCAAACCGCCCCGAAGACGTGATTACGGGCGCGTAGCTCAGCTGGTAGAGCAGCTGACTTTTAATCAGCGGGTCCCAGGTTCGAGTCCTGGCGCGCTCACCAAAAACCCCGTCATATCAAATGATTGGCGGGGTTTTTTAATATGATAGATAAATTGTGAACTGCCGACTTTGGGTGGTTGTGTTCGCACGGGGGGCCATGCCCATGCGACGATCGCTACCAGGTTGTCGCTTTTTGGAGCTTTCGGATCGCCGCCTGAACGTCCTTGTTCAGATACTCGACGGCTTTGTCCGTCCGCCGGACTTGATGGCCTGTCGAGACGGTGAAACCCATCTGGAGTGTTGAAACGCGCGGCTTCGTAAGCGGCGGCGTCTTGACATACTTCCCGCAGTCCTTTTGGCGAGCGTTTTCTTTGGTCATTGTCACTTGTTCAGACTTGCTAATCGGGATTCGCAAGGTCCACCGAAAGCAGTTGTCCGACACAGTCGCCGTGATCGCGGATTTTGTCCAACTCGTCACGGCATATCGCTCGAGATCCAGACCAAAGGCGCTCGGCTGACCTTGAAATGTCACTCCCCTGCGATGCAGGTACGACCTGAAACACAGGTTCAGGTCCTTGTAGCAACGAATGTAGTTATAGTTGTAGCGCCAGTTTCGGAGGTCACCTTTAACGACCCAAGTACCTTGGACGAACACCTGGTTTGGCCAAACGATCGGAGCGGGAGCGAGGGCGGGAAGGGGGATGTGGTTTTCACGCCACCTGTTGTAGCGCCTATTGAGAGTTTCGTAGCCGCCAAGCGTGAGTACGCCCGTTTGCTCCCGCCCAATGTCCCTTTGGAACATCTTGATTGCGCGGACCCGTTGTTCAGCGGACACCTTTCCGGTTATTCCGTCGAGGTAGAGTAGCGCACTCAATCGGAGTTCGACCGCCAAGTTGACGATCTCGCTGCGTGGTTTTCGTCCGAGGGCGACTTCGAGCGCTTTCTCGAACGGCATTCGCTTGAGTTCTTCGGCGCTCGGCTTGTTGGCCGGCCGATTCTGGGCCGCCTGTTCGGCGCCGGCGGAGTGCCAAGGTACCGCGAAAATGCTGATGGCCAGGCTCAGACTCATCAACAGCGACGTTTCCATTGTGCAGCGATATCGCATTGGTGGAAATTCTCCCTCGATTGCGCACGATGTTTTTAGTCTTTGTGGTCGAGAATTGAAATGGCCGGCCACCCGGTGTTAGCTCCTGATCGACAGGCGGACACTTCGGCGGCGGGTCCGCAACGCCTATGCCGTGCGACGCGGTTTAACAACCGGTCGTCGTCCCGTATCGGCAACCAGTCCCGGCGAGTTCAATTGTGAGTGCGCCCATGGCCAAATCCCTCGACGACCTGCGCGCCAAATACGCCGGATCGAAGGGCGGCGACATTCATGATCCCGCCTTGCAGAAGGTCGCGGCGCTCGTGTTCGACGCCGACGACAGCCGGAAGTTGCCCTACGCCGACGTGCCGACGCTTTTGGACGCGCCCTACAAGCCCAATCCGGACAAAAAGACCCTCCAATCGCTCGACGCTGCCCTGATCGGCGTGCCGATGGACCTTGGTGTCACCAACCGGCCGGGCGCCCGCTTCGGGCCAAGGGCGGTG
>JANQMY010000202.1 GCA_028279895.1 Alphaproteobacteria bacterium
CCTAAGCCAATCATGAAACGCCACATGCGGCGCCCCGAAGAAAGTCCAATTGCGCAGAGCCGTCAGTGCACGGCCTTGTTTGTCTTCACGCTCGACGCCCAACGCGCCGTAATAGCGAAAGGCGCAGGCATATTGGCGCTCTTTATAGGGCCCCCAAAGGCCTGCGCCGCCGGGCGGAAAGGCCGGGTTGGGCCCGTTGCCGGCGTCCATATGGGCGAAGATCTCCTGCTCCAGCCGATGCCGGGCATCGCCCGACACCACCGCCAGATGCCAGGGCTGGGTGTTGCTGTTCGACGGCGCCAGGCGCGCCAGACCGATCACGTCGCGGATGACTTCGTCCGGCACCGGCTCCGGCGTGTAGCCGCGAATGGTGCGGCGTGTTTTCAGTGCTTCCGTGACGTTCATACTCTGCTCCCCAAAAATGTCCGCTCCGGTGTAGAGGACACCCCAAAGCCGGTCAATCGGCAGCGGCGAGCCTTCACATATATGAGGGGCGGCGCGACCCCCGCCATTCGGGGCGTTGCACCGAACAGCGAATGGCGTAAGCTTGGCGCAAAACAGGAGGACCTTATGGGACACACAGTATCGAACATCCCCCCGAACGCGGAACTGACCCGCAATACCGAACGGGGCAATCTCAATCTTCATTTTGCCGACCCGGCCACACTGACGGCACCCATTGTGTCGGAAGAATGGTCTTTCGGCGGGCGCAAGATCGGCTTTGCACAATTGCCGCCGGGCGGATCGCTGGCGCTCGATCAGAATGCGGGGCAGATCTTCGTGAAGGTGGTGACCGGCGCGCTGACCTCGCCCAATCGCCAGCCGTTTTGTGCGCCGCGCGGCGTCCTGGACACGCGGGTGACCGACGGCACCATCGAAGCGGGCGCCGACGGCGCACTGCTGGCGATCCTCACCGTGACCGGCGATGCACCCCAAACCATTTCTTCCATGGATCAGCTTGCCTTCAGCGGGCCGCAGGCGGATGCCCTGCAGTGGCGCACCTTCGAACAGCAATTCGGTCAGTTCATGGATTACTTCAACGGGCTCGATTGCTATATCGGCCCCGGCTTCCACCTGTTGGACCATACGGGGGAAGAAATCACCTATGTCAATATTTGGACGGCGGGCAAGGGCGTGGACATGTCCACCCATAATCACGGGCAGGACCCATCGCCCCAGTTTCCGGCTTTTGCGGAAATCCATTGGACGATCGCTAACGGCACGGGTCAGGGCGGTATGTACGAAACGCCAGGCCCCGGCGCCGAGGAGCGCACCCGTCTGCCGGTGCAGACCGGCGAAGAGCACGGGCCGTTCTTCGATTACGATGGCGCCAGCGGCGCGCCGACGCTGCTCGACAATGGGGCGGTGTCCTATCCCTGGCATGGCTGGCAAGGCGGCACGGACGACAAGCCCGGCCAGGCCTATGATGTGATCGCGGCCTTCGAGACAGCGCCGAAATTCGCGCGGGTGGTTTCTTAACCGCGGGGGCGAATGCTCCGCCGGCCATATTTTCGCCCTCTCTGAACGTGAGGAAGAAGCTAGAGCGCGATCAGGTTAAGCATGCCCTCCGGCTCGACCGGGGGGTGGAATCCGGTTAACCGTCCGATCGCGCGACCAATAAAGGATCTGGAGCATGATCATGTTTCCGTGAAAAAAGATCATGCTCTAGGTTCTAAGAGGGGGGGCGGTATTGTCATGAGCATTGCCCATAGGCCGGCAGGCATTTGGTGGATGGCGGCCGCATTCTGGTTCTGGGCGCTGCCGGTGGCCGCCGCCCAGCCGTCATCTCATACCATCTTCGTGACCAGCAATGGCTGGCATACCGGCTTGGTGGTGGCGCGGACCGACCTGCCTATTGGCGCCATTCCGGAGACCGGGGATTTTCCGGCTGCGGAATATTTTGAATTCGGCTGGGGCGATGCGGAATTCTATCCGGACCGGGAAGCCGGTCTTGGCAAGGGGTTGTCGGCCGTCATGAGCGCGTCACCGGCGGTGGTGCATATGGTGGGCCTGTGGAGCACGCCCGACCGGGTGTTTCAGGAGGCGGAAGTGGTGGCACTGACCCTTACGCCGGTGAACTTCGCCGCGCTGATCGACTTTCTAACGTCGAGTTTCGACCGCGGCGATGCCGACCGGATCGCCGCGTCGGCGCCGGGGCTCTATGCCAGCAGTGCGTTCTATCCGGCCACCGGCGAATTCCACCTGGGCAATACCTGCAATCACTGGACGGCGCGGGGGCTTGCCGCGGCCGGCTTCGATATCGACCCGTCCGGCAAGCGCCGCGCATCGGTCCTCATGCGCGCCGTCCGCAGATTGGCGGCGCAGCAATCGGCCGACGGACGGAATCAATAGGCATTGGTCGATGTCTATTCGGCTGCCCAATCAAGCGCGTCCTCCAGCCGGTCGTCGCCCCAGAACAATTCATCGCCGACGGTAAAGCTGGGCGCGCCATAGATGCCCAGCGCGATGGCCTGGTCCACATTCGCCCGCAGTTTGGCTTTGATCGCGTCCGACTGCGTCGCGGCCAGGGCGGCCGTCGCGTCGCCGCCGGCCTGAGCGACAAGCTTAGCCAGCAGCTCCGTATCGGTAATGTCCGCGCCGTCGCCGAATTGAGCGGTGTAAACCGCGTGGGCGAAATCCCGGCCCCATCCCTGGTCCAACCCCACCAGGGTGAGGCGCGCCGCCAGCAGGCCGTTTTGCGGAAACCGGTCGAGCAGGCCCAATTTGGGGTCGCGCCAGGGCAGGCCGCGTGTCTTGCAGCGCCGTTCCATGTCGCGCCACATGTTTTTGCCCTTGGCCGGTTAGATCACAAACGGGGACGTGTCCCACCCCTGGGCATGAAAGATCGGCCCCAACAAAAACGGCCGCCACACCACGTCGATGCCCCGCGCTTCCGCTTCCCGGTCCACGCGCATGGCGGCCAGATAGGAGTAGGTGCTGGCAAATTCGAACCAGAAGTGAAGGGGCTGAGACATGGGGGATGGTCTTTCTTTTTTGTGATGTGATCAAAAGCAAACCGGTGACATTTGCAACCGCCTTTTAGTCCGGCGCGGCGGCGGACCCGGCCAAAAGGCCGCCATCCAGGGACAGCTCTGCCCCCGTCATATAGGCCGCCGCATCCGAAGCCAGCATCACGCAGAGCGCCGCCACTTCCTCGGGCCGGCCGAAGCGCTTCAGCGGCGTATCGGCCACCAGGGCCGCCATTTTCTCGTCACGGTCCGGCCCGTCGCCCAGCATGGGGTCCCACATGGGCGTGAGGATCGCTGCCGGATGGATCGAATTGCAACGGATGTTCCAGCCCTGTTGGGCACAATAGAGCGCCACGCTTTTGGTGTGGTTGCG
>JANQMY010000303.1 GCA_028279895.1 Alphaproteobacteria bacterium
ATGTTCATTCGGGTCTTTCTCCTAGGATGTCTGAAGCTTGGTAACTCCAGTCTCCTCGGTCAGGCCCGAATGGACAACCTGTCGAAAGCTCACATCTAGTGCCAAGACGGGTCATGGCTTTCGCGATAGGCAGGCCGGGCCTTGATGCGTTTGACATAGGCGGCAACTTTCGGCGTGGGTGACGGCAACCACCCAAACTTGACCGCAAAATCCAGCGTCCCGCCAAAGACCACATCGGCGGCGGTAAACTGTTTGCCCAACGCCCAGCCGTCTTCCGGCGTCATCACCTCAATCGTTTCCAGGCACCGGTCGAGATCGCCCCACCCGGCCGATTGCGGGGGAATATCCTTCACCCCGAACTGGTTCATCGTGAACATGGGCTCCAGCACCGTGCCGGGAAAAAACAGATACCGGTAATAGGCCCCCCTCTCCGCCGATCCGACCGGTGGCGCGAACCCCTTCTCGGGAAACTTATCGGCCAGGTAAGCGCAAATGGCGGCGGTTTCCGTCACCACCACGCCGCCATCCTCCAGCGCGGGCACTTTGCACATGGGATTGATGGCCCGGTAGGCCGGCCGGCTGTTCTCTCCGTTCGTATAGTCCACTAGGATCTGTTCGTGTTCGGCGTCAAGTTCGGTGAGCATCCAGTGCGTGCTCACCGCCCTGCTCTGGGGATGGAAATAGTGTTTCATGGCAAAACTCCGGCTTCGTGTCTGATAAAGTTGCCCGCACTATAAGGGTACCCTCCTGTCAACCTGCTGTCAGGAGTACCATCGCATCGGCTCATCGCCGTTTCCGCCGAAGGACCGCCGCCGCCATTTGGGCGGGTCCTAATTGTCCTGATTGCGCACCGTATCGGCGATCATATACATGGGCGATTTGAGCATGGTCTTAAGTTCATCGCATGCGCCAATGCGTTCCAGCGCGGTGTCCATGCACAACAGCCATTGATCCCGTTCCTTGGGGCCGATGGCATAGGGCTCGTGCGGGTCGGTCAGGCAAACCGTGCCCGTCTTTTGATGATAACGCGGCGGACCGCCCATCCACCCGGTCAGATAGTCCGTAAGCTTCTCTTTGATCTCATCCATATTCTTCGCATGCATGGCGCGGATATCGGCGGCCTGCGGCAGCTCGTCCATAACGTCGTAGAAGGTATGCGCGAGACGCCGCACCCCCTCCTCGCCCAGCATTTCATATGGTGTCTTCGGTGACATGACCGTCCTTCCTCTCAGCCCCTCACCACAACGCCTAAGGCGCTTCCGGTGTTGCCGGCTGCGGTGTCTCTGTGTCCGGTGCGCTTTCCGGCGCGGCAGCCGGTGCAGCTAGGCCTTCTTGCTCCGCATACGCATCGTTGGCGATTTTCAGCACATAGGCTTTTACTTGTTCGACTTTGGTGTCGTCCAGCACATCCGCAAAGGATGCCATGCCGGTATCCGCCAACAGGCCGTCCAGCAGAATATCGTGATAGGCATCATAAATCGAGGGGTCGGACATGCGCAGATCCGGGATGGTCATGCCCGACAAGCCCAAAAAGCCATGACAGACCGCGCAGTTCTGGTGATAGATATCCCGCCCCGCCAAAATGGTGGCGTCATCCGCGTCCACCGCCGGCGGTTTCTGCAATGCCGGCCGTTCCATTACCGACCCGGGCACGTCGGCGGCTCCCCCCAGCTTGAAGGCGATGATGCGCCCATCATTGCCATAGGTGTTCACGGCCGCTTTGGGTTCGTTCAGCACCGCCAGCGGAAACGCCCCGCCAAAGCCGATCGCCAAAGCAATGTATTGTTCGCCCTCGACCATATAGGTCACCGGCGGCGCGATGACGCCACCCTTTACATTGGTATCATAGAGGACCTCGCCATTGTCGGCGCGGTACACCACGAAGCGGCCATCGCCAGTGCCTTGCATGACCAAATTGCCGGCGGTGGCCAGCAGGCCGCCGTTCCAGCCGGTGGGCAGGCGCACTTCCCAAGCCTTCTTCTGGGCAATGGGGTCCCAGGCCAGCAGCGTGCCCACCACTTCCGGCAGCGCCCCGCCTTCGGCCAGCATCTCTTCGGTGATTTCGGCTACCTTGCCCAAATCCATGCCCAGGTTCCAGGCACCGGGCACCAGCGTGAAATCCTCGGCTTCGGCGGGCACATGCAAGGTGGGCGTTTCCAGCGCGGGAATGTAGACCAAATTCGTCTTGGGGCTGAACGCCATGGGCTGCCAATTGTGGCCACCCGAGGTCGGTGGATAAATCAGCCGTTCCTGATCGCGATAGGATTGGGTGGTATCTTCCACCGGACGGCCGGTTTCCATGTCCACATGGGTGGCCCAGGTGACCTTCACATAGTTTTCCGCCGAGAGAAGTTCGCCCGTTGCCCGGTCTAACACGTAAAAGAAGCCGTTCTTGGGCGCCTGCATGATGACCTGGCGCAGCTGACCGTCGATTTCCAGATCCGCCAGGATCAGATGCTGGGTGGCCGTGAAATCCCAAGTGTCGCCCGGCGTGGTTTGGTAATACCAGACCATCTCGCCGGTTTCCGGCTTCAGCGCAATGATCGACGACAAATAGAGATTGTCGCCCCCGCCCGGGCTGCGCACCCACCGCACCCAGGGCGAGCCATTGCCCGTACCGATATAAAGCAGGTCGAGTTCCGGGTCGTAGGCCATGGCATCCCACACGGTGCCGCCGCCGCCGACTTCCCACCATTTGACGCCCTCGCCTTCGTGAGACCAGGTTTCGAGCGCCGCATTCAGTTCCGCATGTTCCACCGGCTCGTCCGGATTGCCGGGCACGGTGAAGAACCGCCAAAGCTGTTCGCCGGTCTCCGCATCATAGGCGGTGATGTATCCGCGTACCCCCAATTCGGCACCGCCATTGCCGATGATCACCTTGCCCTTCACCACGCGCGGCGCGCCGGTGATGGTGTAGGGCTTTTCCCGGTCGATGGTGTTCTTCTCCCATACCGGTTCGCCGGTGACCGCATCGAGCGCGATCAAGCGGCCATCGAGCGTGCCGAGGTAAAGCTTGCCGTTCCAAATGGCGAGCCCGCGATTGACCACATCGCAACAGGCCTTGCGCCCCCATTCGCCCGGCACTTCCGGATCATAGGTCCAGATTTCTTCGCCCGTCTTGCCGTCCAGCGCATACACCCTGCTCCACGAGCCGGTGGCATACATCACCCCATCGACGATGATAGGCGTCGTTTCAAGACCGCGCACAGTGCCGGTTTGATAGCTCCAGGCAAAGCCCAGCTCGCCGGCGTTTTGATCGTTTATGTCCGTAAGCGGAGAAAAGCGCTGCTCGTCATAGGTGCGGCCGTATGAAAGCCAATTGCCCGGCTCGTCATCGGCGGCGATGATGCGGTTGCCGTCGACGGCGGCGGCCCGCTTGATTCTTTGTTCGAGCGTTTCGTCGGCGGGGGCTTCGGGCGCCGTCTCCGCCGCCGGTACTACAGGTTGCGCTTCCGGAGCCGGCGCCGATGCCTGATTACTGCCGGACACGATGCCGAAAATGGGGATCAGAAAGATCAGCGCTACAGCGGCGCCGACCGCCCAGCCCAATTGATTTGTATCGCTCATAAATTCCCCTTGCGCGTTCCCGTTTGTCTTTGGGAAGCAAAGCTACAAGGGGCCGTTGGGCCATGCAAGGTGCGACAATGTGGCCGCTATGTAGCGTAAGTCGTTTGACAAGTTACGTCGTCGCCCGGATCGACCGGGTGACGACAAACAGATAATTGTCATTACCCGGTAAGCAGGCACCAAGCCTGCACATCCGGGTGATGACGAACATCACATGGCTTTATTGGCCGACGACTGGCCAGCTTATGCCCCCACGCCGCCATAGGCGATACCGGTAAGGTCCGACATTTCGCGCTGCCAAGTGGTGAGGTCGTCGATCGAGAACTGGCTCAGATCGTCATGGCCGCAGGCGCGCGCCATCACTTTCATGAGTTCGGTGGCCGCGTCGAAGAAGTTGGCAAGTTGGCGGGCCGATTTCTCCACGATTAATCGGGCCCGCAAATGATCCTTCTGGGTGGCAATGCCCACCGGGCAATTGTTGGTATGGCAGGCCCGCATGCCCAGGCAGCCAATGGCCTGCATGGCCGAATTGGAAACCGCAATGGCATCGGCCCCTAATGCCAGCGCCTTTACGAAATCGGCGGGCTTGCGCAAACCGCCCGTGATGACCAAGGTGACATCGGGGGCCGCCTTGTCCAAATGCCGCCGGGCACGGGCAAGTGCCGGTATGGTGGGTACGGAAATATTGTCCCGAAAGATGAGCGGCGCCGCACCGGTGCCACCGCCACGGCCGTCCAATATGATGTAGTCGACACCAACTTCCAATGCCGCATCGATGTCCTTTTCGATGTGCTGCGCCGACAATTTGTAGCCAATGGGAATGCCGCCGGTCGCATCGCGGACGCCGTCGGCAAATTCTTTGATTTGAGACACCTCGGTCCAATCGGGGAAGCGGCCGGGCGAGATGGCCGGCTCGCCTTCTTTCAGTCCACGGACTTCCGCGATCTTGCCTTTGACTTTGATCCCCGGCAGATGGCCGCCCGTGCCGGTCTTGGCGCCCTGCCCCCCCTTGAAGTGAAAGGCTTGAGCACGTTTCACTTTGTCGATGTCATAACCGAAGCGGCCGCTGGCCAGCTCGTAGAAATATTTGGAGTTGGCTTCCTGCTCTTCCGGCAGCATGCCGCCTTCGCCGGAACAAATACCTGTGCCCGCCATTTCCGCCCCCTTGGACAGGGCAAGCTTGGCTTCCTCCGACAGAGCGCCAAAGCTCATATCGGAGACGAACAGCGGGATATCCAAGGTCAGCGGTTTCTGCGCGCGCGGCCCGATCACGGCCTTGGTGGACACGGGCGCATCGTCGAGCTGCGGCGGCTTGTGCAACTGCGCCGTGAGGATCTGAATGTCATCCCAACTGGGCAGTTGGTCCCGCGGCACGCCCATGGCGACCACGACGCCATGATGACCGGTCTTCTTTAAGCCATGCTTTGCATAGCTTTGGATCAAACCCACATGTGGTTCTTCCGGCACCGGATGAGTGTCCGCGTAATCGCCCAGATATTCGTCGCGCTGAAAAGGCTGCGGATTGTCTTCATGCCAAGCCGCGATTTCGTCTTCGTCTACCATCACTTGGCCGCGCTTCACCCAAGCATTGAATTTGTGAAGCACTTCTTTGTTGTTGTATTCGCTGACGCCCGTATCGATGCGGTAGTCCCAATCGTGCAGCCCGCAAATCAGATTGTCGCCATCCACATAGCCATCCGACAACAGCGCGCCCCGATGCAGGCAGCGGCCATAGAGAACGGAGACCTCTTTCCCGTATTTGATGATCACCAAATCTACATTGGCCACCAAGGCATGCGCCGGCTCGCGATCTTCAAGATCTTTGACGCGCGCAACAGACACAAGCTTCATTCCATTCTCCTCAGTTTAAAGTTCCGCCGGCATGGGAAACGTGGCGAATTGGACTGCGCGCCACGACCGAAACAGTCTTCTTTCCGTATCCGGACTTCACGGCCTCGGACAGGATGCGAATGATGTCGTGCTGACACGGGAAAAAGCCAGGCCCTGACTCGCACATATCTATGACAGCTATGCCGGAGGTTCTAAAGATTGACGCCGGTCACCATTTTGCTACACTGGTGTTCTTGTTTTGTTCGCGAGGAGGCCGAGATATGGAACAGCGCTTTACGATCGTCACGCTTGGCGTTGCAGACTTGCCGGCAGCGCGCGCCTTCTATGAACGGCTGGGCTGGACACCGTCCAGTTTCGGTGGCGACGAGATTGCTTTTTTTCAGGTGGGCGGTTTGGTGCTGGGCCTGTTTCCGCGGGAAGAATTGGCCAAGGACATGGCGCTGGCGGCCACGCCGCCGCCGCAAACCGGCGGCTTCTCGCTGGCCTACAACGCCCGCTCCAAAGAAGAGGTGGACGCGGTGCTCGAACAAGCGGTCGCGGCCGGCGCCACGCTGATGAAGGCCGCGGAAGAGGTTTTTTGGGGCGGCTATTCCGGCTATTTCCACGATCCGGACGGCCATGCCTGGGAGGTGGCATTCAACCCCCATTGGCCGCTAGCAGAAGACGGTTCAGTCCAAATTCCAAAATAGGTGCTGTTTCGGCTTGAATCTCTACGTCACGAGTACCATCTTTATTTCGTAATTTAGCGAAATATGGAAATAGTGAATTGGACAGCGTGTTCAAGGCCCTGTCGCATCCGGTGCGGCGTCAGATCTTAGAGGAGCTGAAAGACGGCCCGCTCAGCGCCGGAGAGATCGCGGAAAAGTTCGGCCTCGCCAATTCGACCCTATCGGCCCACTTCGCAAAGCTCCAAAACGCCGGGCTGATTGACGCGGAGCGCCAAGGGACAACCATTCGCTATCACTTGAATTTGTCGGTTCTGCAGGAGGCCATGCTGACCTTCGTCAATCGTTTCACGCAAGGAGGCGATACGTGATGGATTCAAACATTTTAAAGACATGCATCGGATTGATTGTCGTCATGGCTGTGCTGGGCTTGGGGACGGCCGCCATGTTGCCGCCGGGGGCGGAGCTTCCGGTCCATTGGGCGGCGGACGGTGCCCCGGACCGCTACATGGCCAAATGGTCCGCCATATTTGTCATGCCCCTTGTTGCAACCGGCATCGTGTTGGTGTTTTGCCTTCTGCCCTATATCGAACCGCGCCGCGATCATCTCAAGCGGTCCAGGGTAGCGTACAACACGATCTGCCTTTCCGGCGTGGGCCTGCTGGCCTGGATTCATTGCCTCATCCTGGCCGAAGGGTTGGGCCACACCGTCGATGTGCGGCGTGCCATTGCGGCAGGCATCGGAGTGCTGCTCATCCTTATCGGCAATGTGATGGGCAAAATTCGCAGCATGTTCTTTTTGGGCATTCGCACACCCTGGACGCTTTCCAACGAACGGTCCTGGGCGAAGACCCACCGGCTCGGCGGATTCGCCTTCGTCGCTCTGGGAATGGGCATGGTCGGCCTGGTGCTGGCCGGTGCCTCTGCCTCCACCGTGTTCGGGGGTTTTGCGACGGGGATTTTCGGGATTGTGGCTATTCTTTTCGTCTATTCGTTCCTGGTATGGCGGACCGACCCGACGATTCACGGAAACGGCGCCCCATAGACCGCAGCCGCCCCCTAATTAACGGCCTCGTTTACATCTCGTTAACCGACTCGGCAAATGGTGCGAGTCACCCTGAACGTCAGTAAATTACTTGGGTTTGGGGGTGTTGAGCGAATCACTGATTCGCTGCGTTGCGTCACCCGGCGCCGGATCCGTTAACGAAGGCGCCCTTGAGTAAGTGAATAGCCATGGGCACCACATCGCCAAAAACGGATTTGGTTGACACGGCCACTGCCTCCGCACCATCGCATAAGGAAGCAGGGGCTCAGCTCACCCTGATTCAGGAACATACCGACGCGCTGATGATCATCGACCGGGACGGCATTGTGCGTTTTGCCGACCAGGGCGCGCAGGCTCTGTTTGCCAAGTCCGGGCCCTTAGTTGGGCACCCCTCCCCCATTCCGATTCGGCCGGGGTCGCACGAGATCACGGTCGCCGATGCCGACAGCCGCGACCGTCATGTGGAGGTGCGCGTGGCCGACAGCGAATGGAACGGGGCAGCCGCTTATGTGGCGTCGGCCTCGGACGTGACGGCCCGCCATGAAGTAGAGACCGCCTTACGGGCGGCGGTCGATGCCGCTCGTGACGCCGGTCCCATCGCCCATTCCCTGCTGGCCGATCTGTCCCATGCCGTGCGCACACCGCTCACCGACATTGTGGGCTTTTCCGAGCTGATGAAAGATGAGCGCCTGGGTCCGATCGATAATGAAAGATACAAATCCTATCTCGCCGATATTCACAGCAGCAGTCTGCGCCTGCTGCGCCTGATCGAAGATGCCTTAAACAAGGCGGGCACGCCGTCCGACCTTGAGACCAAGGCGTCATATGCCCGCGCCTCAGACATTGTGCGGCTTGCGCGCGCCTGTCGCCGCGGCGACGACGAAACCGCCTTCACCATAGAGATGCCGGATGACGTCGGCCCCTTGTCAATTGAAATCGAGCGCGCCTCGCTTACGGAAGCCTTTCGGCTTTTGTTGACGGACGCGGCCCGGAACGCCACGGCCACTCGGCCCGCGCAGCTCTCGATCGACCACCTGGACGATCAAGTGGTGATCGAGGTGAGCGAGAGCTGGCTCGGATACAGCGATGCCGACCTGGCATATATGCTCGATGGGGGCGACGCCCTGGCAGCCGCCTCATTCGCCCTGAATCCCACCAAGCAGCGGGTGCACAAAACCGCCACGGCGTTTGCGGCAATGAAACGTATGACTGAACTCTACGGCGGAATGTTTGCCATTTTGGGCAATGGCGATAATGGGGTACGTTTGCGCATCAAACTTAACATTGTTGCCGACGCGCAAGGCGCCGCCCCCGCACCCATTCATGACGATACAAGACGCACCGCCCCCGACTGAGTCAACGCCTTCACCCGACGTGCCGCCGACGGCGCCCCCATCTGCCCCCCATGTGGCCTTGTTCGTCACGTGTCTGGTGGACCTGTTCCGACCCAGCATCGGCTTTGCCACGGTGAAACTTTTGGAAGATGCAGGCGCCCGTGTCTCGGTACCCGAGGGTCAAACCTGTTGCGGGCAACCGGCCTATAATTCCGGCGACCGCAAAAGCACCATCGCGATTGCCAAACAAACCATCAAAGCGCTGGAGCCCTTCGATTACGTCGTGGCCCCGTCCGGGTCCTGCGCGGCGATGATTTCCCATCATTACCCGGAACTCATGCGAGCCGACACGCCCTGGGCCAAGCGGGCGCGGGCCGTGGCTTTGAAGACCTTTGAGATCACCCAGTTTCTCACGGACGTGATGAAGATCGACACCGTGACGGCGCGCTTCGAGGAAGACGTGGCCTATCATGACAGTTGCTCGGGCTTACGCGAACTCAAGATTAAGACGCAGCCGCGCAAGCTGCTTTCTTCCGTCGACGGACTGCATTTCAAAGAGCTCATGGATGAAGAAGGCTGCTGCGGGTTCGGCGGAACGTTCTGCGTGAAGTATTCGGATGTATCCAACCGGATTGTCGACCGCAAAATGCAGGCGATCGAAGCGTCCGGCGCCGAGACCTTGTTGGCCGGCGATTTGGGTTGCCTGATGAACATGGCCGGCAAGTTGAGCCGCGAGGGCTCGAAAATCCGTGTCCGCCATGTAGTGGAGGTGTTGGCGGGCATGGCAGACGGCCCGGCCATCGGCGAACCGCAAACGGACGACTAGAGCGCAAACAGTATGCACACCACCGCAAAAGACTTTAAACGAAAAGCGGGCGACGGCCTGAACGATGCCACGCTTCAAGATGCGCTCGGCACACTCGGCTTCGGCTTTCCGATGTTGCGGCAAATCGTTGTCGACGGCCTGCCCGAATTCGACGATTTGCGCGACATCGGCCGCGACGTCAAAAACCACACGCTGGAACATCTGGATTATTACCTCGAAGTGTTCGAGGACCAGGTGACGGAGAAAGGCGGCCAGGTCCATTGGTGCCCCAGCGACGACGATGCGCGCGACGCCATCCTGAAAATCTGCCAGGCCGCGGGCGCCAAAACCGTGACCAAGGGCAAATCCATGGTCACGGAAGAGATCGAAATCAACCGCCACTTGGAAGCCAACGGCATTCAGGCCATCGAAACGGATCTGGGCGAATACATCATCCAGCTCCGCAACGAACCGCCCAGCCACATTGTGGGCCCGGCGATCCACCTGAAGAAAGAACAGATCGCCGACACCTTCCGGTCCCATCACAAGCAGTTCGACCAAGACCGCCCCTTAAGCGAGGTGCCGGATATTGTGCGCGAGGCGAGGGAAATCCTGCGGCAGAAATATATAGATGCGGATGTGGGCATTACCGGCGCAAATTTCCTGGTCGCCGAAACGGGCAGCAGCATCATCGTCACGAATGAAGGCAATGGCGACCTGTCGCAGACATTGCCACGCGTGCACATTGTCGTGGCGAGCATCGAAAAAGTCGTCCCCACCCTGGAGGATGCCTGCACCTTTCTGCGTCTGCTGGCACGATCGGCGACGGGACAGGAATTTAGTGCGTACACCACCTTTTCAACCGGTCCCAAACGGCCGGACGACCCGGACGGCCCCGACCAGTTTCATGTCATCCTGCTGGACAATGGCCGCTCCGACCTATTGGGGACGGAGTTTCAAGACGTGCTGCGCTGCATTCGCTGTGGCGCCTGCATGAACCACTGCCCGGTCTACACAAGCGTGGGCGGCCATGCCTATGGCTCGGTCTATCCCGGCCCCATCGGATCGGTGATCACGCCGGCGCTGACCGGCATCGAGCAAAGCCACCATTTGCCCAATGCGTCGACCTTTTGCGGGAAATGCGAGGAAGTGTGCCCCATGCGCATTCCCCTGCCGAAAATGATGCGTTATTGGCGGGAACAGTCCTTCGACCGCCAACAAGACCCTGCCGTTGCACGGTGGGCGCTGGCCTTCTGGGCTTGGTGCGCCCGCACACCCGCGGTGTACCGGCTGGGCACCGGCCTGATGACCCGACTGCTGCACTTTCTCGGACGGCGGGAAGGCCATTTGGTGCGCCTGCCGTTTGCAGGCGGCTGGACCCGGCACCGCGACTTTCCGACCCCTGAGAAAGCGACTTTTCACGCGCAGTGGAAGCGCCGGTTATGAGCGGCAAGGAACAGATCCTGCAAAAGATACGCGATTTGCGCGGCCGCGGCCCTCTGACCGCCAGCAACCGCCACATGCTGGATAAGCGTTTGGCGGATCACCCGCGTAATTTGGTGCCGGCCCGCGCCGACGGTCCGCACGCAGAGCGCATCACTCAGTTTATGGACTATCTGGCCAAAGCCGGTGCCAGCGTATTCCGCGTGCCCAAAGCATCCCAAGTGCCGGAAGCGGTCGCCGAGTTTTTACGGGAACACAATTTGCCGGGGCGCGTGCGCACCACGTCGGACCCCGCCATCGATGCGCTGCCTTGGTCGGATCAAGAACTTCTGGAGCGCGTGATCGGGCCCGCCGAAAAAGCCGACGAGGTCAGCGTGACCAGTGCGGTTGCGGGTATTGCCGAAACGGGCACGCTGTTGCTCACGTCTGGCAAGCACACGCCCACCTCCCTCAATTTTTTGCCGGAAACCCACATTGTGGTTCTCGATAGCCATGGGGTGGTGGGGTCTTACGAAGACGCCCTGGATGTGGTGCGCAAACAAGGGGCCTTGCCGCGCACACTCAATTTCATCACCGGCCCGTCGCGCACGGGCGATGTGGAACTGACCATGGAAATGGGCGCCCACGGCCCCCGGCGACTACACGTCATTTTGGTGGACGACTAAGCACGGCTCATGGCACGGCGGTTAAACGCCGCTGAGGATTGCACGCGCGATCAACCCGGCGCCCATCACGCCCGATACCAAATGCACCGCCCGTTCAAAATGCCGGCGCGACAGGATTTGCGAAAACCGCCGCCCCACCCAACAAGCGGCGACTATAACGGGCACGGACCACACGAACAGGCTGAGCACCGGCGCGGTCCACAGACCAAAACCGGCATGCGTTGCGCAAATCAGAAGTGTCGACGGCAGAAAGAAGCCTTGCAACGTACCCCGGAACCGATCCGGCGGCCAGCGCACCAACGATCCGTACACCACCACCGGCGGGGCGTTGGTGTTGTAAGCCGCGCCGAAGCAACCGCCCAAAAGCCCCGCGACGGCTTGGCCGGCGCGATGTTCCTTGAGGGTCCAAGTCACGTTGAGCAGGCTGAAGGCCGCGAAGACAAGCAGGATGACGCCCAGACCGGCCTGCCCCACCGTGACATCCACATGCCGGAGCAGAAGGCCCCCTAAAGGCATACCCAGCACCGAAAACCCAAGCAGCGTTGCCGCAGACCGCACATCCACATGTTGCCAAGCGCCATAAAGAGAAATCGCGATGGTTAGCGTCATGACCAACGCCACCAGCGGCGCGGCGGCAGGCAGCCCCAGCAGGACCGTGAGAAAGGGCATGGCAATCAATGCCGTGCCGAACCCAAGGGCCGCATGCACCGTTACCGCCACAAACAACACCAAAAGTACGAGAAACAACTCCATAAGCCCGTTATAGGCCGACCGCCCGGCCAAAGGGTTAACCGGTTGTTGACCATAATGCCGCCGAAGAATGGCCCGTTTTTGCCGAAAATAAACCGTAATGGCTGAGGATAGTCAGAGCTAAGTCATCCCACTCTCCCGTCCCAACCACCCCTAGGTACCCTTATCGGGTGGTTGGGACGGGGGAGCGGGGTGGCCCGGGAAGTCAACTCGAGGTGACACCATGTGCAAGTTTCTGCTGGTTGGCGGCGGCAAGATCGGCGAAATGATCGCCGAAATGCTGAGCAGTACAGGCGACTATCAGATCACCGTGGCCGATCGCTGCGGCAAGGCCCTCACAAAATTCAGGGATATGGATAATGTCACCGGCATCGAATTGGACGTGTCGGATGACGACGCGCTCAAACAGGCCATCGAGGGCCACGATGCGGTGTTGAGCGCCCTGCCCTATGACGTGACAAAGCACTTGGCCAAAGCCGCCGCCGAGGTGGGTGCGAACTATTTCGACCTCACCGAAGACGTGGCCGGCACCCGTTATGTTCGTCAGTTGGCGGAGCATGCAGACAGCGCCATTATGCCCCAATGCGGCCTGGCACCCGGTTTCATCTCCATCGTGGCCCATGATTTGGCGCACGAATTCGATGAAATCCACGATGTGCGCATGCGCGTTGGCGCCCTGCCCCAATATCCCTCCAATGCGCTGAAATACAATCTCACCTGGAGCACCGAAGGGGTGATCAACGAATATTGCAATCCGTGCGAAGCAATCCGCGACGGCGAACAGCGCGAGATTATGCCCCTGGAAGGCAAGGAAAGCTTCGCCCTCGACGGGGTCGACTACGAAGCGTTCAATACGTCGGGCGGCTTGGGCACGCTGTGCGAAACACTGGCGGGGAAGGTGCGCAATTTGGATTACAAAAGCGTGCGCTATCCCGGCCATTGCGACATTGCCAAGCTTCTGGTGCGCGACTTAGGTCTCAGCCGGCGTCAGGACCTGCTGAAGGAAATTCTGGATGAAGCCCTGCCCCACACACTGCAGGACGTGGTGATCATTTTCGTCACGGTGAGCGGTATGAAAGGCGGCAAGCTGTGCCAGGAGAGTTTTGCGAAGAAGATCTACGCCAAAGAACTCTATGGCAAGCAGCGGGGCGCCATTCAAATCACGACGGCCGCCAGTGCCTGCGCCGTGATCGACCTGATGCTGGACGGCAAATTGCCCAAACAGGGCTTCATTAAACAGGAGGAAGTTCGCCTGAACGATTTCCTGTCAAACCGCTTCGGTCAGCACTACGCATAGATCTCCATGTAAATTCCGTACCCGAAGCTTATGAGCAGGACCGGAATGATCACCATCTGACCCCACGCGATCGGCCAGAGCTGCGGATAGGCCAAGAGCGCACCCCAATAGGTGAGATAGCAAGCACCGATCAATCCCCACAGCAAAAGCAACGGTTCGACGGAGACCGGCGACACCCATATATGCCAGATGAGATAGCTGGCCGTCGTCAGGAAAATGATCGAAATGTGGTACCAGCAGGCGTGATAGCTGGCGATGATCACGGGCGCGGCGTTGCTCGCTTTGAGTTCTTTGACCGTATGCGCATTTCCCCAGCCCACATGACCGATGCCTAAGATTAGACAGGTCGCGATCGTGACGATAAACGGTGACATGGCCCCTCCCCTGCGTTCGCTCTCGACTTAAGGCCCCAACTGGCGGAAGATCATATCTGAGGATTATTCAGGTTTTAAACTCGGGTTTGGAAAGCTCATGGATCAAGCCTACAGGCCGCGAAAACAACCGGTTCAAGAGCGCAGCCGCGCCACCGTTGACGCCATTCTGGAAGGTGCCGCTCAGGTTCTTGAACGACAGGGGTATGCAAAAACCACCACCAACGCCATTGCGCAACGCGCCGGCGTCAGCATCGGCTCGCTGTACGAATATTTCCCTGACAAAAACGCGGTGTTTGCGGCCCTTAAGGAAAAACTGCATCGGGCTCAATTTGAGAAAGTGGTCCATCGCATGTCACTGGAGCCGACGACGACGCCCCAAACCGTCCTTCGCCAACTTCTGCAGGCCCGTATCGAGGTCGCCTTAGAGCAGCCGGACGTGGTGGCGATCTTGGAGCAGGAAGTTCCCGCCAGCGTGTTTGCCACGGAACGGGAAGAGGACTTCGCGTCTTTCTCTGCGCTGATGTCGGCATTCGCCGAGCGCTATACAAACCAGATCCGTATAAAGAACATGAAGGTCGCGATACCGCTTGGCATTCAAATGGTGGATCTCATCATCGCCCACATGGCCACCCACCGCCGGGCTGAGCTAAAGGACCCGGCGTTCTTAGAAGAACTTTCGGACATGATGTGCCGATACATTCTCAAAGGCAGCGTTTAGCTGGTCCGCGAATCCCCGGGTCAGGATGCCTTCGCCGCGTCCAATTCCGCCATATTGTCATACAAACGGGCGAGCAGCCGCCGCAATTGCTTGGCTTCCTCGGCCGAAAAACCGTTCAGCGGAATCACTTCGAATTTGCGCGCCTGAGGAATCAAACTTTCGATGAGCCGCATCCCCTCGTCGGTTAGTTTTATGGTGACTGCCCGGGCGTCGCCGCCTTCGCGCTCGCGCACCACCAAGCCGTCCTTTTCGAGCTTGGTCAGCACACGGGAGACGGTCCACAATTCGATGCTGGTAAAATCCGCGACCTCCCCGACGCGCATGTGACCGCCCTGGTAGACCGAGGCGATGACGCGCCACGTGGTGATGTCGATGCCGTGTTCTTTCAGCAGCGCGCTGAATTTCGCGGCCACGGTGGTGCCGGCCCGATTGAGCAAAAAGGGCACAAAGCTGGTGAGGTCAAATTTCGAACGCGTCATGGGTCCCGCTCCCCTACTCGACGTAGTCTTCTTCTTCTGGATACGCAACTTACTCTTCGGGCGCGTGGCGTCGGCCTCTCCCTGGCCGACGCCGCCCCCCAACTTCATCTAAATTTATTCGGCGGCCGCCGCAACCACCCTGTCGAACACCGAACTGTCCGGCAGTCGAGCGCCGACGGCCCGGTTTTCTTCCACAGGTTTTTCGACCACTTCCTCATACGCCAAGAAAATAGCCCGCAATTCCTCAAAGCTGGCCACCAAATCGTCTCGCATCACATTCAGTCCGGGGATCAGATCCGCACAGGCAATGAGGCCGAAATCCAGCGTGTCCAGATAGCTCTGCACCGTGATGTTCAGCCCTTGTCCGTGCGCAACGGCCGATACCGGATGGTAGTGTTCCATTTTGGCGCCGTTCAAATAAATCTCGTGCCGTGGGCCCGCCACGTTCGAGATGATTAGATTGGCAATGGGCCGGTGCATATTGGCCAATTGAAGCGCGCCATAAGCTTGCGCGGCCCAGCGCATGGCCAGCGGTGCACCGAACACGTTGAAATTCTGGATCATCGCATCCTTGGTCGCTTCCACATCGCCCTTGGCTTCGATGCTGGCGCGGTGCACATAATCCAGGCGCTCGGCCGCATCCTCGATATGCGTACCCAATAGGCAGGTCATGCTGGTGACCAGCGTGCCCATTTCATCGGACCCGGCCGCATTGCCGCGCCGTAACGACACCGGCACTGCCGCCGTCAGGGTTTCGCCGGGCAGTTCGTCCAGCCGGTCCAGAAAGCGGCGCAGCGCCCCGCCGCACATGGCCATGACCACATCGTTAAGCGTGACGCCCGCATTCTTCTTAATGGCCTTGATATCGGCCAAGGGCACCGAGGCGACGGCGAATTTACGCTTCTTCGTAATCGCCCGATTGAACAAGGTGCGCGGAGCGCGCGCGCCAAACGGCGCTATCCGCTTCCGGTCGAGCGCAACGCCCGCCACATGACGGACCGCGGAGGCAAAGCTGGGAATACGCCGAGCCAATTCCACCGGTTGATACAAGAAGCGCCCATAGGCGTCGGCCAGCAAAGCCAGTGTGG
>JANQMY010000305.1 GCA_028279895.1 Alphaproteobacteria bacterium
ATGTTCATTCGGGTCTTTCTCCTAGGATGTCTGAAGCTTGGTAACTCCAGTCTCCTCGGTCAGGCCCGAATGGACAACCTGTCGAAAGCTCACATCTAGCTGGCGGCGTCAGGCAGCTTGTCCCAGCCGGTTGCCCGCTTCACCACGGCCACATACCAGCGGCGCGGCAACAAATTGATCAGCTTGAGGAGGTAAGTGAAGCGCCGCGGAAAGGTGATCTCAAACTTCCCCTTTTTCAGGCCCCTCACAATCCGCTTAGCCGCCGTCTCGGACGGCACGATAAAGGGCATGGGGAAAGGGTTTTCATCCGTTGCCGGCGTCTCGACAAACCCTGGATTGACAACGCTCACCGCCACATGATGGCGATCCAGCTCGATTTTCAAAGTCTCGGCCATATTAATCAATGCCGCTTTCGTGGCGCCGTAAGCCAGACTGGTCGGCAATCCGCCATATCCCGTCACCGACGAAACCAAGGCAATTCGACCGCCCTTCCTAGCGATCATCTTCGGCAGCAGCGCGGCAAGGCCATTGGCTACCCCCATAAGGTTCACGTCGAGAGAGGTGCGGAACTTGTGGAGATCGATGTCCGTGACCTCCATGGGCAGATAAATGCCCGCATTGAGGATAGCGAGGTCGACAGGACCGCATTCGCCTTCCAGGACTTCGACGATCTCGGCCATACGGGCAGCATCCGTAACGTCCCCAGCCAGCACACGGATGCGCCCCTTAAAGGACGTGCACTCTGAAGCCAGCACCTCCAGCGGCTCTTGGCTGCGGGCCGTGACGGCCACGGTCCACCCCTCACCTGCTAGCAGTTTCGCTGTGGCCCGGCCGATACCCGAACTCGCCCCGGTAATCCACACGAGGCCCGGATTCTTGATCCCGTTCCCGGACAATGACACCTCCTCGTTGCGTTTTATAGGTTTTACGCTGCCGGAGAAGATTCGGATGCGTCAATGTCCGAAACGATCGGTAAGGGGGGGATTGTGATGCAGTGCTAAATAAGGCGGCAAGGCTTGTAAGCCACCGGACCGTTACCGAGTAACGACGCGCGTGTCCGTGCTGGCGTATTTGATGGCATCATCGACCAGAACATACTCGATTTCCTGGCCGCGAACCTCAAACACAGACTTTACCCAAGTGCCGGCGCGGTCGTACCAGATCTGCGTTTTCATGTCGCCGTCAATTTCATAACGCGTTGCTTCGATGCTGCGTCCGCCGGCCTGGATGATTTCATCAGCGCCCTTCTCAACACTGACTTGCATCGGCTTCCCATTTTGGGTGTTGAACAATGTGGTGCAGTCGATTGTTGCAGTATTCCAATAGGTCGTGGGGAGCGCCGGACCATCCATAAGACCGTCAAACCGGGTCCCGGTAACCTTCAACCCTTCGTCGAGGCGCTCAGCCGTGAGTGTGATTTCGTTGCCGTTGTCATTGGACAACGTATCCATTTTAACCAGCTCACCATCTCTCCAAATCTCTCTGCCGGTATGGCTGTATTTGAAGACCGTGACGAAAGCGATATTGATCTTGATGTCGATTTTCGTGTCTACGACCACCTGTTCGCCATCGCGGCGAATATCCACCACATGCTGACCGATCGTCTTGCCCTTCCGCTGAACGTCAAAACTCAAGCGGCGGAATTCATTTTCGTAAGCGGTGGCTTTTTCGTGAGTCGTGGCTTTGTTCGCGTCGATAGCCGCCATTTCCATGGGGCGCTCGGCAAATGCGAAAGTGGGAACGACGGAGGCAAGAAGAAACGCAACTAAACCGACAAAGCCATGTTGAGACATCAAGCAAGGACCCCAAAACGCACAACAAAACCTATGCTTTGATTGCGGCGCGAATAGTGTGTTTTTCCGAGAATTCGACCCAAACCCCCGAACGCGAAGGGAGGAATATAACACCATTTGGGGGAAATGTCCCGGCCGAAATCGTTCAACTCCCTGTCATCAACTGTCATTTATTTGAGGCGCCCCAAGCCTGAGAGCAACCTTCCGAAGGGGCCGGTCAAGCGTAGTGGTCCATCCGTGACAACGAGACAAATGCAATCTCCATCGGGATCGGCAAAGGGACGGTGTTCCACAGCCGGGTCGGCTAATGCCACATCCCCTGCTCGATAACTCCCAGTTTGGTCCGAAAAACCACCTTCCAAGACGAGGGTCAGCTCATCTCCATCATGGGTATGTAAAGGCATCGATCGG
>JANQMY010000253.1 GCA_028279895.1 Alphaproteobacteria bacterium
GCAACTCCTGCAAGGGATGATATCGCGCCTGCCAAAGCCGGAATAGCCCGCCTTCGCGCGGGTATTACCGCGCTGTCAGTGCCTTTGCCGCACGCTGTTCGTGCCGCTGCATACTCAGAAAGGCGCGCAGCACGCCCAGCTTCGTATCGGCCTCCAGCCCATCCGCCAAGCGGAAGATCTGATGGTAAAACCAATTTTGCGCTCCTTGAATGTTCACGACACGGAGCATCGAGATGGAGGAGGTCGGGCTGAAAATGCCGGGCCCGATGCGCAGCTCCTTTTCCCAGGCGCGCGCGGCGGACAAATCGCCCGAAACAAGCCCTTTGGGCGTGTCGGGATCGACGCATAACGGCCGGCCGATACCAATGACCGACACGTCGCCGCTGGTGAGCGCATCGTTCATGGCGTCGCGGGATCTAAACCCGCCGGTCACCATGAGCGGCATCTTGGCCACGCGCTGAATTTCGGTGGCATATTGCAGAAAATAGGCTTCCCGATCCCGTGTGCTTTGCCGTTCGCCTTCGACGAAAACGGGTTCGAGCCCTTCGGCCCCAAGCAACACCGGCTGCTCGTAATTGCCGCCGGAAATTTCCAGCAGATCCAGCCCCTCTTGGTTCAGCCAATCGACCACTTGAAGGCAATCCGCCAGGGTGAAGCCGCCTTTTTGGAAGTCGGACGAGTTTAGTTTCACCGACACGGGAAAATCCGGACCGACCGCCTTGCGCGTGGCCCGAACCGCTTCGAGCAAGAGACGTGCGCGGTTTTCCGGCGAGCCGCCCCATTCATCCGTCCGCTGATTGGCGATGGGCGACAAGAACTCTGACACCAGATAGCCGTGCGCGCCGTGGATCTGCACACCCGTAAAGCCGACGCTCTTGACGGTTTCGGCAACGAATGCAAATCGCCCGATCACATCGCGAATCTCGTCGGACGACAGGGCGCGCGGTGTGCCGAACAGGCCGCCCGGCAGTTTAAGTTTCACTGCAGAGGGCCCAACCGGCTCTCTGGCCACGCTGGCCGGCGTTTGGCGCCCTGCATGGCCGATCTGCACCCAAAGATGATTGCCCGCCGAGGTGCCAGCTTCCGCCCACTTGCTTAAGCGCTCAAGCCGGTCCGCGTCCTGCGTGCCCTCGATCACCACATTGCCCGGGCGTTCCAAATAGTGCCGGTCCACCTGCACGTTGCCGGTCAGCAACATGCCCGATCCGCTTTCGGACCATTTTTTGTACAGCACCGCATGACGGTCGGTGGCGCGGTTATCCCCGTCGGCCAGGCCTTCGGTCATGGCGGCCTTCGCAATCCGGTTAGGCAAGACGGCGCCGCAGGGCAGGGTAAGTGCTGCCGACAAGAGATTAGTGACGGCTTGATCCATGTGTCTGTTTCCTTTCCCTCCGCGATGGGCCTTGGCCACTTTATAGGTTTCGGAAGGGAAAATGGCGAGCGTCTTTGCACACCATCCGTACACCTAGAGCGTTTCCGAGAATATCTGAATCGTCATCGCGAGCGGGCTTTAAGCTCGCGCGGCGATCCAGAGCAGCAAGTATTCAGCAAGCGGCCCTGGATTGCGTCGTCGCTTACGCTCCTCGCAATGACGGCCTACTTTTCGACGATCCAATTTAGGCTGGAAACGCGCTAGTTGACAGGTCGCAAAACGCGCGGGAGGAAGAATCGTAACGCGCAACGATACCGTGTTGCTTACATTTTACTCCGCGGCGGGCACTTTCTTCGCCGGCGCCTTGGTCCGGTAGATCTGGTCCACATCGCGCACGGCGCCGCGGGCGGCACTGGTGGTCATGGCCGCATAGGCGCGCAAGGCGGGCGATACCTTCCGTGTGCGTTCTTCTTCGGGCTGCCAGCCGTCAAGGCCCTTGGCGTCCATCTTTGCGCGGCGCTGTTGAAGTTCGTCTTCGGACACGGCCAACTTAATCGACCGGTTGGGAATATCGATCTCGATCATGTCCCCTTCCTCCACCAAGCCGATGGCACCGCCTTCCGCGGCCTCCGGCGAGATGTGGCCAATGGACAGCCCCGACGTACCGCCGGAAAACCGCCCGTCGGTGATCAACGCGCAGGCCTTACCCAAGCCCTTCGACTTCAGATAGCTGGTGGGATAAAGCATTTCCTGCATGCCCGGCCCGCCTTTGGGTCCTTCATAGCGGATGACCACCACATCGCCTTCCGCGACCCGGTTGCCCAGAATGCCGGACACGGCACTGTCCTGGCTTTCAAAAACGCGGGCGGGGCCCGAGAATTTCCAGATTTCTTCGTCCACCCCCGCCGTCTTCACGATGCAGCCATGTTCCGCAATGTTGCCGAACAGAACAGCCAGGCCGCCATCGGCGCTGAAAGCGTTGGCGATATTCCGTATACAGCCATTTTCCCGGTCATCATCCACATCTGGATAACGCCGCTCTTGGCTGAAGGCGGTTTGCGTGGGCACGCCGCCGGGCGCCGCCCGGTAGAAATTCTTCACCTCTTCCGGCGGGGTGCGCGCGATGTCCCATTTGTCGAGGGCTTCGCCAAGCGTGGCGCTGTGCACGGTCGGTTGATCCGTATGCAACAGACCGGCGCGGTCAAGCTCGCCCAAAATGCTCATAATGCCGCCGGCCCGGTGGACATCTTCCATATGCACATTGGCGATGTTGGGCGCGACTTTGCACAAACACGGCACGTGGCGGGACAGCCGGTCGATGTCGGCCATGGTAAAGCCCACTTTCGCCTCATGCGCCGCCGCCAACAAATGCAGCACCGTATTGGTGGACCCGCCCATAGCGATGTCCAGCGTGATCGCGTTTTCGAACCCTTCGAAATTGGCGATGGTGCGCGGCAATGCGGTTTCGTCGTCCTGTTCGTAATAGCGTTTGGCCAGGGCCACCACGCGGCGGCCCGCTTCCAGGAACAGTTCCTTGCGGTCGGCATGGGTCGCCAAGGTTGAGCCGTTGCCGGGCAAGGACAGGCCGAGCGCTTCCGTCAAACAGTTCATGGAGTTCGCCGTGAACATGCCGGAGCACGACCCGCATGTGGGGCAGGCGGACCGTTCGATCGCTTCCAACTCATGCTGTTCGACATTGTCATCGGCGGCCGCCACCATGGCGTCGATCAAATCGATGGACCGTTCTTCGTCGTCCCATGTGACTTTGCCCGCTTCCATCGGGCCGCCGGATACGAACACGGCGGGGATGTTCAAGCGCATGGCCGCCATCAGCATGCCGGGCGTGATCTTGTCGCAATTGGAAATGCACACCAGCGCGTCGGCGCAATGGGCATTGACCATATATTCAACGCTGTCGGCGATAAGGTCCCGGGACGGCAGGCTGTAGAGCATGCCGTCATGACCCATGGCGATGCCGTCGTCGACCGCGATGGAATTGAATTCCTTCGCCACGCCACCGGCCTTTTCCACCTCGCGCGCCACGAGCTGGCCCAGATCTTTCAGATGCACATGGCCCGGCACGAACTGGGTGAATGAATTGGCAATGGCAATGATCGGCTTGCCAAAATCCTCATCCTTCATGCCGGTGGCGCGCCAAAGGCCGCGGGCACCGGCCATGTTGCGGCCATGGGTGGTGGTGCGGGAACGATATGGAGGCATCGTATGTGTCCTGTTCAAAAAATGAGCGCGCACCATAGACCCATTCCGCGCGCCCCGCCAGCGGCCCAACTGATTGGAAAAACCTGGCATCGAGGACTTGTAGCATCCGCTACATTCCTTTATATGTTTCTGTAGCACCCGCTACGGAGACCAGTTATGACCCAAACGATCACCTCATCCACACCGCAGGTCACGTTTCGCGGCCTGAGCAGCCGGCAGGCCATTCTGTCATCTCTTTATGGCACCGCGGGCTGGTTCGCGGCGGCCCTGCTGTGCCGCGTCTTGGGGCCCATGGGCGCTTTCGAGGGCATCTGGATGGCGGTGCTTTATGCCGCGATCATTCCGGGCACGGTGCCCTTCATTTGGCTGGGTCAAAAGCTGATCGGCCTCGCCCGCAGCCAGATCTTCGTGGCGTTCGTGGTGGCGGATATGACGGCGCTGTTTCTCGACGGCATCGCCTTTGGTTTCTTTCC
>JANQMY010000269.1 GCA_028279895.1 Alphaproteobacteria bacterium
CTGGTTGCCATCGGGGGTCTCAACCACGACCCCTATGCGGCAAAAGAGGGCATCGGCCGGTTACGCCATTTCTACGTCGCGCCGGCCTATCGCCGCAAAGGTATTGGCGCCGCTCTCGTCGCTGCGTTGCTCGACGGCGCGGCCGAACACTTCCATTCCATCCGCCTTCGGACCACCACGGAGCGCGGCGCCCGGTTCTATGAAAGTCTGGGGTTCAACCAAACGCGCGAGGAAGACGCCACCCATCACCGGAGGCTCAACGACTGACATGCCGGCAATCCACCCATGACTTGGCCGCTCTTTTTCCGGATCGCCGCCCTGTTTAATTTTGGTGCAGCCGGCGCGTTCCTTCTGGCGCCGGATGTGCTGTACCAACTGCTCCTTATTGAGAAACCCATTGCCCCACCGGCGCGGCTCTATTCGGACGCCTTCGCCGTGATGGCCGGAATTTTCGGCCTGGGCTATTGGTGGGTGGCAGCCGACCCGGCGTCAAACCGCAATCTCATTTGGTTGGGCGTGATTGGTAAGACGGCCATTGTGCTGGTGTTTTGGATGCACGCGCTGTTCGCAGATGCGCCTTTGAACCTCGCCCCACTGATCTCGGTCGACATTCTGTTCGCCGGCGCTTTTGCGTATTATTTGAGACAGCAGCCGCCGCCCTAAGGAACTGGCCCATGCCTCTTCTCACACCCCACATGAAACGCGTCGTTGCCGCGCAAAAGCTGGGCTTCATGGCCACGGTGGGCACCGACGGCACGCCCAACCTGTCGCCCAAGGGCCAGACCTTCGTGCTGGACGACGATCGTCTGGTAATCGGCGAAGTCCGTTCGCCCCAGACACTTGAAAACCTGGCGCACCAACCGGTGGCCGAAATCAATGTGGTGGACCCCGTTGCCCGGAAAGGGTTCCGATTCAAAGGTCCGTGTACGGTGGTCTCGGAGGGGTCGCGCCTCGATGAACTGCGCGCGTTTATGAAGGCGCAGGGCGCCAAATCGGTTCCCAATGCGGTCATCGTCATGACGGTGGAACGGGCCTTGCCCCTGATCTCACCCGTTTACGATATGGGCGCGGTCGACCTCGACATCCGCCGCCAGTGGAAACAGCGCTATGATGATCTGAATAAGGATCTATGAGCGGCAACGTCGTCCCACGGATTGGGACGGCTTAGCCTCTACATCGCAACAGATGGCGATCTATAAACACTGGTTGAAAACAAAGCGGCCTTGGATTGCCCGGACGGAGTTTATCCTTGTGCTGCCCGAAGGCCAGACACGAGGGCCGGGCAATGACGGACACAAAGACTTGTCATCACCCGGGGAGCGCAGGCGAGCCCGGGTGATCCAGGGCCGCATACACACATCTCAATGCCCTGCGGTGCTGCGATGTGTTGGATTGGGGTTTTAACAGACGCGTTACTTGAAATTGATAATCATTCTCATATATGTCTTCCAGCTACAGCATCCGGCGATTTATCCAAATCGTCCGATGCTAAGGGTTCTTTGATGGCCGCGCCGGTAACGCGAAAAACCGGAGTCCACTTTTTCGCCCGGCGCTCTGAGCTTTTGGAGCAAGACGGATGCGTGAGATCGCCAAAACCGGCACCTACAGCCTGACCCATCTGACTGTCGCGGTGGCGGTGGCCTATGCCCTGACCCAAGACTGGCGGATTGCCTTGGGCATCGGCCTTATCGAACCGGCGGTGCAAACCGTGGCCTATGCGCTGCACGAGCGGGCCTGGGCACGCGTTCCAACGCCTGCCCTGCCGGACCTCTAGATATTCGGGCAAGTACAGAAATGGGATCGACCACTCGTTACCCACAAAACTAGGGAGAACATTCAAAAGTCTACTTCACAGAGAGATAGAACACTTGTTTTAGCGCACACCTTGAGAGTTCCGGATACCAGCCCGAGACAAGCGACAGGGCTTATTGGGTCGAACACGGTTGAATTACGCTAACTAGCTCAGACAGATCTGATGAAACCGCTCCTATAATTCACAAATTGCGGGTTCGTATGTTCCGTTTGATTATCGGAAATAACTAAAACAGAAACAGCTCGACCGCAGGTATGAGTAAGATTCCCCCCGCCAATGTCGAAAGCGTTAACCCATACCAAAGAACTTCTAGTGCGGCCTCCACTTTCTTTGTGTTTGCTCTCATAATTTCGTCATTTTGCTTTATCGAATCAGAACAAAGGATAGCCTGCTCAGCAAGAGATTGAATCAATGTCTGCCCTCCTTTGACGTCGGCGATCCAGTTCTCCGGATCGTTGCCCGAAAAATGAAAATCTGTTGGGTGCACCGCTCTAATTGACAAAATCATTGCCACGACAAATGAGAACACAATGCCAAAAACCGGCAGCCAATAGATGGTGAACTTGACATTTTCGCTCGCAAACATCGACGTCAGGGCACCAACTAGGATAGCCACAACCGCACCGCAGATGCTAGCTAGTGTCAATGCACGTTGGTCGGCAGCAAGTGCCGAAGCCAGCTGGGCGTCCAAATGCTTTTCAGCCTCGCGCACAATCTCGACGAGCGTTTCTTTATCAGCTAGACTCAAGGCGCTAGTGAGACGACTTTTATCTAATTCATTCACATTCAAGCCATGGCCCCCAAAGACAAACCAACCGGCGTAAAAAAACCACCACCCCCGAAACCCGACAACACCGTTCGCAAACCAACCGAACGAAAGGGCGGCTCAACACGGAAGCCAGGTGGAACTAAAACCACTCCTAAGTCCTGACCCCTTCCACTTTAAATGCTTGCAATGATTCCAAGTTTCGCGAAGCATCAACGCACAATATAACTCTTTACGTTCGACCGCCTTCTTTACTAAAGCGGTTTGGCCCACCAGGCCGCCACATTGGCAAGGTCATGGGTCTTGAGGAATTTTTGTTTATCCGCATCGTGGGTGACCGCCACACACACTACCTGCTTGGCGCCGGCGCTGCGGGCCGCGCCTTCCACCGCGTGATAAAGCGCGCCGAGCACATGCGCCCGATCATCGCGCGGCGGCACCACCCAATCGTCGATCATTACCGTGGGGCCGCCCGGGTCGTATACCGGCGGCGGCGTCATATCATAACCGATGGCAAACCCCACCACTTTGCCGTCCTCTTCCGCCACAAAGCCAAAGGTGGTCTGTTGGCGGAGCAAATACTGAAAATATTTCTTGGTCGCGGCCGGCGCATCCTGAGCCGGGCGCCAGAAGACCGGCTGGCGGGCCGTCAAATCCTTCCGCTCTTCCGTGATCAGCGCCACCATCTGCGCGAGATCGCCGGTTTCCGCGGGCCGTATGATGGGGGACATGGTGTGTTCCTTTCCTCGCTCCGTCAGCGCCGGTGCAGCCATGCCGCCAGCGCGATCACCCGTTCTTCCTTGGCCCATTTGCCCGTAGCGGGCTTGAGCGATTTCACGAACGCATCAAGTTCGGTGTCGTTCTGCTTACGGCGCGCCGCCGCCTCACCCCAAACGGATTTCTCGTCCTGATGTACACATCGAATCTTCAGCCTACGGAGGGCTTGGCGCGTCGCATCACGTATGGCTTCTCCTTCGGCTACATGTATGTGGGCATGCGAGCCCAGAACTTCTTCAAGGGTGTCGTGAACAATGCCGCGGGTGGTGAGCACCACGGCACGGGTCCAGCCGCCCCCTTCCGCCGCAAGGCCTGCGCGAAAATCTTTGAGCGCGCGTGTTGCGGAGGCGATTTGGGCCTTACGTCCCCTGTCGATGACCGACTGAGGGTCTTTTGGGCGCGGCACTTGGGCCAACCCGTGCCAGCCGCCGGCCACATAGTAGGGCTCGCGCACCTCGCGGGCATCGGTCTCCACAAGGTTGACACGCCGGGCCGGCAGCGGCGCCATGGCGCGGCCATTCACCAAAACCGGCACCGCATTGACCCAGCCCATATGGGCTTTGAAGGCAACGCAAACATCTTTCATGGGCGCACCCTCCACCCGTCAGTCTATGCCGCAAGACCTGGCCCCTCAATCGCTGTCGGCGGCGAGATGTGATAGAATGACCGGAGAGGGAGGCGTACTGACACCAGAGGTGCGCCCATGTGCATGTCAGATCCCGATGGAGCGGTCGCCGCACGCTCTAACCGTCACCTTGGACGTGATCCGGGGTCCATAGCCACCACCCGACGTAAATTGGAGAGGGCTCAACATCCGAGTCCAACCACCCGATTCATTGTCAGGAGGGGGAGCGGGTGGCCGGGTCTTTCAGCAATTTTGGATCTACCCCATGCGCCCATCTCGTCAGCGGGAATTGACCGGAGGCCAGAGTGCCCTCGCAGCTCACACCGGATTGAGCGAAAATCGCCCAGAATCAGGCCTCTGGCCGCCCTGGCGCCTTGTTTTTTGCGGCCGCCGGGCCTATTTACACCGTCAACTCGTAAAACCTGCTATTTTGCGGGACAGCGGGGCAAATCCCCCCGGTTTGGAAGGATGCTATGGCTGATACACCCTTGCTGACGCTTGCGGGCAAGAGACTCCTGCTGATCATCGGCGGCGGCATTGCCGCCTATAAGTCCCTGGACCTCATCCGGCGCTTGCGCGAGCGCGGCGCTTCCGTGCGCGCAATTCTGACCGAGGGCGGGGCCCAATTCGTCACCCCGCTTTCGGTCGCCAGCCTGACCGGCGACAAGGTCTATACGGATCTGTTCGACCTGACGGACGAAGCCGAAATGGGCCACATTCAATTGTCCCGGGATGCGGATCTGTTGGTGGTGGCGCCGGGCACCGCCGATTTGATGGCGCGCATGGCACAGGGGCTGGCCAACAATTTGGCCACCACGGCCCTGCTGGCCACGGACAAGCCGGTGATGATCGCCCCCGCCATGAATGTGCGCATGTGGACCCATGCCGCCACTCAGCGCAATATCGCAACTCTAACGGGCGACGGTGTGAGGTTTGTGGG
>JANQMY010000297.1 GCA_028279895.1 Alphaproteobacteria bacterium
GGAACAAGTTTGCACAGCAAGCCGCTGACGCAGCCCTTGCAGCCAGGTCAGATTTATTGGCCCCCGGCCTGGCCGAATTGTCCCAACTTTCCGATCCGGAATTTCGCAAGCTGTTTTCCAAGTCGCCGATCAAGCGCACCGGCCGGGACCGGTTTGTACGGAATGTTCTGATTGCCATCGGCAATGCTCAGACGCGAGACCTCGTCCCCGTCGTCGAAAAGAGATTGGGTGACACATCCCCGCTGGTCCGGGCTATGGCCGTATGGGCAGCTGGAGAATTGTGCTCGCATGATGAATTGGCTGCGTTAAAAGATCAGTATGCCACGCAAGAAGACGACCCCGACGTTCTTTCCGAATGGGCCGCCTTGGACCTTGAGCCCGACATTCACGCTAAAAGTTAGTCGGTTTTCAAGTCGAGCTTCTGGAGGCGTGCTTGGGCCGCCTCAGCCTCTTCCGTTTTGGGGTTTGTGGTGACCACCAAGACCCAGTCCTTGCGGGCACCGTCTACATCGCCCTGAATCTGTTTCAGAATGCCGCGCTCAAGCAAAGCACCCCCGTGATTGACCGAAATCACCAACGCCTGGGCGATGTCGGCCCGAGCGGCTTCGTACTTCTTTTGGTGACGCTTGGCGGTGCCGCGTAAAACAAGGTGGTCCGCATTCGGTTTTGCGGCGCCGATCACCTTGTCCAGATCGGCGATAGCCAGATCCCAGCTATCCAGCATGGCATAGGCCCGCGCCCGGTCCACATAGAGTTCCAAGTCTTTACCGTTGAGTTCGATGGCGCGATTCAAGGTGGCCAGCGCCAAATCGCCTCGCTTGGCGAGGATCCAGGCATTGCCGGCCTGTCCCAGTATTGTGGCGTTGAGTGTGGCATCTGCAATAAGGTTTTCGCTAACGATTTGTTCGAGCCGTTGCGCGGCATCGCCGTACTGCCTGAGAGCCGTCAGGATCAACGCCTCGCAATGAAGAGCTGGACCGCCCTGCCATTCGTCCACTTCGCGCCAATAGCGAAAGGACTGAAGGGCCGCCTGCGGGTCCGTGGCTACTTGGTCGAGACATTTCTTGTACCGGCCACCGCCTAGACTATAGTCCTGAGCCATCGCCACAGGCGCTCCGGCGCTTGCAAAAATAAGAACCAGGCTGAACACAAACCACATGACTTATCTACTCGTTGAAATATCGCCCACGAAACGGGCCGACGCCCTATCTACCATTGAGAGGGCGTAACATGCCAGAACATCTGCTTTGTCTGGGCTATGGCTACTGTGCTGAGTTTTTGGCGCGCGATCTGATTGCCGCGGGATGGACCGTATCCGGGTCGAGCCGCACCCAAGAAGGCTTCGACAAGATACGCCGCGATGGGGCGGACCCTCTGATTTTTGGAGCAGACACGCCCGTGCCGGCGCAGGAATGGCAGCGCACAACGCATCTTCTGATTTCGGCCCCGCCCGGCGACGCCGGCGACCCTGTGGTCCGGCAGCACATGGGCGACTTGGTGCAAGCCAAAGAACGGCTTACTTGGATCGGATACCTGTCCACCACCGGCGTCTACGGTAACCGAGACGGCGGTTGGGTGGATGAAGGGTCGGCGCTTAAACCCACCAGCGATCGCGCGCGCCGGCGGGTCGAAGCGGAGCGGCAATGGCTCGCCCTGCTTCACGATCATGGATTGCCCGTACACATATTCCGCTTGGCCGGCATTTACGGTCCCGGCCGCAATCAACTGGTGTCACTTCAGCAGGGCAAGGCCCGCCGTATCGACAAACCAGGGCAGGTGTTTTCGCGCATTCACGTTGAGGATGTGGCGGCAATTCTTAAAGCGTCAATCGCCACTCCATCGCCAGGCGCCATCTATAATGTGTGCGACGACGAAGCCGCAGCCCCAGCCGAGGTGGTCGCCTATGCCGCTGCATTGTTAGACGTGCCACCACCGCCCTTGCAGTCTTTGGACGAAGCTCAGTTGAGCGCCATGGGAAAAAGTTTCTATGCGGATAATAAGCGCGTTCGAAACAAACGTTTGAATTCGGAGCTTGGCGTGACCCTCTCCTTTCCTAGCTACCGCGAAGGGCTAAAGCGCGAGCTGGAACGGCTTTGATGGCAGAAACGCTCAAAGTGCTACAGGTGATCCCTGCCCTAAATGAGGGCGGTGCCGAACAAACGGTGGTCGATATTTCCGAAGCGCTGATTTCGGAACACCACGAATCGTTTGTCGTATCTTCAGGGGGCCGCCTGAGCGATCGCTTAAAGAACATCGGCGCGCACGTGATAGAACTTCCGGTGCAGAGCAAGAACCCGCTCACCATGATCAGAAACATCGGCCGGTTGCAGAAAGTCATTGTCACCAATGATATCTCGGTCGTACACGCCCGCAGCCGGGCGCCGGCTTGGAGTGCATTCGCCGCCGCGCGGCGCTGCGGCTGTCCCTTCGTTACGACTCACCATGGCACGTTCAAAGATGCGGGTTTTTTCAAGTCTATCTACAATGGCGTGATGGCCCGCGGCGACGTTGTGATTGCCAATTCCAATTTCATCTCTCGTCGAATACAGGACAAGTATCCTCACGCCGCGGGGCGTGCCGTTACCATTCCCCGCGGCATCGACACGGCCTATTTCGACTCGGCGGCTGTTGATCAAGACCGTATTGCCGCCTTTCGCACACGGATTGAAGCCCCTGCAAACGCTCGCCTCGTGCTTTTGCCCGGCCGCCTCACGCCCTGGAAGGGACAAGAGGTCTTTGTATCCGCAGCCCGCCTGGTCAAGGCGCAGCACGGGTTCCACGACCTGGTCTTCGTGATCGCCGGCGAGGCACCCGAGGGCGCGCGCTTCGCACGGGACCTCAAAACAAAGATTGAAGCCAGCGGTCTTGTGGCCGACGTCAAACTCACGGGCCATGTGGACGACATGCCGGCAGCTTATGTCACGGCAGACCTGGTAGTGTCCGCGTCCATCGAACCGGAAGCGTTTGGCCGTGTGGCGGCGGAAGCCCAAGCCATGGAGCGCCCGGTGATCGCCACAGCCTTAGGCGGTTCCCTTGAAACCGTTGAGGACGGCGTGACAGGCTGGCTGTGTGCACCGAACGATGTCACGGCCCTTGCGGACGCGATCATCAGAGGCCTAAATCAAACACCAGAAGAGCGGCAGCAAATGGGGCAGCGCGGGCGCGGGCGCGTGATGGAACGCTTTTCGAAAGCATCCATGTGCGCACTGACGCTGGAGGTTTATCGAACCGCCATCAACCAACATGCTGAGTCGCCCTAGGCATTCCGTATGATGAGCAAAACGGAGAAAGACATTTCGCGCGTGGCGGTCATCAGGCTCGGATCTTTGGGCGACTTCGTCCAAGCGATGGGACCGTCTAAGACTATTCGGCGCCATCATCCGAACGCGCATATCACGTTGATCACAACACCGCCGTTTGCCGGCCTTGGGGCCGCCAGCGGTTATTTCGATGAGGTCTGGTCCGATGGACGCCCGCCCTGGCCGACCGCGCGCATGATGTCGTTGCTCTTCAAAATGCGCGCCGCACGCTTCGACCGGGTGTACGATTTGCAAACGTCGAACCGCACCAGCTGGTACTTTCAATTGCTGTGGCCCAATCGGCCAGAATGGTCGGGCGTCGCGGCGGGATGCTCCCATTCGCACGACAACCCAAACCGGATTCCGATGCATACGGTCGACCGCCAGGCAGAGCAGTTGACGGTGGCAGGCATTGAAACGACAGACCCGCTGGATCTCAGTTGGATCTCTGCCGACGTCTCGGGATTCGGACTACCGCAAGACTATGCACTCCTGGTGCCGGGCGGATCGGCCCACCGGCCTGCAAAACGGTGGCCGGCGGCGCACTATGCCGATCTTGCCGCTCATTTGGTGTCGACAGGGATCACACCCGTTTTGCTTGGAGCCGGCGCCGAGAGCGAGGAACTCGCAGCCATTGCGGACAAGGCGGCGGGCACTGTCAATTTGTGCGGCAAGACGGACTTTCAGCAAATTGTGGTTCTTGGCCGGGGCGCCCGCTTCGTTGTGGGGAACGATACGGGG
>JANQMY010000300.1 GCA_028279895.1 Alphaproteobacteria bacterium
CGGCGTACCGCGACGGGCGCGTGCCGCTCAACGCGGCGGAAGGGTTTATCCGCCAGATCATCGGATGGCGCGAATATGTGCGCGGCATTTATTGGCACCATATGCCGGACTATCTCGATACGAATCATTTGGACGCTTCCCGCCCGCTTCCGGATTTCTACTGGACCGGCGACACCGACATGGCCTGCATGCGGGCTGCAATTCGCCAAACCCGCGACGACGCCTACGCCCACCACATTCAAAGGCTGATGGTTACCGGGAATTTCGCCATGTTGGCCGGAGTCGATCCGCAAGACGTGCACAAGTGGTACTTGGCGGTCTACGCAGACGCCTATGAATGGGTGGAAATGCCCAACACGATCGGCATGAGCCAGTTCGCCGATGGCGGCCTGTTGGGCTCGAAGCCCTATGCGGCCAGCGGCAATTACATCAACAAAATGTCCGACTACTGCTCATCTTGCCGGTACAAGGTAAAACAAAAGACCGGACCGGACGCCTGCCCATTCAACGCCCTGTATTGGTCTTTCCTGGCACGAAACGAAAAGAAACTCGCAAAGAACCCCCGCTTGGCCAACACATACCGTGTTTGGAGCCGCATGAGCCCCGAGCAAAGACGCGCAACGTTGAAAAGCGCCGAAACAACGCTGAAATCGCTCGCAAAATGATCATGCCCCTTAAGCACATTTGACGTCAGTATTGCGAGTAGGGATTAAACGGCAAATCCGTACTACCGTAGTCGATACCCATTTTGTGCAGTTCGGCGGTCACCTGCGACCGGTGATGGGTCGCGTGATTGAACATCTGCATACAATAGAACCGGCGCGGCACGGTGCGCTCCCGTCCCAGCCGGTCGCTGGTAAAGGTAAGGGTCGCATCGAGCCAGTCTTCCGCATGGGTGTCGATCAAGTCCAGCATATCTTGATCAAAGGCGACGCGTGCGGCACGGAGCTGCAAAAACTCCTCGTGGAGACGCTTGTTCGGATCGAACGCAAACGCCTCCGGCATGCCGCCCACCGTAAAGCCCTTCAGCACATGATCGACCATGAGAATGTGGTCAAGGGTACGGTGGAGCGAACCGAAGAACATGCCACGATCGGCTTTGCGGTCCTTGTCGCTTAATCCGTCACACAACTCGAACAGCGTTTCATTTTGCCACTTGTTGTAGAGCGCCATTTCCCGCGCCCATGCCTTCGCCGTCATTTGCCGCACCTCTTGTTCGGGGTGTTAAAGAATACCACACCCGAAAATTAGTTAGGCAAGCACCAAAGTTTTTCTTGCGTTCGCTTCTGTCACCGATTAAGTTAGGTATATGCCTAATCAAATCGAAACCCTGGATCATGTTTTTCACGCGCTGGCGGACCCGACCCGCCGCGCCGTCTTACAACAGCTTAGCCGCGGCGACGCGTCGATCAGCGAACTCGCAAAACCGCACAAAATGGCGTTGCCCTCGTTCCTGCAACACATCCAGGTGCTGGAAGAAAGTGGCTTGGTGCGTTCCAAAAAAGTAGGCCGGGTGCGCACCTGCAAGATGGAACCCAAGGCCTTGTCCAAAGCGGAAGCGTGGATTCATCGGCAGCAGGCGATCTGGGAAGGACGTTTGGACCGCATGGAAGCCTATTTGGACGACTTGCAAGGAAAGGAGCGCCGCCGTGCCAAAACAAAATGACCGCTCTGTACACCACGAGGTCTTCACGCTGGAGCGCCGGTTGAAACACGCGCCTGAGCTGGTCTTCTCGGTTTGGGCCGACCCTGCCGCAAAACGCCGATGGTTCGTCGACTCCGACGATCCAGGTTGGAAAACACAAAAATTCGAGATGGACTTCCGCGAAGGTGGCACAGAGACCGGAGAGTTCCGAAGTCCATCGGACCAGGTTTACAGGAACGATACCATCTATCTCGATATTGTGCCGAACGAGCGCATCATTTCCGCTTACACCATGTCGATGGACGGCCGGCACATATCCGCCTCGCTATCGACGGTTCTCTTCGTTCCTTCCGGAGACGGAACACTTCTTACCTATACGGAACAAGGCGCTTATCTGGATGGCTTGGACAAAGCCGCCTCACGGGAAAGCGGCTGGGCTTTTCTGTTGGATCAGATGACCGCCCAAATGGCGGCGATGTAGAGTATGAAACGCCCCCAATGAGCAACTGGGTGACCGGCATTCATGTCGCGTTCGCGCAAGAGAGCCATGCCCGGAAGAACGAGGGGAGCACACCGTCCCAAAATGGCACAGCAGAGGTTGCGCCAGGTCAACGCAAGAGTCATATCTTTCTCGTAAACGTTGTGGATTGGCAATGTGAAGGGGAGCGCATATGCGACCGATCGTTTGGGGCGCTTTGGCCATCGTGGCGGCCATTGTGGGGTTTTACGGCGTTGTGATAGGGGCCTCAGAGTCCGGCGAAGTGGTTGTGATTACCACCTATGATGCCGGCAACACGCCCCATGAAACCCGGCTATGGGTCGTCGATCACGACGGCGCGGAGTGGCTGCGCACCGGCCATGACAAAAAGGGCTGGTATCTGCGGATCGGCCAAAACCCCCGGGTCGAATATTCGCGTAACGGCAAAACCTCTACGCGGCGCGCGGTGCCCGTGACCGACCCGGACGTTATCGAGGTCATCAACAAAAAATACGCCGAGAAGTACGGATCAGCCGACTGGATCGTCGCCCTGTCAGGGGACGCCGCGGCGCGGATTCCCGTGCGCCTTGACCTGTTAGATACATCACCCGCCACTTAACAGTCAGCTCTGGCCGGCTGACGATCATCTCGGCTGACGACACTCAATTGACACACGGTTCGGCGCAAGCCGTCCTATCCCTCTGAAACCATTAAGAAAAATCCACCCTTATTCTAGCCTATGGCGCGCTGTGTTAGGCAGAGAGGAAATATGGAGGGCTCATCATGGCAAAGTCAGCACGGGAAAAACTGGCTCAGAAGAAGGAACCAAAAACCGTCGTTCTCGGGGGCGATTTTTCCGGCATTAAGGCCGGTCAAAAGATGTTCGTGGCCACCCCACAAATTGTCGCCGACTACATCCGAAAGATTCCCTACGGCCAAACGCGCACAATCGAGCGTATGCGGAAAGACATCGCAAAACGGCGCAAATGCGACGCATCCTGCCCGGTATCGACCGCGATTTTCGTTCGAATCGCCGCCGAAGCCGCGATCGAAGACATGAATGAGGGAACCGCCCCATCCGACGTCATTCCCTTCTGGCGCTTGGTTTCCAGCAAGGATAAGGTAGCGAAGAAACTCGCCATCGACAGCGCGTGGATCGACCAACAACGCGCTCAGGAGAGCGGAGCCTAACGTGCAACGCATGCCTTTCTTTGCCGGACTGGCCGCCGGTGTTCTTGTCGGCGCAGTACTCAGCGTGTGGTTGGTCCTGCCGGATCAACGCGCCGCCAAAAGCGGCTTTGTGTTCGATGCCAGCGTGGAAGAGGTTTGGGACGTGTTCACCGATCCGGCCTCGCAAGCCAGTTGGCGGGCCGATGTGGTGCGGGTAGAGATGGTGCGCGATAATGGCTGGCGTCAGTGGATCGAGTATCCGCAGCGCGGCCCCGCCATTCAATTCACCGAAACCCGGGTCGAGCGGCTGAAGACCTATGCGCTGGACATGACGGCTGAGAATGCGTTCACCGGCAAATATCAGGCGGTTTTCGAAGCGCGCGACGACAACACCACCTTGGGCGTGTTTACGGAAACGGTCACCCTGCAGGGCTTCATGCCCAAGCTGATGTCGTATCTGTTCGTCAACCAGCGGGAGTTCACGCGCACCTATTGCCTGAACGCCCAAGCCGAGATCGAACGGCGCCGCGACGCAGCCCCGTAGGTCCCCCCGCCCCATACTCCCGTTCATTGCGATCGTAACCGTGTCTGGATATATGTCGGAGGCGAACGGAGACGATCACTATGAGAATTGACCTTGTCAGCCCGGATAGCTTTGCCGCGGGCCATCCCCACGATCAATATGACTGGCTGCGCGAAAACGCACCCGTCTATTGGCACGAAGAAGCCGACGGCACCGGGTTTTGGGTCCTCAGTCGGTATGCGGATGTTTACGAAACGGGCCGCAACCATCAGGTCTTCTCGTCGGAACCCACCGTCATGATGCAAGACCCGCCCCCGGGCTCCGAGCAGATGATGGGCGAGTACCAAATGATGCTGAACATGGATCCGCCCAAGCATACGGCCTTCCGTACCCTGATCCGGGGCGAGTTCGCGCGCGAGCCGGCCGGGCGCATGCAAACCCGCATTGCTCAGCTCGCCGCTCAGATCGTCGACGCCGTGATCGACCACGGGGCGTGCGACTTCGTCTCCGATGTGGCGGGAGAAATGCCGTCTTTCGTTATCGCCGAAATGATGGGCCTGCCCCTGGACGACGGGCGCGAGCTCTACAAGCTGACGGAAGTGCTACACACGTCCCCGGAAGCGCGCCGGGAAGGGGAAGCCGAGGCCGCCTTGGGTCAAATGTTCGGCTATGCCGCAAAGGTCATCGAACAGAAACGGGCGCATCCCGATGACGACTTGGCGTCCAAGCTGCTTGCGGCCGAGGTCGACGGCCGCAAACTCACGGACCCTGAGTTTCAGCTTTTCTTTTTGCTGCTGGTAGATGCCGGCGGCGACACCACGCGCAATCTGCTGGCAAGCGGCATGTTGGCGTTGATGGACCACCCGGAACAACTGGCCTGGCTGATGGAGGATCTGGATCACCGGTTGCCCGCCGCCCGTGAAGAATTACTGCGCTGGTGCAGCCCGGTAACCTATATGCGCCGCACCGCCAAATCAGACTTTAAGATCGGCGACAAAGCCATCAAGGCAGGTGACAAGGTGATCATGTATTACGGATCGGCCAATCGAGACGAGGCCCAGTTTCCGCAGGCTGACCGGCTGAACCTCGCCCGCACACCGAACGATCACCTCGCCTTTGGCGGCGGCGCCCATGTATGCCTAGGCCAGCATATTGCCCGTGTGGAGATCGATGCTATGTTGCGGGAAGTGCTCACGCGCATGGATAAAATTCAGTGTACGGAACCGCCCGCATGGCTGGAATCCAATTTCATCTCCGGACCGAAAACCATGCCGGTTTCGTTTGCGCCTAGAATCACTTAGTTTGGGCCGCGATTATACGGCGTCATGCCGTGATCGATCAGGGCCTGTTCCCCGTGAGACACCACCACATGGGTGTTCGGATCGTCATCCAGCGCCTTGAGCCAATGGCGCAATTCTTCCATCCGGGCGCCGTATTCGGGCACCACCAAGGCGCTGTAGGCCGCCGGCTTCGGAATGTCGTTTTGAATGTCATAGGCGGTCCAGGCGATATCGCCGGCCATAACCCAGTAGGTACCGCCGACTTTGGCCACATAGACCGTGCTGCCCGGTGTATGCCCACCCGCGGAAATCGCGATGAGGCCGGGATAGTCCGCCAGCGGATAAATAGACGCGGTGGGCAGCACTGTCTTGTCGGCGCACGCCGCTTCGTCCAAATGGGCCTGTCCTGGCACTGTCACATAGTTGCCGCGGCTGGCCTGCATCTCGGTCTGGAAAACCGCAATGCGCTGGGACGCGGCCGTGCAGATTTCCGCGATACCGCCGGTGTGATCCACATGTAGATGGCTCACCGCGATGGCCGCTACCCGTTCAATGTCGCCGCCCATTTGTTCCGCGACCGATCCATAGATCTCGATGGGCGCCGATCCGAGCAGTCGTTCCATGGTCCGGCCGAAGGCCGCAGCACCTTCGCGGTCCATCCCTACTTCGACAAGGAAGATCCGGCCATCGGCCCATTCGAGCACATAGGCGGGGTGGATCACCCGACGCCCGGCGGCGCCCTGGCTGGCCGTATTCACATAGCGGATCTGAACCGGCCCGTCCGCCCCCTCCAGGGCCGCGTCAATAGCCTGCCGGTCCGGCAGGGCAGGCGCGACGGAGCGGATTTCCCAATGCGCCTCCAGCAAAAAGACGAGCCCAACGCCGATGATTGCGAGCAACGCAACCCCGATTGTCCAGAAAATGCGGCGCATCTGTCCCCTCCCCACCGTCTGTGGCGCCAGCTTACGGGAAACCCGCACCGCTTACCAAGGATCACATTGTTTTCTTATCGAGAACTATCTGTTGTCTTCTGCGCGTATTATTTCTCATGAAATTACTCCTATCTCCTGGTCATGAACATAACCGGACAGCGATGTCCGCCCCTTCAAACCGCTGGAGATACTAAAATGACCACTCAAGACATTGCCGCCCTGGACGCCGAACTGAATGCCATGATCGCCCGGGGCGATGCGCTGGACGCGTTCGAAAAATTCTACGCCGACACCGTCGTCATGCAGGAAAACGAACAAACCCCAACCGTCGGCAAGGATGCCAATCGCGATCGGGAAAAAGCCTTCTTCGCCAGCGTCACCGAACTGCGGAAGATCGATGTGGTCGCCACCGCGGTCAGCGGGAACACGTCGTTTTCGCAATGGTTCATGGATTACACCCACAAGGACAATGGCGATCTGCGTTACCACCAAGTCGCGGTACGCACCTGGGCCGACGGCAAGGTGATCAAAGAAGTCTTCTATTACGGGTAAGCCGCCAACTTTTCTTCCCCTCTCTCCTCTGAACTGGCCGCGCCCGAAACAGGCGCGGCCTTTTTTATGCGCGGGCCAATATGGCCTGCCGTGCTCGGCATCGGCCGTTGGCGCGAATTGCAAGAGCCCCTTTACGTCTTTTTTCTTATGCACGCGTTGGAGCATTTGGTCGATGAGAAGTTCATTTCGCCGCGCCCCCTGGAACCGATCGCACAGTTAATCTGTGGTGCGCTGATGCAAGCGGGCATGGGGATCGCCCAATCCGACGATCCCGACGCCGCACTCGAATCTTATGACGCCGCCCTACAACAACTTTATCGCGGGCTGTTGCGCGACGGCTCCTGACCGGCTTTAGGCCGTCAGGTTCTGCTCCGCGAACTCCCAATTCGCCAGATGGTCGAGATAAGCGTCGATAAAGACCGGCCGCTTGTTCTGATAATCCAGATAGTAGGCATGTTCCCACACGTCGATCGTCAACAGCGCTTTCTTGCCATGAGCAAGCGGCGTGTCGGCATTGGCCGTTTTGACCACATCCAGCTTGCCGCCGTCATCGATCAGCCAGGCCCAGCCGCTGCCGAATTGGGTGATGGCCGCTTGTGAAAACGCTTCCCGAAAAGATTCGTAAGAGCCGAAATCCGCGTCAATACGTTTGCCGATCTCGCTGCTGGGGGCACCGCCACCGGATGGCGACAGAGAATTCCAGAAGAAAGTGTGGTTCCACACCTGAGCGGCATTGTTAAACAGCCCGGCGCGATGATCGTCGCCGGCCACATCGGCGACAATATCTTCGATCGACTTCCCTTCCAGGGCCGTGTCCCGGATCATGTTATTCACATTGTTCACATAAGCCGCATGGTGTTTTTCGTAGTGGAAATCGAATGTCCGTTCGGACATATGCGGGTCCAGGGCATTTTTGGCGTAGGGCAAGGCGGGTAAGTCGATCATCGATCAATCCTTCGTACTGTGAGGTCGTAATGGCTGGGCACAGCAGCACGAATGACCCAACGCCGGGAGACGAGGGGACTCGATACAGCACTGACCCAAAAACGCCGCTGTGGTAGCGCCGCTTCGTTAAACAAATAAGGCAAAGCGCCGAAAATTGAAGTGTGTTTGGTTAGAACGCCGCAGAAACCGAAAAAAAGTGACGCCAGTCTTTATCGTCTTGGGTAAACGGCACCCGCGTCAGAGGACGGGCAGCCTCATACTTCACGCGCACGGACTTGGGAAAGGTAATCCGGAATCCCACGCCCGCCGAAGACAGGGTGTCCTGCCGCCGCTCCGGCGTGGTGTTTTCGTTCCACACCGAGCCCACATCGTAGAACCCGAAGAGCTGGGCGAAATCCACCTGCGGCACGGGTGGGTTCGCGCCAAAGCGCAGCTCTGCAAGACCGGAGACGCCATCGTCGCCGGTGATTTCCGAGTAGTCGAAGGCGCGGCCGATCTGGGCACCGCCCACGCCGAATTCTTCTGACGACAACAGAGCGTCATCGGAAAGCTGTCCGCGTCCGGCCAGATACAAGCCGAACAAGCGGCCGATATTCTGATAACGGGACAGACGTGCTTCGAATTTCGTAAACGTGCCGTCCGCATCCGGCCGTGACAGCGGCCCGGTGCCGCGCACGGAACCGTCGAACAACTTCAAGCCCTGGGAAACTTCCACATAAGCGCTGGTGTTGCCGTTCCAGATCTTGTGCCGGTACAGCAACCCCCCATGAAGGATACGCAAGCGGTCTTCGAACACCATCGCACCCAGTTCTTCTTCTTCGATCCGCCGGGCCTGGAACCCCACTTCGCCGCGCAAGAGCACATTCTTCTTGCGCAGGAACGGATGAACCAGCTTCACCGACATGCGGCGGCTTTGAATTTCCGTGTCGAAGTCCGCAAGCGATGCGCCCGCATCGACCCGCGACACGGCCCCATAAAGAACCATCGTCGTCCCCCACCGGTTGAACGGCACCGCATAAGACATTTCACCGAAGATCAGCTCTTGGGGCTCCCCGGGGATCGTGAAAACACCGGCGGAGAGCTGATCCCCGGTCCACAAAACGGAGTTTGCCGCCCCCCTAAGATAGGACTGGATTTCGCCCGCTTCCGCCGTTCCCCGGTTGTCGATAAACAGGCTACCTTCAAACGCGTCCATCTCCACGACGGCCACCAGCCGGTGGGCAGCCAAAAATCATCGAGATCCGGTTCCAGGCGTGTGCTCACAAGCTTGACGCCACTTAACTCGTTGACGCGCAAGAGCGCTTTTTCCAAGGCCGAAAGCTTCAGGGGGCGCTGCTCCGACACCCGGCCGAGCAGCTTCTCGACACGCGGCGGCACGGGATTGTCGAATGCCACGTCGGAAACATAGCCTTCGACCACCTGAATCCTGACCACGCCCCCCGACACTTGCTGCGGCGGCACCACGGCACGGGAAAGGAAGTAGCCGTTGTCGCGATAAAAACCGGTGATGCGCTCCGCTATGAGCGCAAGATCGCTTGTGGTGATCCTACGGGCCAAGAACTCTTCATAAAAAGGCGCAAAGTCTTCGGGCAAAAAGACAGACGAGCCGACAACGGAAACCGACGCAAGGACGAGAGATTCCTCGGTGATCGCCGCATCCGCCTCATCTTCCACATCGGGCACCGGCAAGGGCCTGTCTTCGATTCCACGTTCAAGCGACCGATCAAGAGGCAAACGCCGTTCGACATCTTCAAGGCTTTGTGCGTAAGCGGAAGAAAAAGCCAATTGCGCAAACAACAGGTGCGTCGCAAAAACTCTCACAGCCCAAACCCCACTTTGATTAACCTTAGCGCGCGCAACAACCATTCACTGATGGAATTGCCTGCGGTTCCCGCCTTGCGCGCAAGATACGGCATTATTCCTAAATCAAGTCTGAACCTTCTCCCGTTTTTCGTGCGCTTATTTATACAGGTACACGGATCAATTTACTATTGATAAACAAGATTTAATTAGTCTGAACGATGTACAGGCATCCTATGCGGGCGATTAACTCGATGTCGAGTTTTTGCTCTGCTTGCTGAGTATCTTGGGGGGCTATCGTGATGCGTCACGTCTTTCTTTCGGCAATTGTCTTTCTAGCGTTTTCTTTACTACCCGGCATGCACGCCCAGGCATCCGACGGCCATTGGACCGTTGTGGAGGTGTCCGGCGCAGCCCGCGTCACCGAAAACTTCCTTACACCGAAGCTCGTGTCGGCTCGGCACGTGCTGGCGCCGGGCGCAACGCTCACAACCGGCGGCGACGGGCGTATCACATTGGTGCGCGGCGATCAGGAAATTGTCGTCGGGCCGAACACGCGCATGGCCCTGCCGGCGCAAGAAACCCAAGGCCTTACCCGCATTCTGCAAGACATGGGCACCATGCTCTATAAGGTCGACAAAAAACCGAACAAGCATTTCAAGGTGGAAACACCCTACCTGGCCGCTGTGGTGAAAGGCACCATGTTTACCGTTACGGCCAACGCTGACATTCATGCCGTCCATGTTTCCGAAGGCCTGGTCGAAGTATCGACGCCCAACGGGAACATGACCGGCATGGTCGAGGCCGGTTCGTCGGCCCGCGTTTCGACCAAGCGGCCGGATCGACTGCAGATCGATACGCCGGGCGCCGGCCCTACTCAACGCAGCGGCAAGACGCCGGGCAGTGCGCCGGCCCCATCCGGGTTTGCCGACGACTTGGAGCGCGCAGACTTGTCCAATGACATCGACACGCCCTCAATCACCGCCGAAGCCTCCCCGGCCGATTTCGAATTCGAGCTGGAAGATTCGGGACGCGGCTTTGTTATCGAAACCGAAATCGACTCCGGCCCCCTCAATATGGCCGAGCTGACCGACGGTTTGGTCCAAGGTCCGGAGGGTTTGTCTGAAAATCAGCTCGGCGACATCGACGATCTGCGAGACAGCGACGACGATTTCGACGCCGATGACAACGGCAACGGCAATGACGACGACATCTCGGGATCGGGCGGGTTTACCACCAGCACCGCATCGGCAGGCGCCAGCGCCGGAGACGGTGCAGCGGTATCCTCCATTTCAAGTGCCGTGTCCAACATCGCCACAACCATTGCCAGCAACCCCAATACGGGCGGCAATGGTAATGGCAACGGCAATCCCGGCAACGACCTGGATCTCGACCTCGACGACCTAGACGACATGGACGACATAGACGATGACGGCCCTGAAGTCGAAGATGACTAGAATGATGGCGTCGTGCAACGGCAAGACGCCCTAGCCGGCACATCACAAGATGGCCTCGGGGGTGGCTGATACGGACAAAGTCCGGTCCTTAAGCGGCGCGGTTGCAGCCTTGCGGTCGCGGCTGATCCCGTCCGCCACTTTGTTCGTCATTCTCTGGGCCCTTTCAAGCAGCGGTTTCTTGGCACCGCTCGAGCGCGAGCTTAGTGATCAACGGTTCGGCTGGATTACCCGATCGGCAACCGACAGCATCACAGTCGTCACCATCGACAGCCAAAGCCTGAAACAGTTGGACCAGTGGCCCTGGCCGCGGGAGCATTACGCCCGGGCCATCGACTGGCTGCGGACGGCGGGTGCTCGGCTCATCCTGTTCGACGTGAACTTCAGCGGCCGGTCTACACCTTCCGGCGATGCGGCCCTGGCGGACGCGATTTCCCGCGCCGATGGCACGGTCGTGCTGCCAACATTTCTGCAGCCCTTTACCGGGCGGTCGAGAGACAGAGAATTTGTCGAGACTCGGCCCAATGTGGCGTTTCAGGACAATGCAGTTTTCGCCAGCGTGAATTTCATTCCCGAGGCGAACGGGCAAGTGCGCCGCGCCTATTACGGATTTTCAGTCGCGGACGCCTACAGACAGTCCGTACACGCACTGTTGGCGGGCACCCCGTACGGCGCCACGGACTCGTTTTGGATCGATTTCGGCATTCAAGCGTCCACCATCGAGCGCATTTCCTTTTGGGATGTGCTGAACGGCACGTTCGACCCTGACCTCGTCAAGGACCGTCATATCTTGATCGGCGCAACGGCGCTTGAATTGGGCGACCAGTTTGCCGCCCCCGTCTACGTCCTGATGCCGGGCGTGATCATTCACGCTCTGAGCTATGAAAGCATTGTCCAAGGCCGCACCTTGGTGAAACCCCGCCCAGCGCTGTCCTTAGCAGCCGCCTTTTTTGTCATCCTCCTGTTATGTCAACCCAGCCGTCGCTGTACATGGCGCGCCAGCATGGCGACCCATTTCATCGTCTTTAACGTGACGATTTTCGTTCCCGTGCTGTTGCAGATCTATGCACCGATCAGCCTACAGACGGCTTCTATTTTGACCGCTCAACTGTTATGCATCCTCTACCGGCTTGGGTTTGAAGCCGAGCAGCGGGCCCTTGATCTCATTACGGCACAGCGTGCCGCCGCACGCCAGCAGGCGTTGATGGCACGCGTTGTCCAGGATAGTTCCGACGGCATTGTTGTCACCGACGCCTCCGGCAAGGTGGTCATGAGCAACGACCAGGCTGCCACCCTTTTAGAAGTTTCCGACAGCGATTTGAACGGCCGGGATCTCGCAACGATCGTACCGGGTTTTCCAAGGCATGACGGGGCAGCGCTGCGGGACGAAACCCATGAGGAGCAGCACATCCATCCCATTTCCAGCGAATTCATAGTTCCCCATGACGGTGGCGAACGAGTACTCGAAATTGTTGGCAACGCTATTCAAAGTCCACCATCCGCGCGCGGCAATGCGGCAGGCGACACCGTCGAAACGCTTCACCATTACTCCCTTCGGAATGTGACGGCCCGGAAACGGCTGGAGGCAGCCGAGAAGGAAGCCAAGGACGCCGCCATCCAAGCCAGTGAGGCGAAGACTCAGTTGATCGCCAATATGAGCCACGAACTGCGCACGCCGTTGAATGCGATCATCGGCTTTTCCGAAATCTACGAGCACCAATTGTTCGGCCCGATCGAAAACGACAAATATCTCGATTATGCGCGCGACATTCGGGCAAGCGGTCAGAGATTGCTGGGCGTGGTGAACGACATCTTGGAAGTGTCGCGGCTCGATTCCGACGAGGTCGAGCTGGACCCAAGCGAAGTGGACCTCCAAGAACTGGTGACGGGCTGCCTGGTCCATTTCCGCGAACAAATCTCCGCATCGCCCAGGACCGTGACCGTGGAAAATCTGGGACACCTGCCCAATGTGCGCGCCGACTACCGCCTCTTAAAACAGGTGCTCATTCATCTGTTGTCGAACGCATTGAAGTTTACCGCCGACGGCGGAAACATCACCGTATCGGCAGACATTGCCAGCAGCGATGTGGAAATTTCCGTGGCGGATAGCGGCGTAGGCTGCGACCCGGCCCTGCTGGACCGGCTGACCGAAGCCTTTTTCCAAGCGGATTCCACCTTGTCCAGAACGCATGAAGGCTCCGGCTTGGGCTTGTTCCTGACCAAACGCCATGTGGATCTCCATGGTGGGACGCTTCGCTTAACACTGCCGGAGGGGGGCGGTTTCACCGCCAAAGTGCTTTTGCCGGGCGCTGTGCTGGCGCAGGCCCCAGACTCTGGAGGCAACACACCGTCCACGGACGACCCCGTGGCCGGTGTCGCTTTGCGCGGCACTCGCCTTTAGGGCATCGCAAAAGGTTCTTCCGCGACAAACCGATTGAGCACATTGGTCGTCAGCATGGCTACATTGTTATCGTAGCCGTTGTGACACAGCGAACCGGCCCAAGCGATCGACCCGGTGGAAAAAACCGCACCGGCGGACGGTGTTTCAAAGAACGTAAGATCGGCGCGAACATTTTTGTCGGGCCTCAGCGGCTGGGTGGACAGAAATTCTTCTTTCACCCGCAACATGTCGGGTGGCATGTTGCCGGCACTTGCCACCACCAGCGCGTGAGACGGAGACCCTAGGCGTTCGTCATAGCGGTCGATCTCTTCCCCACCGGCGGCTCCACCGCGCAATCCGAAATCGCCGATGACCTTGTCCGGCACACCGTCGAACATAAATGCCACACGCGGATCGTCGGCGGCATCGGTACGCAGATAGGGCCGAGAATCTTGAAAGCCTTGTGCCGCAAACCCGACGCCCACCAATTGATTGGGCGGCGGACGGTTCCGGCGCCACAGCCCGCCATATTGGCCGTCAAAGGCTTGATAATACTCGCACGGTTCGGCGATCCAGGCGCGTGTGCCATCTTCCGCACGGCGCACTTCCATAGCACCCGGCCAGGCATCACTAAATGCAACCCGCCAATAGAAGCCGTTGCCGCCCATATACATTAACCGCCCGCCCCGGGCGAGATAGGCCTCGAAGCTGTCGAACATCTCGGTCGACAAATATTCCGGATGGGTACCCGTGACCAATGTGCGATACCCGTCGAGCAACGACACGCCTTCACGATGAATATCGTGATCGGTGATCACGTCATAGTCCCACCCACCTTGTTCCAGCCAATGGAGGATTGCGGTGTCCGCGTTAAACGACCACATGCGTACATCGGGGCGCAGATTCATGATCGGACGCAGGTAGGACGAATAATGAATACCGCTTTTATCCGTATGCTCATCATAATGAGAGAAGCCGAATGCGGGCACATCCATCAGCATTTGCATTTCCGGCGTCAAGTTCAGATCACGCCCGTAAAGCACACGCTGCAGCCGCATGGTGATGGTTTCGTTGGCATACGCTAGATATGTTGCGGTGGAGGCGATGAAGCCCACGGGCGCCTTCTTTGCAGTACGTTCCGGAATGACGAAGACAGTCACATAGTCGGTCTCGTCGCCTTTTCGCAAACACGCCGCATAAGCGCCGCTGCGCGTACCTGCCGGGACGGTCCAACTGAAAGACGGCGCCCACCCCATGTCGTACATGTCGTCGTCATGAAAATGGACCGCGCCATATTCCTGTGGGGCGGCCTTCCAGTCCTGAGCCTCGCCCGTCCAGCGAAACCCGGCGACGGCACCTGTGGGCAGGTTTTTAAAGCGGCCCGTCAGATTGTTCGGCGACAGGTCCAAAAAGGTGTCGGCACCTATGCCGGTCGAAAAATCCCAAAAGCCCACAATATCCGGATCTGTGGCCTGGGGATCCGCCTGTTTAATCCGGTTGACCACGGCGTCTTCGGTCAGTGCGGTCCCCATCAGGCGCGGAGAATCGATCCGGCCATTGAAATGATGCACCGTGGACATGTCGTCGCCAATCGCGGCGAAGGCGGTTTGATCCGGAACGAAGGGCGCGAGATCCAACGAGTCCACCGATACGGCATCACGGGCGAGCGGTGCCCCGTCCGCGGCGCCGACCGGCAACGGCACCTGGAACAAGCGCATAGACTTTGCACCGCTGTCATAGGACAGGCCCACAAAGCTCCAGCGGCCGACAGGAAGCGGCTGGTCCAGCGCCGGCATCCCTTTGTCCATCAGCGCCGCCAGATGGCCGGCCGCGTTCACGACAAGGCTGACACCACCCGCATTGCCAGCCGTACCCATGATCGCTTGGATCTGACCGTTGATCAGTGTGGGAAACACAGCACATCCGAAGGAAAAGTTCGGGAGCGGCGCCACCGCCCCTTCCGCTTCGATAAACGCGCACGACCCGCAGTTTATCGGCTGCACCTGTCCGTCGTACCGCCCCGCAAAAGGCACCGCGACCTCTTCCAAGATCAGGCCGGGCGACCCTTCCTCGCGGCTGCCATGCACAATGCGCACCAGATCCGCCTCAAAAGGCGCACCGTCGGCGCTGTGCACCATGAACCGTACGGTATCGCCGGGCCGTACACTGATTTTATCGCGGTATCCTGCCAGTGTTTTTTTCATGGCCCGCGCTCGTTACCCTCCACGCGACCGTTTCAGGAAAATCTCCACCACTTCTTCGCCTGCATCCTCTTGGACGAAATGCCCCGCATTCGGAATAGAATCGAAACTGGCCCCGGGAATCATGGATGCCCATTTCTGCCCCCAGGCCACATTAAAGACCTGATCGTCCGCCCCGAAAATCACATGTGCCGGCAGGCCCAGTTCGGGCAGCCTTTTGAAACACCGTTCCTGTTGGTCCGCATTTCCGGCCTCGGGCTCCCAGTTGGGGATGCACCACGGGAAACGGCGTGCCCCGGCTTTCGATTTGCCGGCATGGGCGAAAGGCGCTTCGTAGGCCGCGACAATGGCCGCCGGATCGCCCACCTGCCGCGACCGGGCAAAGGACATAATCTTGCCGCAGGGGAAGTCGCCATCGGTCATAATCAGCCAAAACGGATTCGTGGCATTGTCCCGCCACTGACGAATACCGTCGCTGTATTCCATTTCCTGATGATGGAGCCAGGTGTTCAAGATGACCAGCCGCGAGAACCGCTCCGGCATGTCGACGACTTGCCGCAACCCGATGGGACCGCCCCAATCCTGCACAAAGATGGTGATGTCGTTCAGGTCGAGCGCCGTGATAAGATGGGTCATGCTTTCGCAATGGCGTTCGATCACATACCAGTTATCGTCGATCACCTTGTCGCTGCGCCCGAAGCCGATGTAGTCCGGCGCAATGCACCGATACCCCGCGGCAAGAAGCGGCGGGATCATTTTGCGGTACAGATAGGCCCAATCCGGCTCGCCATGCATCAACAGGGCAATAGGCGCGTCCTTCGGACCCTCATCCACATAATGCAGGCGCAAACCGTTCCATTCCACATAGTTCGGCGCATAAGGAAAATCGGGCAGGTCCTCGAAGTTCTCGTCTGGTGTGCGGACGAAATCCGGTGTGGCCATTGTTTCTTCCTTCCATAGGCGATTTTTCCATTGATGAGACGCGTAGACGGCCGGCGAGGCGACCGCCGCCCAACACCTGTCGGCTTTTCATTCTAGTCATATTGCATATTTCTGTATCTTTGGACGCAGCGCAAACTCAATCGCTCGGCACGCGCATTGCCGAAAAGCTAAACACTGCCAATTGGGAATTCCGAGAAGAACCCGCATCTTCTTTGCCGGAATGCTGCGGAGACACTAAACGCCCACCGTGAGTTTGCGCTCACCTAACGCAGGTCTAGGCCCAACCACTGTTCTTCAAGACGCGCCAGCTCTCCATTGGCACGATCGAAGCCGATTTTCCGAGGTAGTTTATCATTCGGCCATTCCCCAGTGACTTCAAGCACATTTTCCGAAAGCCAATCCAAATACGTTAACGCTTTTGATTCTAGCTTGAATTCAAGGTAGTTCGCCGCAATGGCGCTTCTGATTGTGTTGTTAGCGGCGATCGAATTACGCAACCATCGCCGATCATGCACCCATTTTTTCGCATGGGATGCTGTAGGTACAACAAACACAAACGCCATTAAGAGAATCACGACCACAGCCAAAAGAATCTGACCGATACCGGAGTCTCCGAACACCAATCTGTAAAGATAGGCAATGGCTTGCATCAGCAGAATGATCAAGAGAAACACAATTGCAATGATGACCACGCCTAACAGGCCGGTAGCCGCTTGTCGTAGTCCGAGAAACCCCCGAAGTCTCCCCCAGACATCTGTCCCAAGTTCAGACGCCCAAAGACGCGGTCTGGCAAACCATAAAACGATCAACCAAACAGCAAAAAAAGGGTAAAGGGGGTCGATGTAGTCCGAGAGGGGCCATCCCATGGCGTCCCACGCAAAACCCAACAAGGACAATGAAAGAACGGTCCAACCGATGGTGATTTGCTCCAGCATCGCTTGCACGCCGGCCTCTGGTTGTGATGTTTCTTGTCCCCCATCCGATTCTTGGTGAAAAATCGCGAAAACTCGATCTATGGGATCAGTGACCGTTTCGGGCAAAACCGAGTAACTAAACGTGATGAAAGCCAGCGCTAAGAGTCCACCAGCGAAAATAACATACCACAACGAGAATGCTCGTCGGAAGTTGTTGGTCATCCGCTCCAACTCTGCGTCTCCTGTCAAAGCGTCAAGCAACACCGAAAATGTTGCCATGAAGCCAACAAATAGCGCATAGCTATTGACAAGCATGCCGGCTATTGCTGCCGGGTAGAAGTAACGCAAATGTCGTGCGCGAGCGCGAATGAAGTCTGATACCGGATAAAACCTATCGATCAGAGCAAAACTCTCATATTCGCCACTTGACCTATCCAAAAAAGTCAAGTCCTCCATATCCAAGAAATGACGATTGATCATTCGGACCATGCTTGATCTCAGCTCAGGAATGAGTTTGCAAGATTCAATGGCGGTCTGTCGGACCCAAGCATCTCCGTATTCCATTGAGAGATACAGCGCTCGCTCGCAAGCATCTGGTGAAAGCAGCCCGATTGCTTCCACCGCTTGTTTTTTTGTAACAGCTTCCCCACTTTTGAAGCACCTATCTACAAAATCTCCGAGCTTTTCTTGAATCGGCTCAATTGCATCGACGCGGCGGGAAAAAGAATCAATAAGGAAGCGAAGGCAATATAGTTTTTTGATCCAGTCAGGATGACGGTAAGAAACATCATGATCATCAAAACCTTCGGAGATTTGCGTCCAGCAATATACAGCGATCCGCCGGGCTTCACGGGTTTCTGCAATCTCCGCATAGAGAACAAGTGGTTCCCGCCAGCGCCTATCATGCGGAATCCAAGACAGATCGATTACATCGCGATTCTGTTCGAGATATCGCACGATGAAGTATTCGTGAAAACGGCGATGGACAAAGCTGAACTTCATCTGATCCAAGCTGCCCATCCGTGCAATGCGCGCCTCCACAAGTATGTCGCAGATTTCCCGGGCGCGAATGTGAGGCAGGCTTTCTTCGATAAACCCAACCGGTAGCTCAAGGCCAAACTTGCTTTCTTGAAATATCAAATGAGCGATCTCGATCGCGCCCGCAACGACGGTTTCGGTATCCAGGTTTCTGGGTTTGAGTTTTGATTCAAGCTTACTGATCCGCTTCTCAACAAAATCCTCGTAAAGTATAGCTCGATCCGTAGGCAGATTATTACGATTGAATACATACTCTGCTATCAGGTTCGCTGTAAAAGGATTCCGTGCGAGCACAAGGAGGTCCGGTCGATTATTGAACAAATCGTTCAAAATCCTTTCGGGCAGCCCGCCCCATTTTCCCATAAATTCCTGGATCAACCGTTCATCGAATGGGCGGACGGTGAGTTGGACGGGGGGCGTATGACGTCTGAATCGAGGCGCACGTTGAACACGCGATGCAAGCACACCGCGGGTGTACTTACGGTTATGAATGAAGTTCCAAATTGCTTGGGAAAGTTCGTCAATCACATCCGGGCGGGTGCCCGCATCGAGAATTGCTGGGGCTTCATCAAAGGAATCAAACACAAAGATTAGCTTGCCGTCATTCGCAAACTCCTCGAATTTTTCTTTGAAGAACACCCGCAGAAGCCTGACATCACAGCTTGCGCGGCTTTCGCTTCCTAAAAGATGAGAGACAACAAAATCGGAAAGGGCGTTGGTAGGCACTGGATCGTCGGGCGTCCAATCCGGGGGCATAATCCATTCCTTAAGGTTGATATATATCGGAATAGGAGTTTGCCTGGTTACGCTGCGCGGATCCTTGATGTTTCGAAGATAACGCCGACAAAGGTTTCTGAGCGCAACGCTTTTTCCCGAGCCTGGGTCCCCCTTGATAAAGAAGAACTTCTCACGGGACATCTCTAATATCTTGTCGACAAGTTTTGCCTTGCCGCGCTTTTGCCCATGACGACGCGCACTTACGGGGTCAAGCTCAAAGACAGCTTCTAACGGAGTATATGACTGGTCCGACCACCGAAATTCGGTGTCGATACGTTCTAAATCTGCTTGGATGAGCCGGACAAACTCCCGTACAGAATTCCTACGATCTTTCCGGCTAATGTCACCGACATATTGATCTGTACCAAGATTTTTACCCAGTAGAAACGACAAGCTGTCAAGCAACCGCTTTATCTGTGGATTATCAACACCCCCCTTCCAATCCGTAATGTCGAGCATGGGCAAGTTGCGCGCCTTAATAATAGGAATCTGATCTACTGAGACTCCAGAGCGCAGTTGAATAATATTCGTCTCCGTTTTGCGATCTGGGAAAGCATCGGCCCACAATGCAAATGCCGCTTCCACCTCACCTTGGACTTCGCTCGATTCGATCGAATTAGGCGTCCAGATAACAATGAAAACCTTGCTGTCTAGGATGAGTTCCTTGATGTGGCGGTTCCAATCATAAGACGCTGAGAACTTGTGCATATTCACAAGATCGACATCCTTGTCCTCAAGAAGCAGTATGAGTTTGGCAACAATGTCGTCTGTGTCAGCGTCCGAGTGACTGAGGAAAACGTCGTGTTTTCGGCGCGCAAGCGCTTTCGGCGGCGGATTTGACGCCAAGTCCGACACCGCAAAACGGGGAACAGACTCTGATGGACTGAATAAACGCATCGCACCCCCCCGACCGACACCACCCCATAGTCAGCTCTACCTTAGATAGTCGCTGAAAAGAGCAAAGTTTTCAACGAAATACGAATGAGAGCTACGGCAAGCCCGAGCACTACTTGGCCACCAATTGAACTTGAGCGAGAAAAATGCTTCGCGGCACCACGCAGCGCAAACTCCATCGCTCGGCACGCACGCTCCCAAAACTCCGACGTGCTCTCGGATCAATCGATCCGACGGAAAAAGTCGGCAGCGACCGGCTGCGCGTGATCACGGGACAGCCGCTTGATGCGCTGCTTTCTTAGTGCGTCATCTTTGATGTTGGTAAGGATAAATCGATGCAACGTCTCACCCGGGGAAAGCAACCCATGCACCCGGGCCATCACGTCGCCCTGCGCCATGACTGGTCCCGTAACACCGGCCGCCCGGAATGCTGCCAGGCCGACATTTTGACCGTCAATCTGAAGGCTGCCCCACCGGCTGAGATAAGCGTGAAGATCGCCGATTGTGGCCCCTTCCTGAGTTTCAAACTGAGCCCCCTCCAGGCGATAGAAATCGTAGTTCATGCCCAGCGCCTCGGACTTGTGCAGCAGAGGCAACAGCGTTTGCGGCACGAGCAGGCAGAAAACATGGGCGCGGGCGCCTTCCACATGCTGAAGCGTTGCCGAAATCGAGCCGTACCGGGTGATATGCGCCGAATAGACGGACACCAATTGCGTAACGGCCCCTTTCACAACCAGCACCGTGGCACCCGGCACATCTCCAAACTTTTCCAGAAGACGGACGGGCGACGCATTCGATCCACTGGCAAGAACAGGCACCCAGCCAGCTTTTGCCATCGGGTGACCGATTCGGCGGGTAAATTCATCCGCTAACGAATGAATTTTCTCGCTCACCACAATCCGGCTGTTTCGCGGATCTTCAACATCGGCGGCGACCAAGGGAAAAATATCACCTGCGCACAGGACAAACGATCCCTCGGCAAGATCGAACGGATAGGTCAGAGCGCGTCTGACTAAGGCATGATCATTTTTCTCGGAAACATGATCATGCCTACGAGTCACCGTTGGTCGCGCGATCGGACGGTTAACCGGATTCCACTTAACCTGATCGCGCTCCAGTGCTGGCTCCGCCTCGGACAGCGGGCTTGTGTTATCCGGCTTTTCCGTGGCAGTCACGCCAGCCTCTCCCGATTGAGCTTTCAATATGTAAAAAAATCAGAATAATGCACAGCAATTCGAGCACAACTCCCCTTTTAGAGCCAAGCGTATGAGCACACCCGAAGAAATCGGCGCCCTTTTCCACAAATGGAAGGACGCGCTTGCAACCGCCGATTACAAAGAGGTGGTGAAGCTCTATGCGCCGGACGCGGTGCTGCTGCCGACATTATCGAACCAAGTCCGCCACAACCATGAAGAGATCGGAGACTACTTCGAGTCGTTCTGTGCACGGCGCCCCATCGCCAGCATGGTCGAATCGAACATCCGAGTCACGGACCAATTGGCCTCAAATGCGGGGATTTATCGTTTTAATCTGGATGCGGAAGATGGCACCCGCGTCTCGGTGAATGTACGCTTTTCCTTCACCTATGAACGCCGCCCGTCCGCCTCGGGCGGCGACGACTGGATCATCGTCGCGCACCATTCCTCCGTTATGCCCGAAGGCGATTAAGCGCGGCTATGCCTTAGCGCTCGGCCGGGCCGACACGGCGTCGTACCAGCGTTTCAAATCTTCATGTTCCGGCTTCGGCCCGGTTTTGATCCATTTGGCAAAATCAAGCACCACCAGTCCGGTAATGTCGGCCACCGAGAAAGTGTCGATCGCTATGAAGTCTCTGCCTTTGAGCCGCACGTTCAGCATATTGAAGAAATTCTCGATGCGTTGGCGTCCACGTTCCGCAAGCTCAGGGAGCTGCGCATAGTTGACAGGTCCGGTGATGGCGCGGTCTTGCATGCCTTTGGAGGAATTTCGCAAGACTTCGGCAATGGCCGCCAGCCCCTCCCCCTCGACTTTACTGTTCCACGTTGCCACCAGCCCTTTCTCGGCCGGGGTGCTTCCCAACAGAGGCGGGTCCGGCTTATAGGCTTCGGCGAAGGCGGCAATACCCGAATTCTCGGTCAGCACCGTACCGTCCTCCAGCTTCAGAGCGGGCACCGTGCAAAACGGATTGATCTTCTGGTATTCCTCGCCCAACTGCTCCCGATTGCCCAGATCCACCTGAACGTTTTCATACTCGATACCTTTTTCGGCGAGCAGGATGCGCGCGCGCCGGGGGCTTGGCGCCGGCGTACAGTCGTAGAATACGAGGCTCATGGGTTGGGGCCTTTCTTTATGTTGGTGAGACGGCGGGTGTATCACGCCACGTTATTTTGTAACCAGGTGAGAAAATCGGCGGTCACGTCGGCGCGATTTATTTCGTTCAGCATTTCGTGCCGCCCCTCATCATAATATTTGGTCGAGAGCTTTTGGAGCCCCGCTTCACGATACCGGCTCACCACCAGTTTCAGAAATTCCAGATTGCCGTGCACCGGGTCCAAGGCGCCCGAAAACACCAGCACCGGCAGATCTTTTCGGATCTGACCGATGGCCGCCGGGTCGGCCAATCGTTCGCCGGCCATCATCAAACTCATCATGCTCTCGGGCGCCACTTCGAAGCCGCACAGAGGATCCGCCACATAAGCGTCGACCTCGGCCGGATCGCGGCTTAGCCAATCGAAATCCGTGCGCACCGGCTCGAAAGCGGCGTTGAAGCCGGAGAAAGACACGTCGGCACCGGACGCAGCCAGCACTGCCAGCTGATCCACAGCAGAGGAACCGGACAGAATGAGGCCGTCGATCAACCCGCTATGGTCCAGCACATATTGCTGAGCGGCGAAAGACCCCATGCTGTGGCCGAAGAGGACCAAGGGTCGGCCACTTTCTTTGTCCCTGATCTGTTCCGAGAGCTGAACCATATCGGCTACCAGGCCAGGCCATCCCGGCGCGCCGAAATCGCCCAGCGCCTGCGGACCGGGTGCCGACTTGCCATGGCCCCGGTGATCATTGGCATAGACGGCATAACCGGCATCGCACAGGGCGGCGGCAAAACGCGCATATCGATCCGCGTGTTCCGCCATGCCGTGGGCGATTTGAACGACGGCCCGCGGCGGCGCATCCGGCGCCCAGCGATTAACGGCGACGGCCAAACCATCTGCCTTTGACGTAAACGTAAATCTGTCCGAGATCATTAACGAATTCCTTAGCGGGTGTGGCGTATCAGGCAGGGTGGAGAGCGATCCAACCTTGACAGCTAACGCAGCGTTTTTCTATGTTTTCTGCATAACAATACGTCAAATCAGACCCTCGGGAGGAGGTCTAGCTCCGGCTCTGGTGAGGCGGGCGGGTACCACCCTTCTGGCTGCAACTCAATATTGCCGGGCTGCAAACCAATTGGTTGATACCATCTCCACACTGACAGTTGCGTCAGGATGAAGTACACTGTTGCCGGTCTCATGAAAAGCGTGCCGTGACCGGAAAGCAGATGAGTAGGCGTTTCGATCACTCCTAAACCGCAGAGGGTACAGACCGTGGTAAGCCACAAAGACCTTATTACCGAAATTGAAGATTCGCCCGACGGACCCGAAATCGCGGCATTTTTCGATTTCGACGGCACCCTGATCGCCGGTTTTTCAGTGACCAAATTCATGCAGGAGCGGATTACCAGCGGCCGCATCAGCCCGCGCGAGACCTTCGAGCAGTTCGCCGCCGCCGTAAACTTCGGCATCGGCCGCACGGGTTTCTCGGCCCTCATGGCCAGCACCGCCCAATTCATGAAGGGCCTAAGCGAACAGAGCTTCCGCGAATTCGGCGAAGAGGTCTACGAAAAGCACCTAGCCAGTGCTGTCTATCCCGAATCGCGCGCGATCGTGGAAGCGCACCAGAAGAAGGGGCATACGGTCGCGATTGTGTCGTCGGCCACCCGTTATCAAGTCGAACCTGCCGCCCGCGATTTAGGCATCGAAGATATTTTGTGTACGGAACTTGTGGTGGAAGACGGTATCTTCACCGGCGACGTGGTGCGCCCCACCTGTTGGGGGCAAGGCAAACGCACGGCTGCCGAAGGCTATTCCGAGATCCACGGCGCCGATATGGATGAGAGCTTCTTCTACACGGACAGTCATGACGACCTGCCGCTGTTGGAAGTGATCGGCTATCCGAGGATTTTGAACCCCTCGTCGAAACTGGCGGCCGTCGCCGCGCGCAGCGGTTGGCCCGTCGTGCGTTTCCGCAGCCGCGGCACGCCGGGTCTCAACGAAATCGTACGGACTATTGCCGCCAATTCGGCCATGGTGCCGTCGGCCATGGCGGGCCTTCCCATTCTGGCTTTGACCGGTTCGCTGACCGAAGCCCGCAACTTCACGACCGGCCTTTGGGCAGACTACACCAGCGCCATTGCCGGACTGAAGGTGGACGTAAAGGACGAAAAACATCTGTGGTCGCACCGACCGGCGGTGTTCATCTTCAACCACCAAAGCAATGCAGACGCCATCATCATGGCCAAATTGCTGCGCCGGGATATTGCAGGCGTCGGTAAAAAAGAGATCGCCGACAACCCGATTATGGGGGCCCTGTTCCGCGCGGCCGGCACGGTGCTGATCGACCGCAAGAACAAGGACAAGGCGATCGAGGCCATGCAGCCCTTGGTGGATGCCATGAAGGTCGACGGAAAGTCGGTGGTCATCGCACCGGAAGGGACCCGCAGCGCATCGATCAAACTGGGCCCGTTCAAAAAGGGCGCGTTCCATTTGGCCATCCAGGCCGGCGTGCCGATCGTGCCGGTGGTCATACACAACACGCACGATTTCTGGCCCAAAGGCCATACGTTCATTCGTCCGACCACGGTCAACGTGACGGTCTTGCCGCCAATCGACACCGGCGCTTGGTCTGCGGAAACACTGGACCAGCACATCGATGATGTGCGCCGTAGTTTTTTGCGGGAGCTGGGCCAAGAAGAAAAAGAGAAGCCGGCGAGGAAAAAGAAGCCGGCAGCCAGAGCCAAATCCACCGCCGCCAAAACCAAGACCAAAGCGAAATCTACGCCCCGCCGGCGTGCGAAGAAGCCGGCTCCGGCGAAGCAGCCTCAAGACAATGCTGCGCCCACGACAGATGAAGCAGCCGGGAGGATCGATTGACCCTGAAAGTCGGCGTTCTCGGGGCAGGATCGTGGGGCACGACAGTCGCCTCCTTGGTCTCAGGTAAATCACCGACGCAGATTTGGGGACGCAATCCCGACACCGTACGGGAGATCAACGAACAACGATCCAACGAACAATACCTGCCGGGCCTTAAGCTCTCTCACAAACTGACCGCCGTCGACGACATCACACAGGTTATCCAGAATGCGGATTTGGTGGTGATGGGCGTCCCGTCGAAGGCCTTTCGCGAAACACTGATGCATGTGAAGGCGCACATTCGCCCTTGGGTTCCGATCATCAGCCTCGCTAAAGGCTTCGAACTCGAAACGAAATTCCGCATGACACAGGTGATCAAGGAAATCCTGCCGGATCACCCCTGCGGTGTTCTCACAGGCCCTAACCTGGCGCGCGAAATCGCCGGCGGGCAGGCGGCCGCCTCTGTCCTGGCGATGGAAGAACAGAATATGCTGGAGCGGCTGCAACCCATATTCAGCAACGGGTTGTTTCGTGTGTACACGAACAACGATCTGGTGGGCTGCGAGCTGGGCGGCGCCTTAAAGAACGTCATCGCCATCGCGGCGGGCATGGGCGACGGCGCGGGCGCCGGCGACAATACCCGCTCGGCCGTCATCACACGGGGCCTAGCGGAAATGACCCGTCTGGGGGTAGTCATGGGCGGCCGGCCAGAGACCTTTGCAGGCCTTGCCGGGATGGGCGATATGCTGGCCACCTGCACCAGCGCGCTCAGCCGGAACCACCATGTGGGGGTAGAGCTTGGCAAAGGGCGCAAGCTTGATGATATCATCGACGAGATGAACATGGTTGCGGAAGGGGTCAAAAGCAGCCGTGTGGTTATGGAACTGGCCGAAGAGCTGGATGTGGATATGCCTATCACGCGCGAAGTCTTCAGAGTCTGTCATGAAAGATCGACAGCGCGGCGGGCTTTTAGAGGTTTGCTTAGAGCGGAGATCGGTTCTGAAGCGGACCCGGGGTGAGGGCATTTCATGTCAAATCATTTGTACACTGCACCTTTAGAGAAATCGCCCTGGCCGCATGATAAAACGTCCAATCTTCTATTTCTGGTTGATGCGGGTACGGACGAAGAACGCCGGTTCCTCACCGAGTGGCTTGAAAAGATGCGCCCTGACGGCGCCAGCATTCTGGCCACGAACAATTTAGCCTTTCTCGGATCGCACGGCCGCGACGACAGCCCCTCCCACCAATCGCTGGAAAACCAGGTGACCTACGGGGAAGAACGTCTGTTCGTCCCCGTCCGCATTGCTTGGCTGACCGACGATCGGTCCGGCCAGCGGGGCCCCCGCGTGCGGGATTTCCTGTTTCGCAAAGTGTCGGGCCCCAGCGTCGTGCAGCGCAAATGGCTGTTGCGCCGCTCCCCCGAAAAAGCCCTGCCGATTGCCGGCAGAGCCGCCACGCTGCAGGAGATGAAACGCAAATATTGCAACAAGGTCGGCCTATCGCCCGACGCCCCGGTGCAGGCCACCGATTTTGCGGACTATGTGGCGCGCCAGGCCATTTTGTCGCTGGAGCAGGCGGAACGCTCCGTCAACGGTGCACACCAGAAGCTGCCCTATTTCGTGTCGCGCACCTTACAGTCCCGCAAAGGGTTTCGCCGCGCCATCTCGCAAATCGGCGAGGAACAGAGCCAAACCTCGGAAGAAGCGCTGGCGGAAGCCGGTGAATACCTCAAAGAGCTGGTGGCCCTGCCCAGCGAGTTTCACGTGGACAGCTTCGCGCAGCTTTCCCGTTTCATTTACAGCCGCGGCTATGACCCCAACATTGTGCACGACCCGGCTGACATCGAGCGGTTGCACGAACTGGCAAAGAACCATCCCATCGCGTTTTGCTGGACGCACAAGACTCATGTGGACGGCATCGCCCTCAACGCTTTACTGCACGAGTACAAATTTCCCCTGCCCCACATGATCGGCGGCATCAATATGGCCTTTATGGGCGTGGGCTATCTGGCGCGGCGCAGCGGCGCCGTGTTCATCCGGCGTTCGTTCCAAGACAACCGCATCTATAAGGCCGTGCTGCGGCACTACATCGGTTACTTGATGGAAAAACGCTTTCCCATCAGTTGGTCGATTGAAGGCACGCGCTCGCGGATCGGCAAACTCATGCCGCCGCGCTTCGGCATTCTGAAATATGTGATGGAAGCGGCCCGCACCTCGAACATCAACGACCTGCATTTGATTCCGGTGTCGATTTACTACGATTTGATCCCCGAAGTGGCCGACTATGCGGCCGAACAAAAGGGACACACCAAACGGCCGGAAAGCCTGGCCTGGTTTATCGGCTATGTGCGCGGCATGAAAAAACCGTTGGGCAGGGTTTCCGTGCGCTTCGGCGAGCCGGTGGTCGTTGGGCAGGACATCGAAACCAAACCCAAATATCAGTTGGGGGCGCCCACGGAAACCAAAGATGCCTTTGCACTGGAACTGCAAAAGGCCGCGTTTGAAGTGGCCGTGCGCATCAACAATGTCACACCCGTAACGCCATCGGCAATCGTGACTTTAGCCCTGTTGGGCGCCTGTCCGCGTTCCCTATCGGTGGAAGAAATCACCCAAGAGCTGCAGGACATCATTGGGTGGATGCGCTCGCGCGGCGTGCCTCTGACCTCCGATTTTGACGACCACACCGAAGAGCGGGTACAGCAAATTGCCGACACGATGATCGATCTCGGCATTCTGACCCGCTACGATGAGGGACTGTCGCCGGTTTATGGCGTCGCTCCCGACCAACACCTGATCGCGGGCTATTACCGCAACACCATCGTTCACTTCATGATCGTGCGGGCCTTTATCGAGCTCGCCTTGGTGAAAGCGGCGGAAATGCCGCCCGGCCAATCCGAAAGCGTGTTCTGGGACGAAGCATCGCGCATTCGCGACATTTTCAAGTTCGAATTCTTCTATTCATCGAAAGAAGAGTTCCGCGAGCAGATTCAGCGCGAACTGGATTTGACCGAACCGAACTGGGCGAATTTGATCAATGGCGGCACCGAGTCCGTGAACAAATTGTTGGACGGGATGCGCCCGCTTTTCGCCCATGCCACCCTAAAGCCCTATATCGAGGCCTATTCCATCGTCTCGGACGGCTTGCTGCAGTTCGACCAAACCGAGCCGTGGGACGAAAAGGCTTTTCTGAACCGGTGCTTGAAATACGGCAAGCAGGCTTATCTGCAGCGCCGCATTACAAGTGAAGAGTCGATTGCGAAATTGCTCTACACCAATGGTGTCAAACTCGCCCAGAATTTCGGCCTGATCGGAGAAACCTCGGGCGACCTTCAGGGGCGGCGGGTTGCTTTCGCCCGCGAGCTGCGGGATATCGGCCGCCGCATCGACAATATCGACGCGCGGGCCGCCCAGCGGCGCCACACCGATATCATCAGTGTACGGGAAATCCATTCAGCGGAAGACCAAGAGGATATTGCGGTCTGAGCGACCAATGGCCCCATGCGGGCCCCAATGGAGTGAGCATGCCACAACTGACCGGACAGGACGCCCAATTCCTCTACATCGAATCCGGGCACAACCTTACCAATGTGACGTCGGTCGCGATCTACGACCAATCGACCGCGCCCGGCGGCAAGGTGCGATTCAAAGACATCATCAAGCATGTGGAAAGCCGGCTGGATTTTTCACCGGTGTTCAAACGCAAATTGGCCCATGTGCCGTTGGAACTCGATTACCCCTATTGGGTGGAAGACGAGTTCTTCGACGTGGAATACCATGTGCATCATGCCCGCCTGCCCGAACCTGGGGACTGGCGGCAATTCTGCATCCATGTGGCGCGCTACCACACCCGCCCATTGGACATGAACCGGCCGCCTTGGGAAATGTATGTGATTGAGGGATTGGACGGTATCGACTGGCTGCCCAAAGGCGCCTATGCCGTTGCCATTAAAGTCCATCACAGTGCCATCGACGGCGCCTCGGCCACGAAATTTATCAGTGTATTGAACGATATCAATGCGGAGGGCGACCCTGCGCTGGGTCCCGAGTATCCTTTCAGCAAGCTCGGCACAAAACCGACGCTGCCGGAGATGATGGCACGCGCTGCCTTCAACAATGCGCGCTCCCCGTTCCGGATCGGAGAAACCCTGCTGAGGTCGGCCCCGGCGCTCTACCGATCCGCCTTGCGCTCCACCCGCGGCGCGGATCGCGGCCCCAATGTGGTCCCCGAAACCCGTTTCAACGGCCCGGTATCGCCGCACAAGATGTTCGACGCCACTATTTTCAAACTGGCGGACCTGTCCAAGATCCGCAAGGCGGTGAAAGGGGCGACCATCAACGATGTGGTCTTGACCATTTGCGGCGGAGGGTTGCGCAAATATCTTCAGGCGAAGGACGAGTTACCTGACGACTCGTTGATCGGTTGGGTGCCGATCAATGCGCGCGGCGGCGAGGACGTGTCCGGCAACAAAATCACGGCCATGACCACCCCCATCCACACCCAGATTGCCAAACCGCTGGAACGGTTGACGGCGGTCATGCGCTCTACCCAGAAAAGCAAGACCGCGCAAGACGGTGTGAGTGCGCGTCTGATGACCGATATTACCCAACACATCCCGTCCACCACACAAATCATGGTGGCAAAACTGGTGCTGGATTCCGGCCTTCAATCTCGAGCCTGCAATTGCTTTATTTCAAATGTACCGGGGCCTCAGATTCCGCTTTATATGAATGGCGCAAAGTGTCTGCACACATTCGGCCTTGCCCCCCTTGGCGAAGGCATGGGGCTGTTCATCGCCACCCCCAGCTATAATGGCGAGATGTCCTTCAACGTGGTTTCGACCCGCGAAATCATGCCGGATGCAGATTTCTTCGTTCAATGCCTGCGCGATTCCTTCGACGAGTTGATGGCCGCAGCGGAGAAGAAAGCGGTCACCAAGGCAACATCGTCGCGCAAAGGCAAAGCGCAAGCCGCCGAATAGTCAGCTCAACAACGACGCGAAGTCCCGCACCGGATTGGTGCCGTCCCAGTCTTTGGCGGCGTCGGCGATTTTTTGGAACATGGCTTCCGTGGCCGGATTGTATTCCAGCACTTCGATCATGCAATTCATGAGCGGCGTGGTGTCGTAATAGCCAAAACGGCTCATATTGGCCCGGCCGAGATTCGCGGCCTCGTATCCTAGTCCGGCAAAATATTTCGTATCTGCGTCGATATCGTGAGTCCAGACACACATGTGATGAAAGCCCGATTGGCCTTCCTTGACCGTATCGCGATAGGCACAGGGCTTGTCGGTGGTGGGTTCGATCAGCTCGATCTGCACACCGCCGGCCTGCGCCAGCGCAACGTTCATCGATAATTCGCTGGGTTGTCCGCGATACGTCATTTCCGTCAGGTTCGGTCCGTGTTCTGCGAAGAAGAACGGCCCGACTTTCATTTCATCGACCCACTTCTTAACCGCGGCATCAAGGTCAGGGACCACCCAAGCATTTTGAAAAACAGTCCGGTCGGTCGGCAATTTCATGGCACTTCTCCCTATAGCGTTTCCAGGTGAAGCATGCCCTCGGGCTCGACCCGATGGGTGGACTCCGGTTCACCGCCCAAAGTCTATTGGCGGAAACGCGCAAAACAATGAGCCTGGAGCCGTTTTGTTTCAATTAAATCCAAAACGGCTCTCGTCGCGCCACGCTGTGCGCAAATCAATTTAGGCGGGCATGGTATCGCGGCGGATTTCTTCCTCAAGGCTTTTTGTGTCCCAGGCCCCTTTATCCGGGTCGCCACCGGCAAAAACATTCAAATCACGACGGAGAAGCTGATCCACATGCCCCGACCGGGCCCGCACTTCCTGGCGATACACCAAATCGTCGCCCCAATATTTCGACATTTCCAACAACAGATCCCGGTCATGCCGGGCAAACAGACGGCCGGCCCGCGTCGCATGATGGGCGCGCTGCCCCAGCGCTTGCAGGGTTTTGACGCCCAGCGCTACGCCGCTTTCGAACATTTCCCGCTCGAACTGCTCTACCCCCAGATTGAGCAGCTCATAGGCGTGACGGCGGTCGAAGGCCCGGCACAGAATTTTCAAATGCGGGAAGTTTTGCCGCGCCGCCCGGACGATTTCCAAAGACTTTTCTTGCGTGCCCACGGCGACGACCAAGGCCTTCGCCTCTTCAGCGCCGGCGGCCCGCAACAAATCCGTCCGCGAGGCATCGCCGTAATTCACTTTCTGGCCGAAGCCGCGCAACAGCTCGATCTGATCGGCCGAATGCTCCAACACGCTGGTGCGATAACCATTGGCAATCAGCAATCGGCCCACGGCCTGACCGAAACGGCCAAAGCCGGCGACGATCACATCAGGCGTTTCGTCATTGATAATCTCCGGGGCCCGTTGTTCTTTCCCCATATCGGCGGAGGTGGACAGATATTCCCCCAGAATGAACAGAACGGGTGTCATGGCCATGGTCAGTGCCACCACCGCGATGAGCGGATCGGCGACCGCATCCGGAATGACCCCGGCACCGGTCGAAAACGCGAACAATACGAAGGCGAATTCACCGCCCTGGGCTAAACCCAAGGCCATCAGCGTTGCGTCGGACCGATGATGTCCGAACATCTGGGCAAGGCCGAAGATGATCGCTGCCTTCACCACAATAAGCGCCACCGTCATCCCAAAGATCAGTAAAGGCTCGGATGCCAACAGGGCAAAATTAATACTGGCACCGACGGAAATGAAAAACAGCCCCAGCAGCAACCCGCGAAACGGTTCGATATCCGCTTCCACTTCGTGGCGGAACTCACTGTCGGCCAACACCACGCCTGCCAAGAACGCCCCCAACGCCGGTGACAAGCCCACCGTCTGCATAAGGAGGGACACCCCAACCACCAGCAAAAGCGCCGCGGCGGTAAAAACCTCTTGTAGATTTGTGGCAGCAATGAACCGAAAGACCGGCCGAGTGAGCAATCGGCCGACCGTGATGATCAGCACCACGGCCGAAACCACAGCCACGGTCTGCGCCCAGCCGGGCAGTTCCGCCAACACACCGCCGTCATGGCCGTGGGCGGCGTCCGCCACTTCATGCCCCACGCCATGACCGATTGCCAAAAGCGGAATCAGGGCGAGCATGGGGATGAGGGCCAAGTCTTGAAACAACAGGATGGAAAAACTGGACTGCCCCACCTGGGTCTGGCTCAACGCCCGTTCCCGCAACGAGGTGAGCACAATGGCCGTCGACGACAACGACAAGATCAAACCGCAAGCCAGCGCTACATTCCAAGCGAATCCGGCCGCGATGCCGATAGCACAGATGATCAGCGTCGAGACCACCACCTGGGCACCGCCCAGCCCTAGAATGGCCGTGCGCAGCCGCCACAGCAGCGCCGGCTGCATTTCCAAGCCGATCAAAAACAACATGATGACCACGCCGAACTCGGCGAAGTGCATAACGTTTTCCGGTTGCCCCAACAAGGCAAGCCCGAACGGTCCGATAATGGCCCCTGCGATCAAATATCCGAGGACCGACCCAAGGCCGAGCCGCTTGGCAATCGGCACGGAAACCAAAGCAGCAGTCAGATAGACGAAGGCTTGGACGAGAAATGAAGCATGTTCCATAAGAACCGTTCCGGTTAGGCGTGAGAAGGCGAGGTTATGGGAGCGGCCACGGTGCCGTCTCGCAAGGCGATCAAGCGGGCACGATAGGACTCGGAAGCCGCCGTCAATTCCGGTTCCGTAATGGTGTGGCAGCCATACACCACGAAGGGTTCTTGCCAAACACAGCGGCACAGCCCGGCCGTCGCCTGCAAGGGCCGCAGAAGCTCCGGCACCGAGAAAGAATTGACGCCCGACGAGACATACGCCTCGGCGCCGCCGCCCACGGTGATGGCTGACTGCCAAATCTTTCCCGAGAGCGCCATGCCGTCTTGGCCATAGGCAAAACCATGGGTCAGCACCAGATCGAACCATTCCTTGAGATGCGCCGGCGTCGAATACCAATAGAAAGGGTGCTGGAACACCAAGACCTCATGATTGACCAAAAGCTCCTGTTCGCGCGGCACGTCAATCATGAAATCCGGATAGGCCTCATAAAGGTCGTTCACCGTCACATGATCCAAGGTCTGCACCGCCTCCAACAGCGCCCGATTGGCCTTCGATTTGTGATAGGCGGGATGAGCAAAGGTGAGAAGGATCGATCGGGTCATTCGGGGTTCCCCAGCGCGCAAAAAACCGGCGCCCTTACGGACGCCGGTTCATTGTAACCATCCTGCCGATTGAGGCTACAAGGCAGCCTGGTCGGTCTCGCCCGTGCGGATACGAACCGCCGCACCCAAATCGAGTACGAAGATCTTGCCGTCGCCGATCTTCCCGGTCTGGGCAGAATCCCGGACCGTTTCGATGACTTTGTCGACGGAGCCGGCATCTACGGCAATTTCGAGTTTGATCTTAGGCACGTAGTTAATCTGATACTCCGTACCCCGATAAACCTCCGTTTGACCGCGTTGGCGGCCATACCCCCGCACCTCGGAAACGGTCAGCCCTTCGACGCCGATCCCGGTCAACGCTTCGCGCACCGTGTCCAGCTTGTGGGGCTGAATAATTGCAATAATAAGCTTCATGTCTATCCTTCTCCCGCTCAGAGTTGCTAGAGATTGTATCCGCTTTCACCATGGTGTGCGAGATCTAATCCGCCCACCTCATGTTCTTCATCCGCGCGGAAACCAACCAGAGCACGGACGACGAACACAATGCCTATTGTTGCGGCTACTGACCAAATTGTAGTCACTACAACGCCTATCGCTTGGACACCGAACTGCTGCCCCATAGTATGGGTCTCGACGAGGTATCCGGCACCGCCCAAGGCCGGCAATGCGAAGACGGCCACCAACAGCGTACCGGTTGCCCCGCCAATGCCGTGCACGGCCAACACATCCAGCGAATCGTCCACCTTAAAGTTACGCTTGACGATATCAACGGCCACATAACACAACGCACCGCCGGCAAGACCGAGGGCAACGCCGCCGATCGGGCCGACAAAACCGGAGGCCGGCGTAATCGTCGCAAGCCCGGCAATGGTCCCTGTCACCAGGCCAACCAGGCTGGGCTTACCGAACCGGAACCATTCGATCACCATCCACACCAACGACGCCGTGGCCGCGGAAAGATGGGTCACCAGCATGGCCATACCGGCATCGCCGCCGGCCGCCAGCGCACTGCCCGCGTTAAAGCCGAACCAGCCGACTCACAACATGGCGGCCCCGACCATGACCAGCCAAGGCGCGTGCGGGGGCTGAATGCTGTCCGGAAAACCGCGGCGCGCGCCCAACATGGCCGCAATGACCAAAGCCGACACGCCGGCCGTCACGTGCACCACAATGCCGCCCGCGAAGTCCATTGTGCCCATTTCGGCAAGCCAGCCGCCGCCCCAAACCCAATGGGTGACCGGGGCATAGACGAGAATCAACCACAGCGCGGAAATCAGCAGGACCGCACCGAATTTGATGCGCTCCACATAAGCTCCCACGATCAGCGCGGGTGTAATGATGGCAAACGTCATCTGAAACATGACGAAGACGGTCGTCGGAATCGTGCCGGACGCGGAGTCCCGCGTCACATCCATGAGGAACGCCGATCCCAAACCGCCGAAATAGGGGTTACCCTCCGAAAACGCGATGGAGTACCCCACCACAAACCACAACAATGACGCCATGCACGCGATGCCCATGCAGTGCATCAGCACGGACAAGATGTTTCTTGATTGGACCAGACCGCCATAAAACAGCGCCAGGCCCGGCAATGTCATGAACAGGACAAGCGCCGTCGATATCAATATCCACGCTGTGTCGCCACTATCGATCATGGAACTCCCCTTATTGTTGTTCGCTTCTTCTGTGTTGTGACTATTCGTACGCGCTCAATATCTGAGCAGACTGTCTAGAGATCGCGCAGTTTGCTGATTTTCTGCCCAGTGACAAGAGGTCAGAGCCGGCCCACCGCGCGGCATAGGCAAATGCTCAAAAATTGATCTTTCATTGCCTACTTTGAAGGCAAATGAGACCTTCACCCGAAAGCCGATCCGCCATGCGATAGGGAAAACGAATTGCGCGAAGAAGTGCCCCCTATCGCCATCACCATCACCGATCGCTTTTTGCTCGATCCTGTCGAAGCTCGGCAAATTTGGGCGAGTCTTTTGCCTGTGGCCACGCCGCCGCCTAATATGTAGGCAACAAAAAAAATTTTGCGCAACGTGTCCTGGGAGGTTTCGGACCGTGACTCAGAAAATCGTCAATCACGCGACCCGCACCGAAGCGATCAGCAATTTCACGAAAGACCGGTATGTAAGCCGCGCCTACGCGGAACGGGAATGGGGCCGGCTTTGGAGCGAAACCTGGCTTTTTGCGGGACTGGAACAGGATGTGACCTCCGCCGGCGATTACTTCGTGTTCGAGATCGGCCATGAGTCGATTCTGGTGTCGCGGGCCGACGACGGCAGGTTGGGCGCTTTCTACAATGTCTGCCAGCATCGGGGAAACCGCCTGGTGCACTCGGAACGCGGCCAGGCCGATGGTTTTCGCTGTGCCTATCACGCTTGGACCTACAATGCGGACGGTACCATCCGCTCGATCCCCGACCGCAACAAGTTTCATTTGGGGCTACCCTGCCAACAGACCTCTCTAAAGAAACTGCATGTAGCGGTGTGGGAGGGTCTGATCTTTGTCTCCATGGCCGACACTCCACCGTCCCTGGAGACATTTTTAGGCCCGGTCGTGGACCTGCTGGCGCCTTATCGTTTTCGCGACATGCTGATCACGGAAGACCAGACCGTCCATCATTATTGCAACTGGAAAACGATCATCGATAATTTCAGCGAACTCTACCATGTGGACTACATCCACCCGCAACACCAACGCTTCGTGGATTGCTGCAACGACCAGGTGGATCTGTTTCCCTATGGCCATACCGGCGTGATTGTCGAGGGGGCAACGGTCAACCCGCGCTATCCGGTCCCCGTAGAACCGACGGACATTCTGACCGAGCAACTCAAGAACCTCGATTTAGATCCGGCAGATTTCAATAACCGGGTGCCGGACATCCGCCGCGCCGTTCAACTGCGCAAACGGGAAATCGGTCCGGCGCGCGGTTACGATTATGCGCGGTTTAGCGACGAACAGCTCTCCGATATCTGGCAGTTCAATTTGTTTCCCAATGTGATCATGTCTTTCACGCCCGAATCCTGCTGGATCCTGCGGCCGCGCCCGCACCCCGCCGATCCGCAGCAATGCTATTTCGACAAGATCACGCTGACACTGTTTCCCGATTCAGCACTTCAAGCCGCCGCTGCGGCCAACGGCAAAAGCGGCATTGCGCCCGGCGGCCGGGAACACGAAGTCACGCACTTCATGCCGGGCCGCGACGCAAAAGCAGACTACACCCGCCCGGAACGGGACGTGTTCGATCACCACGCCATTCTGAGCGGCGAAAAATCCATGACGATCACCATCGATCAGGATATAGAGCTGTTAGGCGGCGTTCAGGCCGGCATGCGTTCGAAAGGGTTCGACCGTGTCTGGCTGAACGATGATGAGATTCGTGTTCAGCACTTTCACAATGCGCTGGACGATTTGATGGAAGCACCCTGACTCTATGATCACCGTATACGGATTAAAGAATTGCGACACCTGCCGCAAGGCGCTGAAATGGCTGGCGGCGGAAAACATCGCCCACGACTTCATCGACATTCGCGCCGAGACACCCGACACGAAGACCATTCGCGGCTGGATCAAAGCGGCGGGGTTAGAGACGTTGGTCAACAAATCGAGCACCACCTGGCGCAGCCTGGACCAAAGCCAAAAAGATGGCCTGGCCGAAGCCAGTGCAACAGACCTTCTGGGCGAACACCCCACCTTGATCAAGCGGCCCGTTTTCGTCAGCGGCGAAAACGTCATTGTGGGCTTCAAGGACGCGCAAAAACAGGCCTTAGCGGCGCTGCCGCGCTAATCAGCGTTGCGGCATTAAGGGAGGAAACACATGGTCTCGGAACAGGTGAATCGCGTCTGGCGTTTGCGGGCCCGACCCACCGGAAACGATTTCGGAGATGCTTTGCGCCTGGAAGAAGAGAAAACACCGAGCCCTCAGGACGGCGAGCTGCTGGTGAAAAACCGCATCCTCTCAATGGACAGCGGCACACGCATGTATATGACGGAGCGCGAAGATTCCTATCAGCCCGGCACACCCTTAGGCGACCCCATTCTCGGCACGGTGATCGGCGAAGTGGCCCAATCCCGCCACCCCGCTTATGCGGAAGGCGACTTGGTCCGCTGCTACGGCAACTGGTCGGATTGGTCGATCGCAACGCCGCTGGCCTCCTATGTGGCAAAACTCGACGGACAGGAAAACGACCTCGCCGACTATGTGGGCATTTTGGGCGCCAATGGCTGGACCGCCTATTTGGGCGTGGTGGAATATGGCGCCGCGCGCGCGGGCGACACTTTCCTTGTATCGGCCGCTGCCGGGTGCACCGGCTCAATGGCCGGACAAATCGCCAAGCTCGCCGGCTGCCGTACGATTGGCCTTGCCGGCACCGACGACAAATGCGCGTTCCTCAAATCCGAATTGGGGTTCGACGCGGCAATCAATTATCGCAAGGGTGATCTGGCAACGCAGATCGCGTCTGCCGCGCCGGATGGCGTTAATCTTTACTTCGACAATGTGGGCGGTGACGTGTTGGATGCCGCGCTGACGAATATGGCCGATTTCGGCCGGGTTGCCGTATGCGGATTATTGGCGAACTACAGCGCGGAAGGCCCGGTGCCCGGCCCATACAAGTTCGACCTGGTGCTGATGAAACGGTTGACCATTCAGGGGTTTTTCTCGCCGGACTTCTATCACCGGGAACCGGAGATTAACCCCATCCTGCGGCAATGGCGCGATGACGGTGTGCTCAAACTACCGATCGAGGAGACCGCAGGGTTGGAAAACACGGTCAACGCCTATAGCAAGCTGTTCACCGGCGCCAATATCGGCAAGGTGGTCGTGCGGGTTTAACGTCATCCACGAGTCTGGATCACCCGGACTCACGAACGTTCGCCGGGTGATGACGGGCAGAGTATGCCGGCAAATCATCCCAACTCGTCATGACACGGTAAGCCGTCCTTAAGACGGCGCATCCGGGTCATCCACAATCATTCGTTCAGCTCGTGCTTCGGTTTTGGCGGTCCCCCCCCCAAAAAAACCGGCCTTGAGATCCCTCAAGGCCGGCTTCTGATTACCGATATTCGGTTCGGTTTAGACGGTTTCGACGATCACCGCCGGGGCCATGCCGCCGGCCGCACACATGGTGACAAGGCCGCGCTTCAGACCCTGGCGTTGCAGTTCGTCGACGATCGTCCCGATCAGGATCGAACCGGTGGCACCGATCGGATGGCCCAGGGCCATGGCACCGCCATTGACGTTCACTTTCGAACGGTCGAGATCCAGATCGCGGATGAACTTTTCGGCAACCACGGAGAACGCTTCATTGATTTCCCAAAGGTCGATATCGTCTTTGGTCAGACCGGCTTTCTCCAGCACTTTCTTAGCCGCCGGCACCGGTGCGTTCAGCATCAATGTGGGGCAATCGCCCATATTGGCCGTGGCCACGATGCGGGCCCGCGGGGTCCAGCCGTTTTTCTCAACGGCTTTTTCCGACGCCAAGAGCAGCGCCGCCGCCCCGTCCACAACACCCGACGAGTTACCGGCGTGGTGGATGTGGTTGAAGTCGCCAAGATCCGTGTACTTCTGACGGATCAAATCGCCATAGGTGGTGCCCTGCTCGTCTACGGGGATCTGCGCCCAGGCCGTAAAGGACGGCTTCAGGTC
>JANQMY010000353.1 GCA_028279895.1 Alphaproteobacteria bacterium
CCGATAAAGCCGGCCCCCCCGGTGACTAGAACGCGATTTGTCTCATGCATGACGGTGATCCTAATTTAGGTCCTAAGAGGACAAAACGGGCTCACGCCCAATGGAATGATAGGCGAACCCTGCGCGCGCCATTTCTTGCGGCGTATAAATGTTGCGCAGGTCAATAATCAGCGGCTGTTTCAGCAGTTTCTGTGTGCGGCTCAGATCGAGGGCACGGAATTCGTTCCATTCCGTCAACAGGACCGCCGCGTCGGCGCCTTCCATCGCGTCATAAGCGTTTTCACAGAACGCAACATCCTGGAGCATGGATTCCGCTTCTTCCATCCCTTCGGGATCGAATGCGCGAATGCGCGCGCCGTTCTGTTGCAGCAGGGGAATGATATCCAGGCTGGGGGAATCTCGCATATCATCCGTATTCGGCTTAAACGTTAAGCCGAGGATGGCGATGGTCTTCCCGGCGAGGTCGTTGCCGCAAGCTTCGATGACCTTCTCGGCCATTTGCTTCTTGCGGCGGGCGTTAACGTCCACCACCGCTTGAACGATACTCGACGGTGCACCCGCTTCCTCGGCGGTGCGCACCAGCGCCAACGTATCTTTGGGAAAGCAGGAACCACCATAACCCGGGCCGGCGTGTAGAAACTTGCGCCCGATGCGCCCGTCCAGGCCGATACCACGGGACACTTCCTGAACGTCGGCGCCGACCTTCTCGCAAATGTCGGCCATTTCATTAATGAAAGTAATCTTAGTGGCGAGGAATGCGTTCGCCGCGTATTTGATTAACTCGGAGGTCTCGCGTGACGTGAACAAAAGTGGCGTCTCGTTCAAGTAAAGCGGCCGGTAGAGCTCTTTCATAACCTCGCGCGCGCGGTCGGTGTCGGCGCCAACGACCACTCGGTCGGGCCGTTTAAAGTCTTCGATCGCCGAGCCTTCCCGGAGAAACTCGGGATTGGAGGCCATGTCGAAGTCCGCGTCCGGGCGTTCTTGTTTGATGATCTTTTCGACGGTGCGGCTTGTGCCGACCGGAACGGTCGATTTGGTGACCACGACCGTATACCCATCTAGCGCTTGCGCGATGTCCTTGGCGGCGGCTTCAACATAAGACAGGTCTGCATAGCCGTCGCCCCGGCGGCTCGGCGTGCCTACGGCGATAAAAACCGCATCCGCGGATTGCACGGCGGACTTCAGGTCCGTCGAGAAAAACAAACGGTTGGCAGCAACATTGTCCGCAACCAGACTATCGAGGCCAGGCTCAAAGATCGGAATTTTGCCCGCATTCAGCCCATCGATCTTCGCGGCGTCCAAGTCAACGCAGGTGACTTCGTGGCCAAAATCCGAAAAACAGGCGCCGGACACGAGGCCGACATACCCTGTTCCAATCATCGTTACGCGCATAAGAACAACCCACCATTTTTGAAAAATCTCCGGACCTCGGAGAGCGAGGCCACGGTATGTCTGTGCCTATTCCCTGGGAAGGTAATGATCGAGCACTTCGGTAAAACGATCTTTAAGATCCTCCCGTCGGAGCGCCAATGCGACATTTGCCTCCAGGAAGCCGACCTTGTCGCCGCAGTCATACCGAATGCCCGAAAAGTGATAGCCGTGAAACGGATGCGTGCCGATCATCTTGGCCATTGCATCCGTGAGTTGAATCTCGCCTCCCGCGCCGCGCTCTTGGCTTTCCAGCAATTCGAAAATCTCGGGCAAAAGAACATAACGGCCGACAAGCGCCAGATCGGAAGGCGCCTCATTCGGGTCGGGTTTTTCGACCATACCCTTCGTTTCGATCAAGGCTCCCGAACGGCTCCCTGGATCCAGAATTCCGTACCGATTGGTATGCTCGTGAGGGACTTCCAAGACGGCGACGATGTTACCTTCCGTCTGCTCGAATGCCTCGACCATTTGGGCAAGGCAACCGGGCGTGTCGTGTAGCAATTCATCTGGAAGCATGACCGCAAAGGGCTCATTTCCCACCAAATGCCGTGCGCACCAAACGGCGTGGCCAAGACCGGCAGGTTCTTGCTGGCGGGTAAAGGTTACATTGCCCGCCAAATGCCGCGACCCTGCCATCGACTCCATTTCTTTGGTTTTTTGTTTACTCGCAAGCTGGTCCTCCAGCTCATAGGCTTTGTCGAAATAGTCCTCGATGGCGCCTTTACCGCGCCCGGTGACGAAAATGATTTGCTCAATTCCCGCTTCGATGGCTTCATCAACGGCGTATTGGACCAATGGGCGGTCGACCACCGGCAACAACTCTTTGGGAACTGCTTTAGTTGCTGGTAAAAACCGAGTGCCGAGGCCCGCAACAGGCAGGACGACTTTTTTTACTTTACGCCCCATTCTTTCCCTTCCACCATCTCTTCTGGAGAATTACCAATTAGTAACTCAACTCAACCGGCCTTTTATGGGGGCAAGCGGCTGTGTAACTCAACGAATACTTTTCAATACAGCAAAAAAACAGTGAAGATTTGGCGTAGACTGCCAGCTTGTGTGTTTTGCTTTTCTCGAATCGTCTATAAATTTGGTTAATATGACGTTCAGAACGCCCAAAATTGCCGCGATTTGCGCTGCCTTCTGTCTCGGCGGTGTCGGTCTTGCGACTGCTGATAACGAGCCGGCGATCAATCTTTCCAAGGCTGCCAATTTGGTGGCGCAGCAAGACTTTGCGGAGGCGATCTCCGTTTATACGCGAATTTTGGAGAACGACGCAGCCAGTGCCGTTGATCGGGGGGCCGCTTTCTATAACCGCGGGATTGCGGAACAGGAAATCGGCATGACCGGACATGCGATCGCCGATTTTACGCAAGCGATCTGGTTGGGCCATCTGGACAATAAACAATTGGCAACCGCCCATTTCAGACGCGGCAAAGGCTATGCCCTGCTTAAGCAATATAGCCGCGCCATTACCGACTTTGATCGCGCCATTCAGCTTGAGCCCGCTTTCGCGCAAGCCTATAGCGAGCGTGGCGATGCTTATCGCCACCGAGGAATCTATAAGCTGGCGCTGCAAGACTATGGCACCTCGATCCGACTTCTAAATCCTGAGTTGCACGTGCCCTATTATGGACGAGGGCTCACGCACGAGGCGATGGGCAATGACCGTCTGGCTTATGCGGATTTTCGGCGTGCTGCCGAACTAAACCCAGAATTTAAGCTTGCCACCGCTCGTTTGTTGGACGTGCCCGGTGTTCAGTTGGCGTCCGCCGGGTCCGAACCGGCTGCCCCAGTCTCGGCAACGGGACCCAGCGCAGCGATGCCGGTCGATGCGGGGCCGGTGCTCCAGACACCGGAACCTGTCGAGACAGCACATGTTTCCGATACTCCGGAAGCGATGGGAGCACTAGAAGCATCGGAAGAAGTTGCCAGTGCAGCCGCGAATTCCGTTGCGGCGCCGGCAAACCTGACATCTCAGTCCGAGACCAAACTTGAGGAGCAGGAGGTCGCGTCGACCCTGCCGGCCGAGCAGGATGCCGACGCCGGACAAGCCAGACATACCGCCATGGAAGAGATGCCGCCACAGGTGGTTTCCGCAGCCACGAACGAATTGCAGGCGGATTTGGATGCAGACGAGCAAAAGGTTGCTGAGCCGTCTGTTGCATCGAATGTCGCCGCGACCGAGAAATCTACTGAGCCCGCACCGGCAGTTGCTGGTCTTCCCAGTGGTGAGCCCCAACAAACAGCGTCTGTGTCGCCCGTCGAAGAGGAAGCAACCGGCGCGATTCCAAGTGAAGACCGGGATGTGTCGGCAACCACGTTAAGAGAAGAACAACGTGTGGCGGCCCTGGCGGCCCCTCAGAATACGCAGCAAAAGCCGGCTGCCGCGCCTGAGGCAACCCCCGAGGCTAATACCGGGAAATTCTTAGTCCAAATAGCTTCCTACAAGGAAAAAGACGATGCCCTGCGTCGGTTCGACAAGCTTAGCGGCCTCCACAGCGATCTGTTGAGCGGGTTGTCGCCGGACATATTGAGGGCCGATTTAGGAGAAAGAGGCGTCTTTTATCGGCTTCGGATCGGTCCGTTTCAGACTTTCCAGGGATCGGCAGACCTGTGCAATCAACTTAAGCAACGGAATTTGGACTGCCTGGTCATTCAGCGAAAGGGCGCCGGGTAAGGGCTTTCGGCAGAGCGTTGTCTCAGTCTAAGCCGCATCGCTGCGGAAAACTGTCTTATCTTCCCGGTTGAGAGAGCGGCGCTTTTCTGTAAACTCCCCGCCAAATCCGTCAAACGGATCCAAAGCTTACATTAAAAGAAGAGGAACGCAGCGATGGCCGGCATCCAGGCTTTTGGGGGCTATATTCCCCGTCTCAGGTTAAACCGTAAGGCAATGGCTCAGGCGAACGCCTGGTTTAATCCCAACCTGATGGGACAGGGCAAAGGGGAACGGTCGCTTGCAAATTGGGATGAGGATAGCGTCACCATGGCTGTGGAGGCCGCGCGGGACTGCCTGAACGGCACATCGCGCGACGAGATTGACGGGGTCTACTTCGCGTCGACCACCATGCCTTTCGCCGACCGTCAGAACTCGGGCATTTTGTCTGCGGCGCTAACGCTTAGTGAAGATATTCCCGCAGCAGATGTTACCTCG
>JANQMY010000383.1 GCA_028279895.1 Alphaproteobacteria bacterium
GCCTCCTCACCATGAGGCTTTTGCTTGTTTTCTTCATCCTGAGGAGGGCCGTTAGGCCCGTCTCGAAGGATAGGAATGATTTTTTCAGCAAGCTGCTAGAGCGCTTCAATGCTGAGGTTCGACGGGGAGTGTTTTCCGGAACTCTGCGACCCGCGCGGTTACGGCATCCCATTCGGCTTGATGCGCGGCCACATCCACATTCACCAATTGCCGGTCTTCCACAACAAGCACGCCATTGACGATGGTGGTCAGTACGTTGGACGGATAGGCCGAGTGGGCGATGGTGGCATACACATCATAGTTCGGCTGCATGTTCGGGGCCGACAGATCGAGGATGATCATGTCGGCGAATTTACCCACTTCCAATGACCCGATGCGGTCTTCCATGTCGAGCGCACGGGCGCCGCCGATGGTGGCAAGTTCGACCAGTTCCAGCGGCGTGAACGCCGTCGCATCGTCATAGCGCAGGCGGGCGATCCGCGCCGTGAACGGCATCACATTGAAAATGTCCAACTGGTTGGAGGACATCGGGCCGTCCGTCCCCAGACCAATGCCCAATCCTTCGCGATACATCTTCCAAGCCGGGGCCAACCCCATATTATATTTGGTGTTGGATTTCGGGTTATGGGCAATGCCCACGCCCCGCTCCTTGAGAATCTGGATATCGGCTTCGTTCGCGTAAATCACATGGGCCGCCAGAAGGTTAGGGCCCAACACGCCCACACGATCCAAATATTGGACGATGGTTTCTTCCTCTTCCATGGAATTGAAACGCTCTTGGATGAGTTCCTTCTCATTCGGAAACTCGGCCATATGCATGATCAGGGGGACGCCGTATTTTTCCGACAAGGCGCGCGCCTCGCGCAGTTTTTCCGGCGAGACCGTATAGGGCGCATGTGGCGCCACGGCCGGCACAATCAACGGATCGTCCTTATACTGCTGAATAAAGCTTTCCGCATAGGCAAGGCCCCCAAAGGGCTCCGGTGCGTCAACGACGGGGAAACCGATAATGCTTTGCCCGAGCACCCCCCGAATACCCACTTCCTTGGTGCCGCGGGCCACCTCGTCCTCGTGGTAATACATGTCGGTCACCAGCGTCACACCGCCAAGGGCCAGTTCCATCGCCGCATGCCGTGCCGACACATAAATCAGGTTGCGGTTTAACAACTCCTTTTCCAGAGGGAACATCACATCGAACAAAATGTTCTCGACGGCATATTCCCCCATGCCCCGAAACGCCACCATGGGTGTATGATTGTGCAGGCTGATCATGCCCGGCATCACAATATTGTCTTGCGCGTCGATCACTTTGGGGGCGGTATACTGAGACACAAACTCCGCCCCGCCGATGGCGACGATTTTGTCGTCCTGAACGGCCAAAAAGCCGTCGCGCAGAATGCGTTTTTCCGCGTCCATGGTTACAATGGTGGCATTCTGAATGATCAGAGTGGCTTCAATCGCGTGGGTGGAGGGGCCTGCCCAGAAAAAAGCGACAATCGACAGACAAGACAACACACAGCGCATGACAGCCCTCGGAAATAGATACTAGAGGCAGAATCGTATGCTGAATCGGCTGAATCTGGCAAATGGCCCCCTGGAATACGCAGGCGGGACACGATAAAAGGCCGGGGGCCGAATTGGCCGTGACCGCACAAAGGACTTGGACCCATGAACAAAGCCATTCAAGCATGGCATCAAATGCTGGACGCGCGCGATCCGTCAGACCTAAATACGCTGATTGCGGATGATGCGGTCTTTCATTCCCCCATCGTTCATACGCCGCAAAAGGGCAAGGATCTGGTCACCCTTTATTTGACCGGCGCTTTTCACGTTCTGTTTAACGAATCCTTTCACTATGTTCGCGAGGTGATCGACGGAAACGAAGCCGTGTTGGAGTTCAAAGCCACAATCGATGGAATCGAAATCAACGGTGTCGATTTGATCAGCTCGAATGAAGCAGGCCAAATCACGGACTTTAAAGTGATGATCCGCCCACTGAAGGCGGTCAACTTGCTGCACCAAAAAATGGGTGAGATGCTGGAACAGCTCGCCCCCTCCAAAACGGCAACTTCTTCGTAAGGCGCGACGATGCCGAATTTCGTCGTTTCCGCTTTCTACCACTTCACCCCGTTCCCGAATTATGAGGAACTGCAGGAACCGCTGCAGACCAAACTGTCCAGCCAGGGGCTGTTGGGCACCGTGCTGCTGGCGGCGGAAGGGATCAACGGCACCATTGCCGGTACGCGGGAAGGCATCGACGCGGCGATGGCCTATATCAGATCGCTGCCCGGCTGCACGACGCTGGAGCACAAGGAATCCACAGCGGAAAACATGCCCTTCTATCGCCTGAAGGTGCGCCTCAAGAAAGAGATTGTGGCGATGGGCGTGCCCGAGGCCAATCCCAACAACCAAGTTGGCACCTATGTGGACCCAGCGGATTGGAACGCGCTGCTCGCCCAGCCCGATGTTGTCGTGATCGATACGCGGAACGATTATGAAGTGAGTATCGGTGCGTTCGAGGGGGCAATCGATCCCAAAACCACATCCTTTAGAGACTTTCCGCGTTGGTTTCACGAAAATCGCGAGGCGCTGGACGGCAAGAAAGTAGCCATGTACTGCACCGGCGGCATCCGTTGCGAGAAAGCGACATCGCTTCTCAAACTAGAAGGGATCGACGCGGTCTATCACCTGAAAGGCGGCATCCTGAAATATCTGGAAACGGTGCCGGAAGGCGAAAGCATTTTCGACGGGGAATGTTTCGTGTTCGACCACCGCGTTTCTGTGGGACACGGACTCACGCAAGGCGCCTATGACATGTGCCATGCCTGCCGTCGTCCGATTACGGACGAAGATAAGGCGACGCCGGAATATGTTGAAGGCGTGTCGTGCCCCCACTGTGCAGATAAGCGGAGTGCTGATCAAAAGGCGCGCTATGCCCAACGCCAGCATCAGATGGAACTTGCCGAAGCGCGCGGCGAACCCCATATCGGTGTAAAGCAAACCTCCAAAAAGGATCCATTGCGGCACGAGTCCGAATGAACGCGCACCTGCCCATCCTTTATTCCTTCCGGCGCTGCCCCTATGCCATGCGGGCGCGAATGGCCTTGGCTGCAAGCGGCCAAACCTGTGCCCTGCGCGAGGTGGTGCTGCGGAATAAGCCGGCCGCCATGATCGACGCCTCGCCCAAGGGCACCGTCCCCATTTTGGTGCTGCCGGATGGCGCGGTGATCGACGAGAGCCTTGCCATCATGGAATGGGCATTGGCGCGGCACGATCCTCAGAACTGGTTGTCGCCGGACGAGGGCGACAAAGCAGAGATGGATACGTTGATCGCCGCGAATGATGGGTCGTTCAAGCACCACCTTGACCGCTATAAATATCCCAACCGCTATGACGACATGGATCCGTTGGAACACCGCGCCGAAGGCGTTGCATTTCTGAAAACGCTGGACGCACGCCTGGACGGACGGGAACATCTTTTCGGAAAACGCCTGTCGTTCGCCGATGTGGCCACCATGCCTTTCGTGCGCCAATTTGCGAATACGGACCGTGCCTGGTTCGATGCGCTGGCGTTCGACTTCTTGCACGACTGGCTGGTCAGATTGCTGGAATCCGACTTATTTCTCGGCATCATGCAAAAATATCCGGCTTGGGCACCGGGAGATGTCGAGCCCCTCTTTCCGCAAGCTCCCCAAAAGTGATAGATCGGGATCGGTACTCAGATCCGACAAAAAAGGGGAAGGCGCCATGTCCAACACCGATCTCGTTCTTTCTTTCATTCGCGCGTGGGAAAACAAAGACACGCAGGGCGTGTTAGACGGGCTGGCACCGGATGCGTTTTATCACAACATTCCGATGGAGCCGCTAAAGGGTACCGCTGCCATCAAGGAATTTGTCGCCCCGTTTCTCGACAGTGCGAAGAAGGTGGTGTGGGAAGTGCACCACATTGCCGAAAACAGCGACGGCACCGTGCTCACGGAGCGTACGGACAATTTTGAAATGGCCGACGGTAAAACCATCTCTATCAGGGTCATGGGCACCTTCGAATTGAAGGACGGCAAAATCACCCACTGGCGCGACTATTTCGACCTGGCGGAATTCCAGAACCAGATGGCTTAATGTCCGCCCGCGTCACGCATAAGCGGGCGTGAAGGCGGAAACGACCCGTTCGATTGTCCAAAAGGCGCCGGCAATCCCAGCTCCGTATAGCGCGGCATGCCGGGTTGCGTGCGCGGCCGGCGCACTCAATGCTCGGACGGCATACCCCAGCCCCACTAGGGCCGCCACAAAGGCAAGCTGGCCCAACTCGA
>JANQMY010000326.1 GCA_028279895.1 Alphaproteobacteria bacterium
AAGCGACCTATGCGCTGACGCAGGAAATAGAGCTTGGCGGCGATCGAAAAGCACGCCGGCGTGTGGCGGAAACCGACACCGGCACGGCACGTCTGGAACAGGAACTGAGCACCCTAGACCTTACCCAGGCGGTGGCGTTGGCCTTTATCGACGCCCAAGCCGCTCAGGCTCAAGCGGACATTGCACAAACCCGTCTGAGGCTGGCCCGCCAATTCGCCCTGGATGTGGGGCGCCGCGTGGACGCCGGACGCGATTCCGCGGTGGCCGCCGCCCGCACAGAGGCACAGCTCGCCATATCGGAAAGTACTGCCATGGCGGCCAGGACGCGCGCCACCACGGCCAAGTCGCTGCTTGCCAGCTATTGGCGGGCGCGTGCCGACTTTTCCGTCGAAACGTCATCGTTCTTCGCGCCGGTCCCTTATTTCGGTGGGACGGCCTCGTTTCCCGATAAGGCGTTAGCCGAATCCCGAAAAAATTCCGCCTACCAACGATATGAGTTGGCGCGCGCCGACCGCATTCCGGACCCGGAAGTCACTGCCGGGTTTCGACAGCTTCGCGGCCCCGATGCCTCGGCATTCGTTGTGGGCCTCAGCCTGCCCTTACCCGTATGGACGCGAAATCGTGACGCCGTAGCCGCGGCCCGCGCCGACAGCATGCGCGCCGTGCACGAAGCGGAAGCCCAGTCGCGTATCCTGGCCCGCGAAACGGCTTCGCTCGAGTCGCAGGCGGAACAAGCACGAATTGAAGCAGAAGCTTTCGGCATACGGGTCATTCCCAGCAGCAAGACGGCACTAGACCAATCGTTACGCGCCTATCGGCAAGGCGGTTTGTCCTACCGCGATGTGCTGGACGCCCAGCAAGCGCTGGCCGACGCCCGGCTGACCCATATCGACGCTTTGCACCGTTTCCACCGGGCGCATGCCCAATTGGCGCGGCGCCGCGGCTTATCCGTGACTCCCAGTGCAGGACAGGGAGAAACACCATGACATTCTCTACAAAAACTCTGCTTCACATTTTGGCGGTGCTTTGCGTCGCAAGCTTTGCCGCCGCCTGCGGCGAGTCCGCACATCACAATCATGGCCATGATCACGGCCATGACGCCCACGCCGAGGACTTTGCACGCGGCCCCCATGGCGGGCGCATGTTGCAGGACGAACGATTTGCTCTGGAAATCACTATCTTCGAACAAGGCGTCGCCCCGGAATTCCGCGTCTATCCTTTTTACAATGACCGCCCGCTGGCGCCGGAAGACGTGGACCTTACCATCGATCTGATACGTCTTGGCGGGAAAACCGATCGCTTCCGTTTCACACCACGCGACGGCTTTTTGCAGGGTATGGGCGAGGTGACGGAGCCCCACAGTTTCGACGTACGCGTCCGCGCCAGTCACGACGGACAAACCTATGAATGGGACTATGACTCCCATGAAGGACGTACCGTAATCCCGCAAGCACAGGCGGATGCAGCAGGTGTCGCGGTTGAAAAGGCCGGCCCCGCCACGATCAAGGAAATGATCGCGCTCAACGGACACATCGAACTTCAACCTCGGGGCCGTGCAGATATCGTTGCTTGGTTTCCCGGCCGCATTGTCGATATGACGAAAAAGATCGGCGACACCGTTGAAGAAGGTGACCTGCTTGCCCGGATCACCGCCACCGACAGTCTGCAGACCTATGACATTCCGGCCCCTCTGACGGGCCGGATCATGGAACGGCACGCCAATGTGGGCGATGTGGCGGCCGCGGACCCGCTTTATGTCATCGCCGATACCACGCAGATCCACGCGGAGCTGTTCTTCTTCGCCCAAGATGCCGAGCGGCTTCGGGAAGGGCAGCCCGTCCGCGTAACAAGCGTTGACGGGCGCAAATCGGTGGACGCGGAAATCGAAATCATATTGCCCGACACCGATCCGCTTACCCAATCCACGGTGGCCCATGTGGATATTCCGAATGCGGATAAATTATGGCGGCCGGGAGAGGCCGTGCAAGGCCTCATCACGGTACAGACGCACGACGTCCCCCTCGCCGTCCGAACGAAGGCCTTACAGCGCTTCCGCGACTTCACCGTGGTGTATGCCCGCGTGGGCGAAACCTATGAGGTGCGCATGCTGGAACTGGGCCGCCGCACCCCGGAATGGACGGAAGTGCTCGGGGGCATCGAACCCGGCACCGACTACGTCACCGAGAATGCATTTCTCATCCGCCAGGACGTCGAAAAATCCGGCGCCAGCCACGACCATTAGGAACTCGCCCCATGTTGGATCATCTCATTCGACTGTCCATTCGCCATCGTTGGATCGTGCTCGCACTGGTCTTTTCCCTGGCCGCGTTCGGCATGTGGAACTTTCAGCACTTGCTGATCGACGCCACACCGGACATCACCAATGTTCAGGTGCAGATCAATTCCGAGGCCCCGGGATATTCCCCCTTGGAGGCCGAGCAGCGCATCACGTTTCCCGTGGAAAATGCCGTGGCGGGCATTCCGGGCCTTTCCTATACGCGGTCGCTTTCCCGATACGGGCTCAGCCAGGTGACCGTGGTGTTCGAGGACGGCACGGATATCTATTTTGCCCGCCAGCAAGTCAGCGAACGGCTGCAATCGGTACGCAGCCAGCTTCCGCCGGGGATCGACCCGCAAATGGGACCAATCGCCACCGGATTGGGCGAAATCTTCATGTATGTCATCGAAGCCGACCCCGGTGCGCGTAAGCCGGACGGCAGCGCCTGGACACCGGCGGATTTACGGACGCTGCAAGACTGGGTGATCCGCCCGCAATTGCGCACGACCCCCGGCGTCATCGAGATCAACACGATCGGCGGTCATGTGCGCCAATACCATGTTACCCCCTGGCCCAACCGCCTCGCCGCAGCAAACGTCACCCTGTCCGATCTAACGTCGGCGCTGGAGCGCAACAACGCGAACATCGGCGCCGGCTTTGTCGAGCGCTATGGCGAGCAACTGCTTGTCCGGGCATCGGGGCAAGCGCAAACACTGGACGATCTTCGCCGCATTGTGGTGACGCATCGCAACGGCGTGCCGATCTTCGTGGACGACGTAGCGGATGTGATGCTGGGCGAGGAGTTACGCGCCGGCGCCGCGACCGAGGACGGCCGAGAAGTCGTGCTGGGCACGGTGTTCATGCTGCTTGGTGAAAACAGCCGGGTGGTGGCAC
>JANQMY010000423.1 GCA_028279895.1 Alphaproteobacteria bacterium
AACCTGCAACTGATCCCGTTCGCCGAGCGCAACCTGACTGGCCACCTTGATAAGGTGGGCCGCATTTTTACTCGACTGTCCGGACCGCCCGGCCGGATCGGCGCCCGCAACATTGAAATAGCGTATCGCGATGTACCGGAAATCATGGGCGGCCGACACGTCCCGCAACATCCATTCGGTCATGACCTTCGAGGTTGCATAAGGATTGATCGGCAGCAAAGGCAGTTCTTCGTCCAACTGCCCAAGGTCCGGTTCCCCATAGACCGTTGCGGTCGATGAAAAGATGAACTTGTCGACGCCGGCCCGGACACAGGCCTCAATAAGATTACGGCTCTTCACCGTGTTGTTTTCATAGTATTTGAGAGGATCTTCGACGGACTCGGGCACGACGATCGAGCCCGCAAAGTGAATCACCGCTTCGATGTTCTCCTCTTTAAGGAGCTGAGATACTGCCGGTAAATCCCCGATGTCCCCCGTAACCAGTTTGACGGCCGGGGGAACCAATCCTTTGAAACCGGTCGACAGATTGTCGAGGACAACCACCTTTTCCTGCTGGTCCGCCAACTGCCATGCCATGTGACTGCCGATGTAGCCAGCGCCTCCGGTTACAAGGATCGCCATAAACAAACCTCATTTTGTCGGGGAACGACGTTCCCGAATGTCCTTTGCCGATTGGGAACGCTGCCGCGGATTCCGCCGGTATCATACGCCCCGAAACTTAACGTCTTGTCTTGTATGCCGGGTGCCCGTTTGTCAGGGGCGCCCACGTGCGTGCGCTTCACCCATGTAGAATGTATTGTTTTGATACGCCAATACGTCGGCTGTCCCAAATCTGGACGTCTTGTTAGCCGGGTTCGATTGAACCGCGTTTTTCCATTTTGGATCGATTCGCACACTGCCGTAGCCTGCAAACATGGTTAACATCACCTTTCCGGACCGGTGAACGCGAGGCGGCGGCCAAAAGATGATTCTAACGAATACAAGAATATCCTGGTGTGAATACTTCGATACCGAGAATTAGTGCCCCCGGATCTTGTATTTTTTTGAAACACCAAGCATTACCTATTGTAACAGGGTTAGTATTTGCTTTAGAAACGAACTCAAACAAATATCTATCAAGTGCATTGAGAGAAAGCGCGATCGGCGCAGAACTTGCACGTGCTGGGGAGCATAGCATTGGTGGAACAAGGTAGCTTCTTAGTAACGGGCTAACGGCATATCGCTTCACGCCCAGGGGAACGCACTCAATGACGGTAACAGACAACCCGCGTACACGGGCAGAGCGCGTCGGTGGCCATGCCAGTCCAATCTTTTCCTCACCGGAAATGGTTGGCGATGCCATCATGATTCTGGACATTACGCTGATTGTCTTTGCGTGCCTCATTGCGCATGTGGCCTACGAGGTTTCCGTTCTGAACAGCCAGTTCGTCCTGATCCGCATGTCAGGTGTCGGGTTTTTCGCCGCTTTAGTGTTCGCCGGCGTTTACCGCGCCATGAGTGGCTATACTTTCGACCGGCTTATTGAAATCAACACACAGATCGGTCGCTTGGCGGTGAGCTGGGCCAGTGCGGTCTTGGTGCTGATCGCCATTGCCTTCGTGTTGAAGATTTCGGCCACCTACTCCCGCGGCTGGCTGATCAGCTGGTTCGGCGTGGCGGCCATCATGCTGCTGATCGGCAGAACCGTGGCGGTGCGCACTATTGTAAATCTCATCCGCAACGAGCGGCTGTCGCGCCACGTGGCCATTGTCGGCGTCGGTCCCTTGAGCATGCGCCTTTCGGAACACCTGAAAGCCCATCACGACTCGACCGGTATTAAGGTAATCGGCTTTTTCGACGACCGGGCAAAGCGCCGCGACGATCATCCGGGCGAACAGCCGTTCATGGGCACGATCGACGATCTGGTCATGTATGCTCGGCATAATCGGCTCGACGAGATTTTCATCGCCCTGCCGTGGTCGGCAGACGAACGGATCATCAAGCTCGAACGGGCACTCTCTTCCCTGCCCTGCGACATTCGTCTGGTACCGGACCTGGTTGGAATCCGTTACATCAATCGCCCTGTCAGCCGGATCGGCGGCATGGTCTTCATGGACCTGAACCAGAAACCGATACGGGAATGGTGGCTCATGGCCAAAGTGGTGCAAGACTACATTTTGGCATCGATCGCCCTTATCGTGACCGCTCCCTTGATGGGCCTGATTGCGCTGGCTATTAAGCTCGATTCGCCCGGCCCAGTATTCTTTCAACAGCGCCGCCGCGGCTACAACGAAAACGTTATTCCGGTGCTTAAATTCCGCACCATGACGGTCACCGAAGACGACGAAAAGACGGTGAACCAGGCCAAAAAGAACGATAGCCGGATCACGCGCGTCGGGCACATTCTTCGGCAAACGAGCTTGGATGAACTGCCCCAGCTGTTCAATGTGCTGCAAGGCAATATGTCCATCGTCGGTCCCCGGCCGCATCCTTTGGCGCTGGATGAGGAGTTTTCCAAGGCTATTGAGCAATACCAAGTACGGCACCGCGTGAAGCCGGGCATCACCGGCTGGGCGCAGGTGAACGGTTATCGCGGCGAAACCGACACGCTGGGCAAGCTCCAAGGCCGGATCGAATGCGACATCTATTACATCCAGAACTGGTCGTTCTGGCTGGACTGGAAGATCATGGCGCTCACCTTGGTCAAAGGCTTCGTGCACAAGAACGCCTACTAGGGCATGATTATGCCCCAAAACGCTATGGGGATTCACAGTTGGTCGCGCGCTCCACAAAAGCTATCGGCTGTGGTCGTCCGCACCCGGACGGGGGACACCCCTATTTCGCTGGCGTTTCCTGGGGATTCTTACTGATCACAAGGCTTTGTTAACCCTTGGGCCGCACGCTCGGAATCAGTTTATGATCTGACACAGCGTACGAGTCCGGAGGTCAACAGTGGCTAGCGACGCGGTGATATCCCAACCGCCTCCCCAAGAAACTGTCTCAACAGCAGGGTTTCCGACCCTGGTGACCGAAGCTCGCTTGTTTTGGGGACTGATGGCGCTCATCGCGTTCGTTCCCCTGCCACTCGGCAGCAATCGGCCGGTTTGGTGGTCTCTGATGGCCATATGGGCCGGCGTCTTGTTTTTGGGGCACGCTTATTTGAGATGGCGCTCTCCCACCGATGACTACATCGCCGCACGCAAAGTGCTGGCGATTGTCGTTCCATTTTTCCTCGCCACCGCCTGGGCCTGTATCCAAGTATTTCCGTGGATGCCAGAAGCCCTTGCACATCCCATATGGGCAGAAACGCGGGCGCTCCTCGACGGGCCGGCGGTGTCGATGATCTCGGTTAATCCGTATGAAACCGTCACCGGCATCATGCGTTGGCTCACCTATGCGGCCATCTTTTGGTTGGCGCTGCAGTTGGGGCGTGACCCGTCCTTCGCTCAGCTCGGCATTAAGGCCATCGTCTACATCTCGCTGGTGTATGGCGCCTACGGAGTTATTGTGCATTTGGGGGGCTGGGAGCGGATCCTTTGGTTCGATAAATGGGCCTATCAGGGCTATCTCACCAGCACTTTTGTTAACCGCAATTCATACGCCACCTATGCAGGCATTGGCTTGCTCTGCACGACCGCGTTGCTGTTGCAGAGTGTGGGCTCCATCATGCGCAGCCAGGCAAGCCTGCGGACAAAAATCGAACTTTCCGTCGAATTGATGACTGGGTCCGTTGCCTATTTGGTCATCGGGTTCGTGGTCCTGTCCACGGCCATTTTGTTGACCGGTTCCCGGGCGGGAGTCACGAGCACGTTCATCGGCATCGTGTTTCTCATCCTATGCTTTGGATATACGCGGGTCATTCCGCGTCAGCAGACAGCGGCGCTGATCGGTATTGTTGTCGCTTTGTCCCTCATCTTTTTGGCGATCAGCGGCGGCACAGTCATCGACCGCCTGTCGGATTTAGAGCGCAATGCAAGCCAACGGTCGGACATTTATGAACTAACCATTGCCGCAATACAGACCTCGCCCTGGGTCGGAACAGGTCTCGGGACATTCAGCGACGCCTACAACATTTTCCGGGACGCTGCCCTGCCCGCCGGACCGACCTGGCAAGACGCACACAATTCCTACCTTGAGAATGCCATGGAACTGGGCATTCCCGCTGCGCTGCTACTGTTCGTTGCCGTCGCCTCCATGGGAGAGCTATGTCTGTTCGGCATGATCCGTCGGCGCCGTGCCCGCATTTACGCTCCCATCGGCATCGCGATTTTGGCCCTGGTAGGCGTACACTCGCTGTTCGACTTCAGTCTGGAGATCCCGGCCGTCACCGCAACGTTTGCGTTCATTATGGGCATTTCCTGTGCCCAGTCTTTCAGTTCTAAAGGGCGACGCCGGAGATCCTCTTCATCAGACGGTTCAGGCCGGCGTCGGCGCTCAGAAACCCCATCGACGGCATCTGATACGCCAGCACCAGGGCCTACCTTGGTAACGTCCACAACGACGCAAGCACCAGAAACGCCTCCCGAGGCGCCGTCTAAACTTTCTTGATTTGACTTAGGGCGTTTCCGGCAAGACCAAAACGGCTCTAGAGAAATCCCTGTTTCTGGCAGCCTTCGGGGCTCATATAGTCCCGGTAGTGCCAGTCGAGATCCTTGGCTTCAAGGAGATCAACCACAGCGTTTTGGATGATGAAGGCAGCATCGTACCGACAGGCCAAACTCATCAACTCTTTTCGGTGGTTCCAGTCGATCTTCCAATAAAACCGGATCTGCTCAATGGCAAAGTCCCGCCCGGCAAAATCGAGGTGAGGCCATAACCGAAGCGACAGATCTGTTCTGAAATAGAGAAGTTTCTCCATAATGGGGCCGGTCTGATAAGACCATGCCAGCGCCTCAAGTACCTCGTCCGTCGGTTCCCCGTTCTGAAGAAGCAGCGCATAGGACAAGCGTGCCCAGGCAAAGCTGTTTGCCGGATTACGCTTAAGCCCCGCTTTGAGATTTTCGATGGCATCGGACAGCAACGCCTTGCCGGCCTCGCTATCGATACCGACCAGATCCACCTGCCTTAACTGTGCAAAGGCAACATCCGAATACAAATCTGCGTTGCGATCATGGATAGACTGTCCCGCTTCCAGGGCAACCACGGCATCGCTCAAAGCTTCCGCCTTCGGGGCGTCCTGCAACTCATCCCAGTTGAGACTTCGAACTTTCTCCAACGTATTGTCAGCGGGAATGATCCGAACCTCTGCCGCCATCCGCGGAACAGCGAGCGTTATCAAAACGACGCCGATCAGCGCCGGCAAACCGATCGCAGTTACCCGATCCACCATTGCCTTGGTGCTTGGTGAAAGAGACCAATTGAGGATATTTGCCGGACGACGTTTCAAACGTCAGCCTCCCAATATGTGTTTTGGAACGGTTACGCCCGAATGCGTTACCAATTCCTTAATCCACATAGTAGTTGCTGTACCGTCCGTAGTAATGTCCTGCATCGCCTTGGCCGTAGCGCGAATAGCGCTCAAAGTCCACCTGCGACAAACACGTGCCGAGCAAGGACACGCCGGTTTCGCTGATAGCCTCCAAAGCTTTGACAGAGGCGACCCGCGGTGTCCGCTCCCAGCGGATCACAAACACCACTGCGTCCACATGGCGCGACATCAGCTTGGCATCGCCGACCGGCAAGACCGGCGGGGCGTCGATAATGATCATCTCGTAGCTCTCGCGTAGCTCACGGAGCACGTCAGCCATGGCATTCGAGTTCAGAAGGTCCGGCGTATCGGCGCCGCCTTCTTTGGTTGTCAAAATATGCAGCCCCGTGCGGTCGTCCCGATTAATTGCCTGTTCGACTGAGCACGTGCCGTTCAGCACTTCCAACAAGCCTCGCTCATGGGATGGATCGTCCACAAAGTCGCCTACGCGCGGTCGACGCAAGTCACCATCGATGAGGATTGTCTTCGTGCCAGAGCGGGCAAACAACCTGGCCAGTGAAATCGAAACGGTCGATTTACCCTCACTCGGCAACGCCGACGTGGTTAACAGACATCGAGGCGGTTTTTCGGCGTTGGATAACAACACGCTGTTCTGAATACTTCGTATGGACTCACTGTAGGCGGAAAGCGGCTTGTCCAAAATGTATTCATGCGGCTCAAGCGATTTGTTGCCACGGCTGACGGACGGGATCACGCTCAAGTTACGGACACCTGTGGTGGTCTCCAGCTGTTCAACCGAACGGAAGCCGTTGTCCAGTCGTTCGGCCAGCAGAGCCAACATGATCCCGATGATGGTCGACGCAACAAAACCGCCGGCGAGAAACAGCTGTTTGTTCGGGAAACTGGCGGACTGGGGCACGGTAGCCACCGAAATGATCCGGGCATCCGATTCTTGAATCGAGTCCTGGTCGGTAGTGGCCTTAAAGCGGTTCAGGAACACTTCGTAGATTTGCCGGTTGCCGTCAGCTTCGAGCTCCAACTCCCGGAGTTGAATCTCCAAGCGGTTTTGCTCGGCGTTGCGCACCTGTTGTTGCGCCACACTGCCTTCAAGAGATCTCTCCCGGGCGCGGGCTACGGCAACGTCATTGCGCAGCTCTTGGATAAAGCGTTCAACTTCTTGATTGATCTTACTGCGGATCTGGCGCAACTCGTTCCGGATCTGGACCATTTGCGGGTGGCGCGCTTGATAGCGGGTCGCAAGGTTACTTTCGCGCTGGAACAGTTCGGCTTCCTGCTCACGCAGTTGGTTAATCAATGCAGAATTGATCACCTTCGAGGCGCGGGTCACACCGCCGCCCGATTGATAAATCTCTTCGATCTGCTGCAGCCGGACTTCCGCTTCAGCGCGCCCGGTGCGTGCTTCTACAAGTGCCCTATTAAATTCCTGAAGCTGCTCGGTATTTAGGGTATTGCCGTCCTGGGTGCCGATAAGGTTGTGTTGGGCCTTGAACGCCTCAACCGCTTCTTCGGACGAGCGCAGTTCCTCGCGCAGCAAGCGCAAGCGATCATTGAGCCAGCTCGTGGCCCGTCGCGTCGCTTCGAATTTGTTCTCGAGCTGATCGACGATGTAGAGCTCGGCAATCGTGTTGGCGATGCGAGCCGCTTTTGTCGGACTGACGGATTCAAACGAGATGTCGATGGCAAAGGAGGTGCCTATCCGGGCGACCGTCAATTGATCGACCAGACCGCCGATCACCGAGTCTTCAACAATCGCGTCAGATTGTTCCTGCGTAAGAAACGTCTCCGCCCCCTCGCCGGACACCGCGTCCTGCCAGCTCGCCGGCAGCCACTGAATAGGGTTAACGAATGACAGCAGAGCAGAAACGACCGAAGAATCTTCCTCGGCGGCATCCGAGTTAAATTCCGGATCGTTATCCAGTTCCAGTTCTTGAACCACACGCTTCAACAAGGAGCGTGACTTGAGCACCTGCACCTGCCCCTCAACCGTGGAGGTATCCGGAGCCAGGCCGGAAAAAACGGCCTGCAGATCAATGATGTTGTTTTCGCGCGGATCGATGAGGATCTGGGTGGTCGCTGAGTAGCGCGGCGTAAGCTGCCAGGTGATGAGGCCGACAAAGGTCGTCAGAAGGATCATGCAGCCAATGACAATAGACTTCCGCTCCCGCACGATCCGGATAAGACGCATCACGTCGGCGGTTAGATCTACATTCTCAGAGCTGAGATTAAAGGACCGCTGAGGCTGCCCCTGACCTGGAATGTCACCCATCTTCATCGTGATCTCTTACTGACTCTGCCCGTCAGCCCCCGTTTGGTCGCGCCTGCGAAACCCAATCATATCAGTAGGCTATGAGTATTAAACCCAAGATTTACCAAAAACATAAAGGTTTTGCTTCGCTAAGCGCGAAAATACGCGAATTACCAAATATTTTTTTAGAAAAGGAGCCGCTTAACGCGGTGTTATCCAATCTAAAGTAAGTGTTACCGCCATACTCCCCAGTATAAATACGGCGGCTCGCAAAAAAGGCCACCTGTCCGCTTCCGCAAGACAGCTGGCCTTCTTCAGCGTAATTACGCCTTGATTACAGCTGAGCGCGGAGCGTCAAGCCGACAAAATTCCGGTCGAAATCTTCGGTATTTGTCGTCGAGTTCCTCTCTTCGTAGCGATATTCCGCTGCGATCGACAGGTTCCGGTTCAACAGGTAAACCGCCCGCACATCCGCCTCATACGTGTTGTCTTCCCGGACAATGCCTTGATAGTCACGGCGGTCATAACGGAAACCAGCGCTCAAAATCACGTTACGCATCAATTCGTGGTCCACGCCGAAATCGATCACCGTATTGAGGAAACCGGAGGATACTGCCGGCGCACCGAGTGAGTTGAACCCCGTGATGGTGGTTTCCTGAGCCCGGCGCTGAGCACCGAAGAGTATGGTGGTCAGTCGCGTCACATACCATTCAACATCAGCATTGGCTGAAATACCATCGACGGTGACCAGGGTTGGATCATCAAAATCCTCGCTGGTGTAACCGGCCGCAACTTCACCGGCAATCACATTGGAGATCTCGAAGCGTGTACCGCCTTCGATGGTGTAAATGTCCGAGTCGCGATTGACCCCATTGTCGTCTACCGCATCGTCGTAGTCCGTTTGGCCATAAAGACCGACGGCAAAGACTTCATAGCCGGGCGAAACTTCGTACCCTAAGCGGCCAAAGACGCTGTATAAACTACGGTCGCGGTCATCGTTATTCTGAAAGCCACCACCAACTAGGGGCACATCATCGAAGTCCAATTCCGTATAGGTACCGCCCACTGAAATACGGCCCCGGCCCGGACGGTATGCCAATTCACCGGTTCCCCGGAAACGGCTGAACTCCACGGGGTCCGCGGCAGCACCGACTGCATCCGGCGACCCACGATCTTCGCGACGTTCTTCAAATTGAACATCACCGCGGAACGACAAGGCATCCACGATGTCCAGGCGTCCGGTGCTGCGCACTCCGAATTCGGTCCGGTCTTCCGATGACTGATCGAAGTAGGTGTCGTTATTCAGATCGGCTTGGAAATTCAAGGCGTGACGCGGAAAATTCGATTCAACCTGAACCGACGGGCTCACGCGGAAGAAAAAATCGTCCGTATTCGTGTTATCGGCAAACAAGTTGTCATCAAATACGACCGACAGGTCCACGGCCGGATAAACCAGGAATGACCCCAAACGTACGCCCACGGCCTGAAAAGCCGGCCGGTCTCTATCCTGAACACCCTGGCGCAGGCGATCTTCAATCTGCGCATGAGCCGCAGTGCTCGACAACCCAATGGCAGCGACCACGGCCAATCTTATTAGCATCTTCACCGTAATTCCCCTCGAATGTGGAACGACTGGGCGCAACTGTTTGCCCGCATTTACCATGCAACCTACAGAATCAAAGTTACCGATTCGTTGCGCGCTTTACTACTGAACCTAACGGGTCCGCCAGCGTGACTGTGTCGGTGATGGTCTAGAAGCTCGCATGGGACGAAACTCTGGGTCCAAAGGCCCGCTTCATGAACAGAAGGGGTTCCGGATAATCAGAATCATGGCCAACGTATGCCACGATCTCACTGTTTTGGATAGGTGATAATTCAACACACGGTTAAGGGAAACTTCGGCTCGTTGTCGTCGCTGTCACACTGCCCGCGGGCTTCCAAGATGGCGCGCCAGGCGGATGGCAAGGGCCGATATCGTGAAGGTCGGGTTGCACTGGCCCGAGCTCGGGAAAACGGCTGAGCTGGCAACATACAGGTTTGGGCTATCGAATACCCTGAGATCACGATCGACAATACCACTAGACCGGTCACCCGACATCCTCGCCGTGCCGATCTGGTGGGTGCCGTGTTCTGCTTCAGAAACGACGATATCCGCCAGCCTCTCCCGCGGATGCCGAAACGTGAGTTTTCCAACTTTCTCTTTTTTTAACCAATCACTTAAGAGATCATGTGTTTTTATAATATTTTCAGCATCTTTCTGGGTAAATTTAAGATAGATCTTGAGTTTAGGTAATCCCAACCGATCCGCCTCACTCAACAATTCAACGCGGCTTTCCTCGTTGGGCGTTTGCTCCGCATGAAATGCCAAACCATATCGATGTCCACGGTTGGGGATAAAGAATCCCGGAATTCTGGCAGAGGCGAGATAACGCTTATAAAGAAATGACGGCGCAAACATCGCTGCCGCCGGCAGATCGAGCAATACATTGCGGAAATGAGGTAGAAGACGGACGTTTTCGGGCACATGCCGCCGCCGAATGGCCTCGGCAATGAAGAAACCGCCCAGCGCGGGACTTGCGAGCGCTATCAACAATAGGGATAAGACACCGCTTTTGTGGGCAGGATCCGCAATCGGCGGAACGATCGGCCAGAATGAAACATTGTTCAGGCCGTGCTCCAACTGAAGCCGGGCGCTCGGCGTAAAACGACGCCGAACATAGGTGCCATACCGATCCACATAGAAGTTGAAGCCCTTTTCAAATCTCAGGTCTTGGAATTCGATATCCGCCACATCACCCACCAGATGGGCCATGTAATGGCGGCCGAGAGGCCCCTGTGGACCACCGAAGAGTTGTTCCTTGTCCCGACGTGCTGCCAATAGCAATCGAGTGGTCTCCAAACCGCCACAGGCGATGACGAGCGATTTAACGGCAATCCGATGCCGCGCCCCATCCGGACGTGCGACCACAATGCCGCGCACTCTGCCATTTTCCTCAAAATCAATGTCAACAACCGTCGAATTGAGGCGAAGATCGATGTTTTTAGAGCTTTCAAGCGCGTCCTTATTACGGATTTGAACGGCTGGCGTGTTGGAGTAGCGCTCGATTTGAGTGAAATCGAATGCATCGCTGGCCGCAGATACGTCCTCGATCGGATCGTGAAAGACGGGTGCCTCAGCCCCCAGGTAGTCTGCCGCCCGCTCATAATACGGTTCCAATTCCTCCAAAGATAGCGGCCACCGGACACCCGGCATATGGGACCGCTCAGCGAAGTCCACCGGATCGAAAGGCACACACCGCCCTGCCCACAAATTGGAGGTCCCACCCAACCGACGCGCGACGGCGACAAGCATGTCGTCATGGCTTTCGGGGTCGACGCGTTCCGCGTCTGAGAGAATCTGTTGCTCGGGGTCTGATTTGCGCCCCCCTGACTCGAGCAGCAGGACTTTGCGGTCCAGCCGCGCAAGTTCCAGGGCACAGGACACGCCGGCGGGGCCCGACCCCACAATGCACACATCGTGCTCGGCGTGCTGCAATCCTTCCAAGCTATCCGAGATCAAATCGTTCCCCTGATATGGCTTATACACAGACCATCCCGCTGGCGGTAAGGTTAACCGCCCGACTCAGGTCTGCCACACAATTGATAACGTAGGATTATTGACCCGCATCCGGCTGCGGTTGATTGCCCCAACGCTAGGGCGCAATCAGGTTAAGCCTGTCCCGGACCTGATCCGGGATGGAATCCGGTTAACCGTCCGATCACCTGCCTGCGCGAAGCCTAAGCTTCGCTTCGGCGAAGGCAGGCGCGACCAATGGTGAATCCCCATAGCGTTTTGGGGCATTATTATGTTTCCGTGAAAAATGGTCATGCCCTAGGCGGCGTGAGTCAGGTCGTCGAAGAAACGGGGAACGGCAGGCACCACGGGCTCGCTGGCCCGCTGAACATTGTTTCGAAGATGCGCCTCGGAAAACATGGACGCCAGCACAACCCCTTCGTTATTCACCGCAAACGCGCGGTCAAGAAGCAGATTTGCCGCCGCGTCCGAGGACGGGCCGCTATACCCCATCTGTTCCAAGCGCGACTGGAGAGCGGTATCCCGCAAAAATGTCTGGGACAGCTTTTCGAAGGCCCCGTGAATGCCGAGCACGCTATGGGTGATGAATGCGATTTCTCTCTGAGCCGCCGCTTTAATGTCCTCAAGACTAGGGTCGAACGGATCGTCCGCTATTT
>JANQMY010000330.1 GCA_028279895.1 Alphaproteobacteria bacterium
CGGGTCGGACAACGGGTCGCTGGTAGCGGAGGAGGGACTTGAACCCCCGACACGCGGATTATGATTCCGCTGCTCTAACCAGCTGAGCTACTCCGCCCTACCATGTGCGACCTCTTGGCAACCCGGCGCCGCCAGAGAGAAGATCCGGGGATTTAAGGCCTTGGCCCGGCTCTGTCAAGGAAGCTGCCCACCGCCGGACACCCAGCCGCCACTAGACCGCCAAACCATTGAGATTGCGCCCAAAAAGGTCGAACAAGCGCTCCCAATGGCGTTCGCCCGCAAGCTTATGGAAGACATCGCGCTCCGGAAACGCAAAACCATGTTCCGTACCCGGGTACCATTCGATGCGATGGTTGGTGCCGGCGGCCTTCAGCGCGTCTTCCAGCTCGTCAATGGTTTCCTTCGGCGCCCAATGGTCGGTTTCGGCGCAGGCGAAATAAATCTCGCCTTTGATCTTATCGAGCTGCAAATGGGGCGAGTCGTCCCGGTCCGTCACCAATCCCGCGCCGTAGATGGACGCGGCCGCGGCGATCTGGTCCGGATAGGCGGCCGCGGCTGCGGTGACGAAGGGACCGCTCATGCAATAGCCCACAATGCCCACCGCCCCAGATTTAGCTTGGGCATCTTGCGCCGCGAACGCCAGCATGCCTTCCGTGTCCGACACAATCTTGCCGTTCGACAATGTGCGCATATAGCCGAACATTCTTTTCATGGTTTCCTCGGACCGGTCCACCATGATGTCCACCGGCGATCCTTCTCGGTAATAAAGGTTGGGCAGCACCACATAGTAGCCCACCGTTCCCAGGCGGCGCGCCATGTCGCGCAGCTCTTCGCGAATGCCGGGTGCGTCCATATAGAATAAGATGACCGGGTAGGGGCCGCCTTCGTCAGGGTGTGTGACAAAGGCGGGCATGGTGCCGTCCTTGGTTTCGATCACCACGTCTTTTTCCAGCATGATCCCTCCGGCGTTTTATTCTGATCTGTGTTGCAGCGTGACGGCGCGCGTGCCTTCGGCAATCCAGCCGCCGCCCAGCACACGGCTGGCGTGCTCCGCGTCATAAAAGACGCAAGCTTGGCCCGGCGATACACCTTCCTCGCCTTGGTCCAGCACCACCCGTGCCATGGCACCGTCTTCCAGCCATAAGGTCGCCGGCGCCGGTGCTTTGGTGGACCGCACTTTCACTTGCACCGGCAACCCGGTTTGCGCGGCCGAACGCAGCCGTTCTCCACCCAGCCAGTTGACTTCTTTTACCTGGATCTCGGTTGTCAGCAGGGCGTCTTTCGGCCCCACGATGACCCGCCGCGTGTCCGCATCCAGCGCCACCACATAGAGCGGGTCGCCGGTCGCCACGCCCAAATGGCGCCGTTGCCCAATGGTGTATCGGATAATGCCGTCATGGCGGCCCAACACGCGCCCATCCATATGCACAATGTCACCGGGTTCCACAGCGCCGGGGCGCAGTTTCTCGATGACGCTGGTGTAGCGCCCTTCGGGGACGAAACAGATGTCTTGGCTGTCCGGTTTCGCTGCTACCGGCAGATCGAATTCCTCCGCCAACTGACGGGTTTCGTCTTTGGTGAGATCGCCCAGCGGAAAGCGTAGGAATTCCAATTGTTCCATGGTGGTCGAGAACAGGAAATAGCTTTGGTCCCGGTCGTGGTCCCGCGCCCGGTGCAGTTCCGGCCCGTCGGGTCCGTCGACGCGGCGGATATAGTGGCCGGTCACCATGGCTTCGGCCCCTAAATCGCGCGCCGTGTCCAACAGGTCGCGGAATTTGACCGTTTCATTGCAGCGGATGCAGGGAATGGGGGTTTCGCCCGCCAAATAACTGTCGGCGAATTCTTCCATCACTGATTGACGGAAGCGCGATTCATAATCGAGCACGTAATGCGGCATGCCCAAGCCTTCGGCTACCCGGCGGGCATCGTGAATGTCCTGTCCGGCACAGCAGGCGCCTTTTTTGGCAATGGCCGCCCCGTGATCGTAAAGCTGCAGGGTGATGCCCACCACGTCATAGCCGTCCCGAGCCAGCAGGGCGGCAACGGTCGACGAATCGACACCGCCGGACATGGCCACGACCACACGCGTTTCCGCCGGGGGGCTGTGCATCCCGAGCGAATTGGCCGCCACGGTGTCGCCGGGCGCAGGGTTATAAGACGTTGTTGTTGTCATG
>JANQMY010000437.1 GCA_028279895.1 Alphaproteobacteria bacterium
CGCTAAGGGCAACAATGCCGGTATCCGACTTTCCTGCCGCGCGCCGTCCCTCGGTGGTTTCGAGCCCGTGGTCAGCGGCATTGCGGACCATGTGGGTGAGCGGGTCTTTGATCTCGTCCAGCACCTGCCGGTCGAGTTCCGTTTCAGCCCCCTTCATCACCAGTTCGATTTTCTTATCGAGTTCCTGGGCCAGGTCGCGGACGATACGTGGCAGCTTCGACCACGCATTACCGATGGGCTGCATGCGCGTCTGCATGACACTTTCTTGCAACTCCGTAGTGACTTGATTGAGCCGCTGCAGCGGACCGCTGAAGGCGCTATCCTTCTCGGTTCGCAGAATCTGCATCAGCTGGTTCCGGGTAAGCACCAGTTCGCTGACCACCGTCATGAGAGATTCGAGCACATCCACGTTAACGCGAATGCTGCTTGATCCTGTGCGCTTTACCTTTTCCTGAGACGCGGCCGGAACGGGTTCCGCCGGCGGGGCCTGCTCCGTTTCCGGCACAGCAGACGGCGTTTCTTCGCCGGGAGCGTCCCGTCCTAAGACGTCGTTCCGCACTGTTTCGACTCGAGCGACAATGGCACCGATGAGATCGGCGGGCACGTCTAGATCTTTTAAGGCCTCACCCAGATGGTCGACCACCGCATCGAAATGAGTGTCATTCAAACCCTTTTGGGCAAGCCCCGCATGGGCCGTGCGCAAGTCGCGGCCGTCATATTCATCAGGTCCGCCGAGCGCCAAGGTAATAAATGCCCGCTGCATGCCCTGAAGCCGGTCAATATCCACATCGGCGAAAAAGTCGCGCAGGTGCTCATCTTCCAAGACCCGTTCATAGAAAAGTTCCACAGCCGCATCGACCGACGACAAACCACCAATTTGATCGAAGAGGTTTTTGTCTGTATGCGGCGCGTCTGCATCCTCCTCTTGGGCGCCAGAGGCGTTGTCGGCACTGCCGCCGCCCTTTGCCACTGCATTGAGACGGTCGATCAAGTCGCTGTCGTCGCCGGCCGGCTCTTTGCCGGTTTGCTCTAAATCGGCCACCAAGGCACGGATTTTGTCCAACGCTTCCAGCACCGGGTTCATGGCTTCCGGCGTTACGGGGATCGCACCGTCGCGGAATTGTCCGAGCACGTTTTCGCCGGCATGCGCCAATCCGGCAAGGCGCGGCAACCCCAAGAAGCCACAAGTTCCCTTGACGGTATGCAGCACACGGAAGATATGCGAGATCAGTTCCGGATCGTCCGGATTTTGCTCCAGGCGGACCAATTCGCCATCCAAAAGCTCGATGCTTTCGTTCGTTTCCGCAATGAATTCGTCAAGAAGATCATCCATGGCAACACGCAGCTCGGTAACAGTAATAACAAAGTCCAGGGGACACTCATTTCCCCTTAGGAAGGCCGTATATTGGATGAGTTTGTTTAATGGACGTTGAAGAGAGCCGGTTTTCCAAGCAAAACACCTTAATCTGGTTTAATAACGCAGATCATTTAGTCATATTATATAACTGATTTACTTCTCTATGATGACTTTTTACTTGAGTTTTTCTAAGAATGTCCACGCCGATTGGATCAATTACTTTGTCGGTTAACTGAAATTTTATCGCCATTTACCATCCTGTTCCCGTTTCTCAGTGTACAGCGCGTCGTGCAAACCGCTGACGACCTAACGCGCATAAGGAATGGAGGCCGACATGGCGGTGAATATGGAAATGCCGATCCTGATTGTGGACGACTACAAAACGATGCTGCGGATTATCCGCAATCTGCTGACCGAAATCGGCTTCAGCAACATTGCTGAGGCGACCGACGGCCAAGCCGCGTTTGAAAAACTCAAGAAAGAGCGCTTCGACCTCATCATTTCCGATTGGAATATGGAACCCATGACAGGCTACGAGCTTCTGCGGGCGGTTCGCGCAGATGGGAACTTGCGCAAAACACCGTTCATCATGGTGACGGCGGAAGCGAAGACCGAAAACGTCGTGGCCGCCAAGAAAGCCGGTGTCAACAACTACATTATCAAGCCGTTTAATGCCGCAACGTTGAAGCAGAAAATGAAACGCGTCATCGGAAATTTCTAATGCCCCAATCCCAACAGCCAAATGCCAAGGTGGATCAGCAAAAAACGGTGGAAGCGCCGCCGGATGAGCCAGTGGCCGTCATTAAAGAATATTTGACGACATTGCTCCGTACTCTGATTCATATTCCGGAGCTTGAGGATACGAGGTCTCAGATTAGAGATACGCTTACGACGCTCGACGAGGCGGCCGATGCTATTCTCTCCGAAGTCGAAAAGATCCAGACATTGGATATGAAGACAAAGGACGGCGTCGATCAGTTGAGATCATCCTGCAGCGCCATAATGGAAGCGTGCTCCTTTCACGATCTCTGCAGTCAACGCCTCAATAAAGTAGACGCCGGCTTTAACAAGCTTACGGAAGGGATCGGCGCGATCAGCGCCTTTCTAGGCGAATCGACGGCTCCAAAAACGTTGTCCGCCGCAGACGGCGGACGCAACAAACCCGAGGCCGTTGGGCCGGAAGCGGGACTGCTAAATGGTCCGGCACTCGCGGGCGAAGGGGTTGATCAGGAAGATATCGACCGGATTCTAGATTTTGATTAGGCAGATTGAGATTGGGGGAGAAAAAAATGAATTACGCGGCAGCGTTTCGGGAGAGGATTGATGCGCTCAAACAGGAAGGTAGATACCGGGTTTTCGCCGACTTAGAGCGAAATGCAGAAAACCCTCCGTATGCTTCTTATCATGAGACAAGCGAAGAATCCTCATCCGTCGTGGTCTGGTGCAGCAACGACTATTTGGGCATGAGCCGCAACACCAATGCCATCAATGCGTTTCATGAGGCCGTTGATCGATGCGGCGTCGGTTCTGGCGGCACGCGGAATATTTCCGGCACCAATCATTATCAAGTTATGCTTGAGGCAGAGCTTGCCGATCTTCATCAAAAAGAGCGGGCCCTCCTGTTTACGTCAGGCTATGTGGCGAATGATGCGTGCCTTTCCACGGTCAGCAAACTTCTTCCGGACCTGGTGGTTTTTTCGGATGAGCTCAATCATGCGTCCATGATCGAGGGCATCAGTCATGGAAATGCAGAGAAAAAGATCTTTCGTCATAACGATGTCGGCCACTTGGAAAAGCTCTTGAAGGAGACCGACCCTGCACGTCCAAAGCTGATTGCATTCGAGTCCGTCTATTCCATGGATGGCGACATTGCGCCGATCGCCCAGATCGCGGATTTGGCAAAACGATATGACGCGCTCACATACCTGGACGAAGTTCATGCGGTGGGCATGTATGGTGAGCGCGGGGCCGGCATCGCCGAGCGCGAAGGCGTTATGGATCGGATCGACATCATTCAGGGCACACTCGCCAAGGCTTTTGGGGCCATGGGGGGATATGTGACCGGCGATGCGGTTCTGATCGACTGTATTCGCAGCTATGCGCCGGGATTCATTTTTACGACCTCTTTGGCGCCCCCCTTAGCAGCGGCCGCGTTAAGCAGCGTGCGCCATTTGAAAAGCAGCCAGATGGAACGTGCGCGGCATCAGGAGCGTTCTGCCACGTTGAAGAGAAAGCTGTCTGTGGCGGGTATACCGATCATGAAATCCCAAACGCATATCGTGCCCGTATTGGTCGGCGACCCCGTCGCCTGCAAGCAAGTCTGCGATCAACTGTTACGCGACCATTCGATTTACGTACAGCCCATAAACTACCCGACCGTACCTCGGGGAACAGAGCGCTTGCGGCTGACGCCCACACCCCTCCACACGGATTGGATGATGGACCAGCTGGTCGGCGCGCTGTGCGAGGTTTGGCACGCCAGTGGTTTGGAGAAAGTGGCTTAATCCGGCGGCCAGTGAGCTGAGACATGAGGACTAGGAGTGAGCAGGTGAACAACATTCGGCGTAAACCCGCTGCAACAATCGGCACGCCCGATGCCGGTGCGATCTCCGCGTGCGACTGCCCCACCTCCAATGATTCCTTGTCCCGTGTGCGGCTGTTCAACCGGGAGCTTGACCGCCTTCGCCAATATCAGCTGACAGGAAGCCAAGATCTGCGCAGTTTGGTGCAGCGATGCACTCAGTCGATTTCGGCTGCGCTTTCGGTGGAACGGGTCGGTCTTTGGCTGTTTAACGACGACCGCAGTGCCATCATAAATTATGACCTTTTCCAACAAGCGGATCAAAAACATACATCTGGTGATGTCCTTACCGCGGAAAAGTACCCTCGTTACTTTGCTGCTCTATCAGACTGCCGGGTTATTGATGCCAACAATGCATCGCTAGATCCGCGCACGAATGAATTCGAAGAAGACTACCTTAAGCCGAACGACATTGTGTCGATGCTCGACGCACAAGTCCGGACCGCGAAGGCACCTCGCGGTGTCGTTTGTTGCGAAAAGATCGGCACCGAACATAAATGGACACCCGATGAAGTTTCATTCGTGGCCTCTGTTGCAGATTTTTTGGGCCTTGCCTTCGAAAGCGACGAGCGTCAGCGATATCAAGAGATGCTGATCAAGGCCAATGAGTGGGTTTTGAGGCATTCGGAAAACTTAAAACGGTTTGCACTTGTCGCAGAGCGCACGAACGACGCAATTATCATTACAAATCCCCATGGCCAGATTGAATGGGTCAACAAAGGTTTCGAACGTCTGACGGAGTATCAACTGGCGGACGTCGTCGGAAAAAAACCGGGCAGTTTCTTGCAAGGCCCCAACACGTCATCGGAGAGCGTCGCGGCAATATCCGCTGCACTGTCGGAGAAAAAACCAATCCGTCTCGATATGCTCAACTATTCGAAGTCGGGCCGGGAATACTGGCTCGATATTCGGATTGATCCCATCCTCGGCAAAGACGGCAGCCTCGAATATTTCGTTGCCATCGAGAAGGATGTCACCGCACGGGTGATTGAGCGTCAGCAACTGGCGGCAGCTTTGGAGGATGCGCGTGCGGCTGCCATAAGCAAATCCGAGTTCTTGGCCACGATGAGTCATGAAATCAGGACACCGCTCAACGGCGTCCTCGCCATTGGCCGCCTGCTCCAGTCCAGCTCTATCGCAGAAGCCGATCGGGAAAAGATCGATCTTATCGTACAGTCGGGCGAGAACCTGCTGAACACGCTCAACAATGTTCTAGACCTGGCAAGCCTTGAAGCCGGCCATCAGACGGTTGAAGAAGAAGAATTCTCGATCCGTGATGTGATCGATCAAGCCGCGGCTCTGCTCAGCGATTACGCGGCCGAACGAACTCTGACGGTCGAAACCGAAGTGCCCGACGGCGTGCCGGACCGAGTCATCGGCGATTCAGGACGCCTGGCTCAAGTGCTTTTTAATCTCATCGGCAATGCCATCAAATTCTCCGAGAACGGAACGATTATCGTCCGCGCATCTTCCCAAGCACTCGCGGACGGTGAGGTGAAACTCACGATCGAGGTCGAGGACAATGGGATTGGCATCCCTGCACATGCGATTCCGAATTTATTCGAACCGTTTTCCCAGGCCGACCGATCGATCACGCGCAAATACGGCGGCACCGGTTTGGGACTGTCTATCTGCAAAAGCCTCTGCGAGTTGATGGGTGGTACCATTTGGGTCACGTCGGAAGAAAACGTCGGCAGCACATTCGCCTTCACGATTACCGTCAAACCGGTCGGCGAAAGGCAACTTCCGGACGTCAGCCCCGTCATTCTTACTGGATTGACGGCCACGCCAACGCCGCACAGTTCGCAAGCGAATGTGGAGCCCTGTGTATTGGTCGTCGAAGACAATGCGATGAACCAACAGATCATCAAAATGATTATGGAAGCGATGGGAATGTCACCGGATTGCGTCGGCAACGGTCAAGAAGCCATCGAGGCACTTGAACTCAAATCATACGACATCGTGCTGATGGACATTCAAATGCCGGTCATGGACGGGTTTACGGCGACCAAATTAATTCGCCAGTCGGGCAAGCCTTATGCGGAAGTGCCGATCATTGCGGTGACCGCAAACACACTTAAAGTCGACTCGGACGAATTTATGGCGGCCGGCATGGACGGCTTCGTCCCCAAACCCATCACCCCGTCGGTTCTTATTCGGGAAATTGAAGGGGCTTTCCGGTCGAGAGAAAAACGCATCGCGGTCGGGTAGCCCGCCCAGGCATTACCGGTATGGAGCGGGCGAAGGGAGTCGAACCCTCGTCGCCTGCTTGGGAAGCAGGAGCTCTACCGTTGAGCTACGCCCGCGCTCGGTGAATGCCGCCGACCTTAATCAACCATGCCCAATTCGCCAAGATAGAAGGCTAGAACAACCTTTTTCTAACGTCTCCAGCCGCTCATGAAAAAGTATAACGCTGATGCGAAAAAACCGGGCCAAAAGGGGGCAGGCCAAGGTAAAATCCTTTTGATTTATGTGTATGCAGGGGCGTTTCTTTGTATAGTTTTCGCCGACTGTTTAAGGACTTGCAAAATAGGAAAATGAGGCAGGGTCAATGGGAGAACACGTAAATCTCAAGCCGGGCGAGGCGCGATGCGATGCGCCGTCGTACCAAGATATTCTGGACCGAGATACGCGGGAAGCGCCCGCTGCGTTGCGCGCAGAATCCGCGCCATTTCTGGGCGACGAACCGATCCCCGTAGAGCATTACACCTCGCAGGAATTCTTCAATAAGGAGGTCGAGAAGCTTTGGCCACGCGTCTGGCAAATGGCCTGCCGCGAGGAAGAGATTCCGGAGGTCGGCGACTATATGACCTACGATATTGTGGGCAAGTCCTTCCTAATTGTCCGCACCAAACCGGACGAAATCAAAGCGTTCTACAATTCCTGCCTCCACCGGGGCACCAAACTGAAGCACGACCAGGGCTGCGCTAACCAATTCCGCTGCCCCTTCCACGGATTCACTTGGAACCTTGACGGTTCGTTCAAAGAAAACCCCACCGCGTGGGATTTCCCGCACCTGTCACCCGAAAAGCTGCAACTGCCGGAAGCCTTGGTCGACACCTGGGGCGGGTTCGTGTTCATCAATATGGATAAGAATGCACGGCCGCTCTACGAGGTGCTGGACATTCTTCCGGAGCACTTCAGCCGCTGGAAGACGGAAGACTGCTACAAATTCGTGCATGTGGCCAAGGTCATCAAAGCGAATTGGAAAGTGGTTTCCGAGGCGTTTATGGAATCGTGGCACACCATCGACACGCACCCGCAGATCATGCCGTATCTGGCCTGCGCCAACTCCCAATATGACGTGTTCAGCGACCACATCACGCGCCAGATCAGCGCCAACGGCGAGCCGAGCCCGCATGTCTACGACAAGAACTATTCAGAGCAGGAGATCCTCAATTCGATGACGGGCACCTCTGGCCGTATCGTAGACGCATCGAATCTGAAAGTGCCGGATGGACAGAAAGCGCGGGCCTTTATGGCCGAAGCCAGCCGGCAGGCTTTCGCCGAACAAGACGGGCATGACTACTCAGACAAGTCCGATGCGGAAATGCTGGACGCTATGCTGTACAATGTGTTCCCGAATTTCTCCGTATGGGCCGGATATTTACCCAATCTGGTTTATCGCTGGCGTCCTAACGGGATGGACGTGAATTCCGCGATCATGGAAGTCATGTGGCTGAAGCGTTGCCCGAAGGGTCAGCCGCGCCCCGAACCTGTACCGGTCCATTGGCTCAGCGAAGACGAAAGGTGGACCGATGCGCCGGAACTGGGCGGCCTTGCCGGCATCTTCGAGCAAGACATGGGCAACCTGCCTTATGTGCAAGAAGGACTTCACGCCTCCGGCACCGGCGAAGTGAATTTCGGCAACTACCAGGAAATGCGCATTCGTCAGCACCACATCACGCTGAAGAAGTATCTCAATGACGAGATCTGATCGCGCGTAACACCGAAATGACAAGGGGCGCCCTGTCGGGCGCCCTTTTTATTTGGGGAACCCCTCAAGCCGGTCGTCCAACTGAACGCCAAAAGTGTTAAGCGCCATGGACACTAACGTGTACTGACCAACGGCAAACACAAGATCCATTATCTGCTTGTCCGAAAAATGCTCGGACAGCTTCTCCCACGTGTCGTCGGAAATATCCTTGTTTCGGTGAAGCTCGTCCACGGCTTGCAACAAGGCTCGGTCCGGATTTTTCCAATCGGCGTCCGGACCGTCCACAATCTTCGCAATTTCATCGTCGGTGATCCCGGCCCGCCTGCCGATTTCCACATGTTGCGCCCATTCATACTCGGCCTGGCACAACCATCCGACCCGTAGAATAGCAATCTCGCGCTCTCGGGCCGGCAAGGTGGATTTGAATAAGACGTGGTTGGCGAAGACGATCCACCTTTTATACAGTTTTGGGTGTTGCACCATGGTCCGGAAGACATTGTCGGCACCCCCCTGCTCCATGATCGGCGCGAGAAGCTTCCGTTGCTCATCGGACAGGGCTTCATCCGTGACCGGCGGAATTCGAGGTGAACTGCGTCTCATAGCGGACCTTCCTTTGCATTAAACTGAGCTTAACCCTAAGGTCTCGGCCACGCTAAGGCAACGCACCGCCCCCTTACTGCAATGCGAAAACAGAACAGGAATCTCCTATCCAGATTCCACTGGATTTTATGAGGGACACGTCCTATTCTGCTCGTCCTTTTTCGACAGTTTCTGGCGCCGCCAAGCGCAATTGACGTAAACAGAAGATTAATAGATCGCGTTTCGCCGCCATATTCCAGTAGCGTAGAATGACAAGAAAATGCCGCAAAAAAACGGCATGATGGCGCGGCTGAGTGAGGGGCTGATTGACCCCGAACCCCAGGGAGGCTTCACATGAGATCGGAACACCGCATCACGCTATTTCCTCCGTCTGCGGACATAGTGGCCGCTCAATTTCGGGCGCCGACACGCGAGGAAACGGAAGCTTGGCTTCACGTCCATTTAGCGAAATGGTCTCTCGTCAATCGTGTCCAGTATGACCGTGAGAATATGATAATTCGGACGAGTGCGGATCAAATTTGTATCGACTTTCGCTTTCCGCTCAAACGATTCCAAGTTTCCTCGAACGGCAAGACACCTCAGCTTTATCTCTTCTTTGAAGGATTTGCGGTGAAGCACCGCCCGGCGAACGCCGCGTCAGAAGCCAACACGGTGTTCGACGACCATCTTGTCATCGACATGGCAACCGACGTATCCGACGCAAACATGAGCCGCTTGGGTCAAGCCTTTCAGAGCCTATCTGGCCATTGGGCGCACGCGTCCTTGGGCAACACGGAATTGTTCGGCACCTGAACGGACAAATTATCCGCCGAGCGTCCGGAGGGGATCACGTCCGTCCCAGTTTTTCGCTTCCTCTCGCACCATGTCGTAGAGGCCCGTAAGGATGGGCGACGGCTCATAGAGCTCGATCATATGCCCCAGCTTCGGCCGCGCATCGACAAAATTAAAGTCGACCCCCACCGCTGTTGACGCTGCCTGTGCCAACGCCAGTCCGGACTCTTCATAATGCCGGGTCGCCGCTGCCAAGTCGTCGACAAAGCAAGCCACATGATGCAGGCCTTCCTCGCCGGACGCGAACATATCGCGCACGGCCGACGGCCCCTCATTGTGCTGCCGGAACAATTCGACCATCACATTGCCCATCTGTCCGTAGGCAGAGCTATGGTCGAAGGTGACAGGTTGGCCTCGATATACGCAGCTTTCGAGCGGAATATGTTCAGCCAAGAAGAAGGGTCCCGCCCCCATCTCTGCCGCCATGCGACGGGCGGCCTCGGCCACGTCGGCCACGTGATAGGCGATTTGGACCACATGCAACGCGGTACCGGAAGGGGGCCGAGGCATGATCGACGCTATTTGCCTTGAAGCCGCTCGACCACCGGGGCGAAGGCTTCGGCCACGTCGTTCGGCACACACACATAGCTGATACC
>JANQMY010000334.1 GCA_028279895.1 Alphaproteobacteria bacterium
GTTGATCGCCTTGGGGCGCTTGTGAACCGGTCCAGATGTGACATTCGTCTTCACGCAGATCGACAATGGCATTCATCGGCTCTAGAGCCGCATGAGCCAGAAACGGCAGCTCGTACTCCGCTTCGACAATCTTGGCAGCATCCGCAAAGGCAGCGTCCACGTCGCCGTCATTGCGGGCCACCAACCCCGGCGCATTCGACATCGCGCGAAAGTCCGCAAACATCTGGTCCGAACTTCGGGTCTCTGCCGCACTGAAATCCCATTCAATATCAAGGGCTTCAACCGCTTTCTTCGCAATGTAGTACCGGTTGGCGATCACAGCGATGCCGGAATCGATTTGAACCACGTCTTCCACACCGCCGATAGCGCGGGCAGCACGATCGTCGAACGCCTTGACCTTGCCGCCAAATTTTGGGGCATGGGCAACAGCCGCATGCACCATCCCCGGCAAAGACACGTCGATCGTGTAGGTCGCGGACCCATCCGTCTTTTCGTCCGTATCGAGACGCTTTAAGCGGGTGCCAATAAGCGTATAGTCCGCTGCGCTCTTCAGTACGGGTTGAGAGGGAGGTTGGATAGCCGCCGCCTGCCCTGCAAAGTCGCCGAATGTCCCGTTCCTGCCGGATGCATGAGATACTTGTCCTTTCAACACTGAAATTTCAGAGACCGGAACGCCCCACTCTTTAGCGGCCGCCTGAACCAGCATAAACCGAGCTCCGGCCGCCATCTGGCGAAAGCGGTCCCATTCAAGACGAATGGAACGCGAACCGCCAGTCGCCTGAACACCTGTTGAGTCTTTGTAAGTCTCCACATCGGCCGGCGCGAATTCCCAATCCATATGATCCCAATCAGCATCCATTTCCTCGGCGACAATGGTGGCCAAACCGGTAATGACCCCTTGCCCCATATCCAGTTTGTTGACCACGACCGTTACGGTGTCGTCGGAAGAAACCCGGACAAACGGATTGAAGGCTGATTTGGTCGCGTCTCCTGCATCGGCGGCGACTGCAATACCATGGTCGTTGACAACATCCAGACCAATCACAAAGCCCGCTGCGCCAAGACCGGTGACTTGTAAAAATGTTCTTCGAGTGGGGGCCGTCTTTGCCGGGAAAGCTCTGCTGCTCATCTTTCTCACCCTGTTTGTTTTTTAGCGGCTGTGTGAATAGCCGCGCGAATACGGTGATAAGTTGCGCAGCGACAAAGATTGCCGTCCATGGCGATGTTGATGTCTTCGTCCGTTGGGTTTGGATTCTGGGAAAGAAGCGCAGACGCCGCCATGATCTGTCCGGATTGGCAATAACCACATTGCGCCACCTCAAGTTCGCGCCAAGCCGTTTGAACCGCCTTGTCCGTGGCGGTTTCAAGCCCTTCGACGGTTTTGATCGACTGTCCTTCAACAGCGGCAACGGGAGTCGAACAGGATCGGATTGGCATACCATCGGCCAGAACGGTACAAGCACCGCAGGCCGCAACGCCGCATCCAAATTTGGTGCCGGTGAGTTGAGCTTCATCGCGGATATACCAAAGCAAAGGCATATCCTGATCGCCTTCAAAGGCGATCTTCTGACCATTCAAGGTAAAGGTGATCAAGGCGCACTCCCGTCATTGCACTGGCGATGCCGGTCACCGTTCCGAAGGGACAACCGACTGACCTGGACATAAACTTAGTGCGCCCCTCTCCAACTGTTCTTGCGCTTTGCGCCAAGCCTACAACGGATCACGCCAAGCGTCGGCCCTACAGGGCGACCTATTGCGGTTCGGCGCGACCGCCACGAAGCAACCTGCCGGGTGTTGCGCCTGTCGACACAGAATTGCTGGCCACTTCGATACCCGACACAAACGTGTGGTCGATCCCGGTTACCTTTTGCAGGAAGCGCCGCCCGCCGGCCGGCAAGTCCGTGACAACATGCGGGGCATGAAGTGTAAGGCGGTCGAAGTCGATCACATTGATGTCCGCCTTGTAGCCGGGTGCCAAAAGCCCCCGGTCGTTCAGACCGACCGCCAAAGCCGTGGCGCGTGATTGCTTGTAGACAATCATTTCCAGCGGTATTCGATCCTTAGGCCGATCGCGTCCCCACCAAATCATCAGTGTGGTCGGGAAACTGACATCGCAGATCGTACCCACATGGGCGCCACCGTCCGATAAACCGGGTACGGACATATCGTGCGTCAATTGTTCCCGGACGCATGCGAGATCTCCGTCCACATAATTTATAATCGGCATGTAAATGAGCGCTTTGCCATCTTGCTCCAACATCAAGTCATAGGCATGGGCTTTAGGAGCCACGCCCAAACGTTCGGCAGTGGCGGCAATCGATGTGGATGGATCCGGCTCATAATTCGGTGGATCCCCCAGGGGGAACATGTTATGCCACTTGAACCTCAGGACCGACCCGTCCGACACTGCTTCATATTCATCGAGTATCCGCTGCTTGATTTCCTCATTCCGCAGCTGATCGATACGGCCTGCAAACGGCAGATCACCGAGCGCTTCATAACTGGGACAAGACTTGAACGGATTCACCGTCGCCAAGTGACTAACCAGAACACCGATGGGACGGGCACCCACCTGCCCTTTGATGCTTATGCCTTCATCCTTGGCCTCCGCCATGGCATCAAGAAGTCTTTTCCACTGATGGGGGAGGCTGCTCGTCTGTCCGACTGAAATCGAAACCGGCCGTCCGGAGCGGCGCCCCATTTCCCGCGCAAGGTCAAACTCGGACTCAAAATCCGTGAAATCGCTGACCAACTGCAGAACGCCTTTGCCAGTACCGCCAATCGCTTCGGCAATCCCGATCATCTCATCAAACTCAGCATCCAATGTCGGTGTCGGTTCGCCAAGCGATGATTTGTGACGCACGGTTCGGGAGGAAGAGAATCCGATCGCACCCGCATCCACCGCGGAACGCGCAATCTCGGACATTTGCGCAATATCATCTTGTGTCGCAGGCTGGCGTGATGCCCCCCGTTCGCCCATAACGTAAAGGCGCACCGCGGCATGCGGCAGCTGCACCGCCAAATCGATATCGTGAGGCATGCTGTCCAAACAATCAAGATACTCTTCAAAGCTTTCCCAGGTCCACGGCAGCCCTTCGTGAAGGGCCGTACCCGGAATGTCTTCCACGCCTTCCATCAACTGAACCAACCGGTCACGATCCGACGGCTTCACGGGTGCAAAGCCAACACCGCAGTTACCCGTGACAACCGTGGTCACGCCATGCCAGCTCGACGGAGCCAATTGAGTGTCCCACGTGGCTTGGCCGTCATAGTGCGTGTGAATATCCACGAAACCCGGCTGAACCAAACGACCGCGCGCATCAATTTCGCGTATACCCTGGCCATCGACCTTTCCGACTTCAGCAATAAGTCCGTCGCGGACGGCAACGTCCCCTTCAAAGCGCGGGTCCCCTGATCCATCGATGATGACGCCGTTTCGGATTACCAAATCATAATCGCTCATGCCCAAGCTCCCGTATACGAATAAAAATCCTGTTCAACTGTGCGTGTCCTGGTTCGTTGACCGTCACACGCAATACAAATTCGTGTACGCTAGTGCGCCTCGGTCTCCCCAGGCTTCGCCCCTTTTTGCACCCTGCGCCGGTCTTCTACGATGTAGGCACGCATGGCCAGCGCGTCCTCAGGCGTTAATACATCACCGAAACCTGCCATGCCGGCATAGGCGTAGGCGCCGTTCAGAACAATGTCGTCAAAGTTTTCATCTGTGGCCGGCGCCATGTTCCAGAGATTGGGGTATCCGCTAGGTATGTTGCGTGGCAGGTGACAGCGTACGCAGTAGCGGTTGAACTTCTTCTCGCCGAGCGCCAACGTCTCCGCGTCAGTCGGAAGTCCGGTTGGGATTTCGTTTTCAGCAGGCTTTTCGACTGGGGGTGGTTTAGGAACATCCGTGCCGTCTAGCCGAAAAACCAAAAGGCGTTCGGAGTTCACATATTTAAGCGGCGCACTGCCGCCCACAAAGGCACGCAGGCCAACCCCTCCGGCACCTGCTTGGACAGCGATGTACTGGGTGCCATCGAGTTCGTAGGAAATTGGGGCAGCAATCATGGCGGTTCCCACATCAATGGCGCGCACCAGCTTTCCCGTATCCGCTTGAAACACATTCAAGAACCCATCTGCACTTCCGGCAAAGACAAGTTTCCCAGCAGTGGCCAACACGCCGCCAGACCCCAACGGTTGAGCGGGGCTTTTCCATTTCGGTTTGCCCGTGTTCGGGTCCCATCCCACAATGTGAGAATTTTGAACGATCGGCGGCAACCCTTTGGCCAATTCAGCGTTTTTGCTGGTCGCAATCGTTGAAAGTGCTTTGGTGTTCCGATTTTTCGGTTGGTAGCCTTCTCCGTCATCGACAGTCGTAAACTTGGACGAGAACTCCAAAGTGGGGATGTAAACTAAACCCGTCAGTGGGCTGAACGCCATGGGGGGCCAATTGTGCCCACCACCGGGTCCGGGCGTGATTAACCGCGTCTGTTCCGAATAGTCAGCGTTCTCGGTTAAGACCGGACGGCCGGTCTCCATGTCTACATGGCTCGCCCAGGATACGGGCACAAAGGGTTCCGCCGACAAAAGCTCACCACTATTGCGATCCAGAACGTAAAAGAATCCATTCTTCGGCGCCTGCATAATCACCTGGCGCGGTTCACCGTTCCAGTCGATGTCCGCCAAGATCATGTGCTGTGTGGCTGTGTAATCCCAACTATCCCCCGGTGTTGTTTGATAATGCCAGCGAGCAAGGCCCGTTTCGGCATCAAGCGCGACGATCGAGGACAAGTACAAATTGTCGTGGATTTCAGCGTCACCACGTTTCCAGGCAGGCCATGGCCCCCCATTGCCGACACCCACATAGATCGTATCCGTCGCCTCGTCATAGACCATCGAGTCCCAGACCGTGCCACCACCACCATGGTCCCACGGCATATTTTCACTCCAGGTTTTCCGGGCCAAAGTGATGTCGACGGTCTCGTCCGGCCCCGGGCCAGGCACTGTGAAGAAACGCCAAACAAGAGCCCCGGTCTCGAGATCGAAGGCGCTAACATAGCCGCGCACCCCCATCTCCGCACCGCCATTGCCGATGACAATGACATCGCCAGCCAGTCGAGGTGCGCCGGTAATCGTATGGGGGCTGTCACGTTCAATGAAAGTATCTGTTTTCCAGACCACATCTCCGGACTTCTTGCTCAGCGCAATGAGATATCCGTCCGTCGTCGCAACAAAAAGCGTGTCGTCCTGCATTGCCAAACCACGATTGACCACATCACAGCACGTTACGCGCGCTCGCGCGCCATCGACCTCGGGGTCAAACACCCAAATCTCTTTGCCGCTGCGCGCGTCGATCGCGTAGACAACATCCCAGGGCCCTGTGAAATAGAGCACACCATCGTCCATCAACGGTGTCGCTTCAGCCCCGCGATGGGTATTGCCGCGCACAACGAAATCATTGAATTCGAAAGCCAAACCAACGCGGTCGATCGTAGACGTACTGATCTGGTCTAACGGAGAGAAGCGCTGTTCGCCAGGCGACAATCCGTGCAGTAACCATTCCCCGTGTTCTTCACCGGAAGGCGTCGACGCAACGTTTTGATCGACTGCCAAATTTGGGGTTTCGGTTGGGGTTTCAGTCTGTGTCGCTTCTGGCTCTGAACACCCCAGGATCGGCAAGCACAATATTGCTGCAACAAGTATTCCCCTGGTGATCACGCGCCGCTCCTTTTCCATACGCGTGAGCATTTTCCACTGTTTGCCAGAGGTTGCAAAAGCAAGATGCGGTCATGGCCCAGGCATCACAAACGCGATGGATATTGTTGGGCAGTTGCTCCCAAGACAGAGGATCTCAATTCTGAGTAGGAAAAATCCTACAACAAACAGGCCCCTCGAAAGGCAGAGTGCCCCCATGACTCTATACTTGGAGAACCGCGAGTATCAGTTCCGCTTCGCCGGCTATGAAGATGTGTTTCACAATGTGAACGCCACGAAAATCCTGCCCAGATACCTTGATGACAAAGACTATCGCCGCGTTTTCATCGTTGCCTCCCGAAGCATCAACACCAAAACAGACATCATCCGAAGACTCGAGGCCTGCCTCGGCGACAAATTTGTTGGTTTGACGGATCAAGTTGGCGAGCATGCGCCCCTCAATGATGTGATCGAGGCCGCAAAAGCCGCTTCCGAAGCAGACGCCGACGTTATTCTGGGCGTCGGCGGAGGGTCGGTGATGGATTTATGCAAAGTCGTTCAGCTTTGCCTTGCCGAAAACTGTTTCGACAAACAAGCGTTGCTGAGGTTTCAATCGCGCATCAAGCCCGACTTCTCGGAGATTATTCCAGGGTCGAAACGTCAGCCCACCGTTCGGCAAATCTTTATCCCAACGACGATGGCTACAGCAGAGTGGACGGCCGGTTCCACCCCGATGGATGAAGACACCCATCTCAAAGCACGTTACCGTGTGGTTCTGGGGGCGCCGCGCGCGATTATGTACGATCCTGACATTGTCGCCCGCACCCCCGAAAAACTGCTTCTGTCAACGGCGGTTCGAGGGCTTGATCACGCCATCAATACACGGTGTGCTGTACTACCCCATCCCATGGCAAGCACCCTGGCGGAAAACGCCATCAAACTTTTCATCGAAAACCTACCGCGGTTAAAGAAAGACCGAACAGATCGAGAGGCAATGCATCTGTGCCAATTGGCGACATCCTTTTGCGGCATGGGACAAATGACTGCGGTACATGGCTTTAGCCATTGGATGGTTCATATCGTCGGGCCATATGCATCGGTCGGTCATAGTAATGTGGCGTGCATTTTGATGCTGGCTCAAGCGAAATGGTTGGACGGATATGCGGAGGAACAGCATTCCGCAATCAAACGGCTGCTTGGACGCCCCGACGAACCGTTTCACGAAATCCTGGCAGAGTTGTTGCGTGAACTGGAAATGCCAACGTCTTTTCCGGAATTGGGAATAACATCGGAACAATTGGATGAGATGGCGCCCTTAGCGCTCAACCACCCGTTGCTCGCCAAGTTTAACCTTCGGTCCTTGGAAACTGCTGAAGACGTTCGAGAAGTGCTCGCCTTAGCGGAGACCGGTTAGTTCTCATACGGCGTTAAGGCAGTTCGGGGACAGGGTTCACGATCGCCACATCCAACCGGCGATCTTTTATTTTGCAGACACCATCTTCCAGCGCATATGTATCGTGGTACGCGCCGCTCACAAGCGCTGTCTGCGGTGATCCGGAAGCGTCATCCGCGGCAATGGTCACGTTTAGCAAAACATAAACCGTGCCTTTGGCAGAGGTCGAACTCAACACGTCAATCTGGCTGGTTGTCAGATGGTGAACTGTACGCCGACCTGGCGCCGGCGCCTCTAGATAAGATCGAATTTCATCTTTGCCGGACATGGTTCTCCTGGGCAACACCAGGGTCGCATTTTCGGTGAACACCGAGGCAAAGCTTTCGGGATCACGGCGATCAAGGGCAATGAAGTAGCGATGGGCAGTTTCCAAACATGCCGCTCGTATGTCGGCGTGATCATCAGCCCACACCCCCGACACAAACAGTGGGACAGAAAGCACCGCCAACAGAGAATGCTTAAGCATCATCCAACGCCCAAACGCCGCCACATCAATCTTGGTTCGTTCGATCATCCGGCGCTCGACGACTTTTTGGCGGCATCCACATCACGGCGCAGGCTTGAGGCGCTCAACCAGAAAATGCCGCCCGCAATCAGATGCGTGACAGACGCGATAATGAGGGCGGTCTGAAGGCCCTCGCCGGGGACACCTGTCGCAAACATGTCGCTCAATTGACCGACCGCGGCACCCCCGATGCCGTACCCCACAAAGCTCAATGCAACGGTCTTCATGGCTGACGCCATGCCTCGCATCTGAACGGGTGCCGTGCTTTGGATCAACGCATTAGAGATCCCCAGCATCGAATTCCCGCAAAAGACGGCAAATCCGAAGAACACAAGGGATAAGGCGTAGTTCCCAGTAACCAATGACAAATAGAGGAACGGAAACGCCGTGAACATGGCACC
>JANQMY010000482.1 GCA_028279895.1 Alphaproteobacteria bacterium
TGACCGTGGTGGTGGGGCCGCCCGACCCGGCGGCAAGCACGGTGTCTGAGGCGGAGGTGGATGCTGCCCTGGTCACGGCGCTGTCCACCATGACGGTCAAGGAAGCGGCGGCCGACGTCTCTGCCCGGCTGGGCCTGCCCCGGCGCCAGGTCTATGCGCGGGCCCTGCGCCTCAAGGAAAGGGACCGGGCGTGACCGCGCGTGCCACAGCCGACCGTAAAGGCCGCCAGGCGGAATGGCTGGCCAAGCTCTACTTTCTGCTTTGCGGCTACACCATTCTGGCGTCGCGCTTTAAAACGCCTGTGGGTGAAATCGACATGGTGGTGCGCTCCTGGGTGCCTTGGCGCCCGCCGGTGCAGGCCTTTGTGGAGGTCAAGCGGCGGGCCAGTTTGGACGCCGCCGCCCACTCGATCCTCGCCCGTCAACAACAGCGCATCGGCCAGGCGGCGCAATGGTATTTGCAGCGGCACCCTGCCCCACCCAAATATGCGCTAAGATATGATGCGGTCTTTGTCGTTAACGGCATTTGGCTGCGCCATGTTCCCAACGCCTGGTGACCGAGGAAACACATTTATGACCAAAGATTCCGGCCCGGCCCACATCGCCGACCGCACCTTGGAACAGGCGGGCCACGCCCCGGAAGATAGCTTCCCCCTGCTCGACGCGGCTCTGGCCGCGGCCGCGCTCGATCGCGACGCCGCAGCGCTGGCGCGGTACACCCAGCATGGTGAGGATCTGGTGCGCCTGACGCGCGCGCGCGCCGCGGTGCCCGAAACGCCCGGCCATATGGCGGCGGCGCTGGCGGCCACCATCGGCGGTGAATTCGGCTATGAGGGCGACCAGGCCACCTATGACGCGCCCGAAAATGCCGATCTGATGCAAGTGATCGACCGGCGCAAAGGGCTGCCCGTGGCCTTGGGCATTCTCTATCTGCATGTGGCGCGCGCGCTGGACTGGCCGGTCTATGGCCTGAACCTGCCCGGCCATTTCGTGCTGGCCGCGGGGGCGGCAGAGGCGCCGGTGATCTTCGATCCGTTCCATAAAGGCCGGGAGCTGTCGCCGGAGGATGTGGCGGCCCTGCTTACCCAAGCGAACCAAGCCCCGGAAGACGGCGGCACGTTTCGCCTGTCGGCCATGACCGACCGCGACGTTTTGGTCCGCCTGCTGAATAATCAGCGGGTGCGTGCGGCCCAAGCCGGCGACGCCCAGCGGACGGCGGAAATCCTGCGGCGCATGGTGCTGATCCTACCCCAGGCAGCACCCCTGTGGTCCGATTATGGCCAGGCCGCCCAAGCCGCCGGCAACATGAAGGCGGCGATTGCCGCTTTCCAACAGGTCATTGCGCTGGTCCCCGGCACGGACCTTGCCGCCCAGGCGGAAGCGTTGCTGGGAACTTCGCGCAAAACACTTAACTAATCTGTAGGCAGATCATTATGACGCTTTCCATCGCGGTCCAGATGGACCCCATCCAATCCATCGACATTAAAGGCGACAGTACCTTCGCGCTTATGCTGGAGGCGCAGGCCCGAAGTCACCGCCTCATGGTCTATGAGCCCCGGGCGCTCAGCTTCCGCGACGGCCGGGTGACGGCTCAATGCGCGCCGGTCACCGTGCAAGACGTGGCGGGCGATCATGCGGCCGTCGGCACGGCCGAGATGGTGGACCTGTCCTCCGTCGATGTGGTGCTGATGCGCCAAGACCCACCCTTCGACATGGGCTACATCACGGCGACCCACATTCTGGAGCATGTGCACCCGCAAACCTTGGTGGTGAACGACCCGGCCCATGTGCGCAATGCGCCCGAAAAGCTGTTCGTGACCCATTTCGACGGGTTGCTGCCGCCCACTCTGATCTCCAGCGATGCCCGGGAAATTCTGGATTTCCGCGCCGAACATAAAGACATCATCGTGAAACCCCTGTTCGGCAATGGCGGTGCGGGCGTCTTCCACATCAAGCCGGACGACGAAAACTTGAACGCGCTTCTAGAAATGTTCACCGAATTCTACCGGGAACCTGCCATCATTCAGAAATACCTGCCGGAAGTGCGCCAGGGCGACAAGCGGGTGATCTTAGTGGACGGCAAGCCCGCCGGTGCCATCAACCGGGTGCCGGCGCAAGGCGAAGCGCGTTCTAATATGCATGTGGGCGGCCAGGCCATGAAGTCGGACCTAACGCCCCGCGAACAAGAAATCTGCGAACTCATCGGCCCGGAACTCTCCGCCCGCGGATTGATTTTCGTGGGCATCGACGTGATCGGCGACTATCTGACTGAAATCAACGTGACCTCGCCCACCGGCATCCGAGAGATGGAGCGCTTCGACGGCACCAATGTGGCGGCGCTTATCTGGGATGCGATCGAGGGCAAGGTGGGGTGATTTATTGATCTGGGACCGCGCCTGCCCGCTCCCCCGGCCCAACCACCCCAAGGGTACACTCCACGGGTGGTTGGGCCGGGGGAGCGGGTGGCGAAGCCAACACACAAAAAAAGAGGCCACCCATGCAGATCGATGTGGATCAGGTAGACGAGGTGCTGTCGACGGCGCGGTCGGTTCGGAAAAACCTGGACTTCGACCGGCCCGTGGACCGGCAGGTGCTGCTGGATTGCATCGATGTGGCCGTCCAAGCGCCGGTGGGTCTGGGCGGGGAAAACTGGCGGTTCGTGGTGGTGGACGACCCGGCCCCCAAACAAGAAATCGCGGTGCTGTACCGCGAGATCCTGGAGCGCATCTTCAAAGAACGCGGCATGGACATGAAACCCACGCACAAAGCGCTGACCGGGCGGCTGCATGAAATTCCAGCGATGATTTTCGTTTGCGTTGACGGGCTGCCGCCCGACGAGGCGCCCGCCGGTCAAATCGGCTTCTACGGCTCCATCTTGCCGGCGGCCTGGTCGCTCATGCTGGCCTTGCGCGCGCGCAATTTGGGCACCACCTGGACATCATTGCTGAGTGCGCGCCAGGACGACGTGGCGAAGATTTTGGGCATGCCCGACGGCACCCTCCTCACCGTGATGTTCCCGGTGGCCCATCTGAAAGGCGCCACCCTGCGGCGGGCCAAACGCGATCCGGCGGCCCAAGTCACCTTCTGGAACCGCTGGGGAGAAAACTCTGTTTAGATGTGACCCGGCTACCAAAACTGAAACTAAGGCAATGCCGGAAGATTGAAGCGTTGGGTGCCGACGCTGCCCATTTGGGTCTCAAGGCCGGTCCCCAAATTCATATTGCCAGCAAACACGCCGTTACCAACGGTCTCATTGCCGATCCCGTTTCCGAAGCCCGCATTCATGTTTCCGGACATGTTTCCGGTCCCGACCGCAACATTGGCGACCCCGCTTCCGATACCGGCGTTTTGATTGCCTGTCGCGTTTACTAGACCCACCGAGACATTATCTGTGCCATTTCCGATTCCGGCATTGTGGGTTCCGCTCGTATTTTCAGGCCCCACAGCCACATTGTCTTGGCCATTGCCGATCCCGGCGTTCTTATCGCCGGCGCTGGAAAAGTCTGCTACGGCGGCGTTGCCGGTCCCATTGCCGACACCGGCATTCTCGTTGCCGGCGCTAGCCGCCACGCCGGTGGCATTATTGCCGTTGCCATTTCCATGGCCCAAATTGTAGCTGCCCGCGGCGCCGCCAAACAGGCCTCTATTCTCGTTCCCGTTGTCGACACCTTTGTTGCCATTGCCTGACGCGGACAAAGGGTTATCGATGTTAGAACCGGCCGGTCCCCCACTAAGGTTTCGATTGCCGTTGCCTAAGCCATAATTGTTGCTGCCGGCTTCCAGTACATTGTTTCCAGACCCGGTAAACGTACTATCGGCGCCATTGTCGTTACCGTTATTAACGCCCGCATTGCCATTGCCGCCCAAGAAGACGAAGTTGTCCGGCGCGTCGAGCCGGTTGTTGTTGCCGTTGTTGATGCCTTTGTTGTTTTCGCCGGAACCGGGGTCGGAGTTGTTCCCGTTGTTGATGCCCTTATTGCCCTGGCTGCCATTGCCGATGCCGGCATTGTTCATGCCGGTATTGTTAAGGCCCCAATTGCCGTTTTGTCCGGCATTGATGGTGATGCTGCCCAATTGAAAATCAGGGATCGGGTCGGCGTTTGCGGTGACAGGCGCAAGCAGCGCGATGGCGCAAGCGGCGGCAAGCAGGTGCGGTCTCATGATTGGCCCCAGTCGAAAATCGAGAATCCCAAACTGAGACAAAAGCTACGGAGAAGCTTTGGTTAAGAAAAGCCTTTTCTGCAACTTTTTCGCGTTATAACACGCCTATCTACGATCATGGCGGACGGCCAAATTAGGTGTCATCCGCCGATGTGTTCTGGCGTCTGTTCCAGCGCTGCCAGCGCCGTCCGCTCCACACCACCAGCAAACGCCGCCGGCGGCGCATGCCGGGATAGTCGACCGACAACAGCATCAGCCCCACGGGCACGGCTGCCACCGCGGGCAGTCCCGGCAGGGCGCCGACCACCACCATGGAAGTGCCGACCACGGTGCGCATAAGTTTGCTGCGCGGCACCGGAATTTTCCGGCGCCCGAAACGCACATGGGTCGGACGGTCGTCGTCGGTGGTCATATACTGAGACGTAAGCGCCGCGCCGCCGAACATCAAGCAGATGTTGCGTAGGGAACAAAAGAAAGTGCCGGCTATTCGGCCTTATCGTCCCATCGATAGATGTCGGTGATCACGCAGTTTCCCGAAACCGCGCGGTCGGGGGTCGCGATGCGGTCGCCCCGGGTCAGGCAGGACGCGCCTGCCGGCCGGGTCTGAATGGCAATGGTGTCGAACGCCCATTTCGGATCGCAAGTGCCCACCAGATCCAGCTTGTACCAATCGTTTACGCCCTTCGACAAAAGCAGCGACTTGCGGCCAAGCGCGCGCCAGCCATTGATCGACCGTGTGAAACACACCCGTCTCACCGGCTCGCCCTGCTTCGCTTTGATCTCCGCTTCCAGGGCCTCGGCCCGGCTGCCTTGTTTCGTTTCTTGGTCGTCGGTCGCGGCGCATCCGGCCAGCCACAGGGCGGCGACGGTGCTGAAAATGATCGCGGTGTATTTCATGGCGGGGGTCCCTTTGGTGGTGGTGGCCGGATCCGGCCATCATATCAGATGCCACCTCGGTGCCCACGCTTCAGAACACCATCGCCGATCAATTCTCATCTCATACTGCCCTAGCCACACTCGAAGCGCGCATTTAGGGCACTTTTGTGATTCTATGAAAACCAAAAGTGCCCTAAGTCTTTATTCTAACGCGTTTCCGCCAATAGACTTTGGGCGGTGAACCGGTATCCACTTCACCTGGAAACGCTATAGACTGCGCCCCGAACCGCACACTTTCAGGGGCCCCCCATGACCGTTGCCCATGTTTACACCGTGGCGTTTCACGGCATCGAGGCCCGGTCCGTGGATGTGCAGGTGCATATCGATCAGGGCCTGCCGGCGTTTCAGGTGGTGGGCCTGCCGGACAAGGCGGTGGCCGAAGCGCGCGAACGGGTGCGGGCGGCACTATCGGCCATCGGGCTTGCTCTGCCGCCCAAACGCATTGTGGTCAATCTGGCGCCGGCGGATCTGCCCAAGGAAGGCAGCCATTACGACCTGCCGATAGCGCTCGGCCTGTTGGTGGCGACCGGCGTGCTGCTGGCCGCGGATCTGGAAGGCTATGTGGCCTTGGGGGAATTATCGCTCGACGGGGCATTGGCGCCCGTCGCGGGCGTTCTGCCGGCAGCCCTGGCGGCGGCGGAACAGGACCGTGGGTTGATCTGTCCCGAAGCGTGCGGCCCCGAAGGGGCATGGGCCGGTTCGGTGGAGGTGTTGGCGCCTCAATCCCTCCTGACACTGATCAATCACTTTAAGGGCCTGTCGGTGCTGACGCCGCCCAAACCCCACCGTTCGGTGGAACGGGCCGACCTGCCAGATCTGCGCGATATCAAAGGTCAGGAAACGCCACGCCGCGCCCTCGAGATCGCGGCGGCCGGGGGGCATAATTTGCTGATGATCGGCCCGCCGGGGTCCGGCAAATCCATGCTGGCGCAGCGCCTGCCCGGCTTGCTGCCGCCGTTGAGCGCCCGGGAAGCGTTGGACGTTTCCATGATTTCGTCCTTGTCCGGATTATTGGGCGATGGCCGCATCCGCCGGGACCGGCCGTTTCGTGCGCCCCACCATTCGGCCAGCATGGCGGCCCTGGTGGGCGGCGGCTTGCGCGCCAAGCCCGGCGAAATCTCGCTGGCCCATAACGGCGTCTTGTTTTTGGACGAACTGCCGGAATTCCAGCGCCAGGTGCTCGATTCCCTCCGCCAGCCCTTGGAAACCGGCACGGCGGTGGTCGCCCGGGCCAACGCCCATGTGACCTATCCCGCCCGGGTACAGCTCATCGCGGCCATGAACCCCTGCCGTTGCGGCTATTTGGGCGATCCGTCACTCGCCTGCAGCCGGGCCCCCAAATGCGCGGCGGACTATCAGGCGCGCATTTCCGGGCCCCTGCTCGACCGCATCGATTTGCATGTGGAAGTGGCGGCCGTGCGCCCGGCGGATCTATCGTCGGCAGCGCCGTCCGAGCCGTCCTCGGCCGTGGCCCCGCGCGTGGCCCAGGCCCGGGAACGCCAAGAAGCCCGTTATCGCGATATGACCGCCAACATGCCCGCGCGCTTAAACGCAGCCGCCGAGGGCGAGGTGCTGGACCGGGTGGCCACGCCCACGGATGACGGCGCGGCCTTGCTGACCCGCGCGGCCGATCAATTGCGGCTGACGGCAAGGGGCTATCACCGGGTGCTGCGGGTGGCCCGCACCATTGCCGATCTGGCTGGCGCCGACACGGTGGGCCGCCCGCACATCGCCGAAGCGCTCAGCTTTCGCCGCCCGCTCTTCGCGGCGAGATAAGTGTTCCGCGATGCCGCTAAATTCGGTGACAGTGCACTAAATGGAGAATTAAGTGGACTGTCACCGTAATTCCAGCAACTGTGGACACTTCTCACGCTATGGGCCAGATCGTTAAAGAAGCGATCAAAGGTGCAGCTAAAGGCTCTCTAAAAGAAGGTAAGATAGGCGACTCCACTATCACTGGCGCTCAGGAACGCGAAAGATGGAACCGGGAGTTCTCGAACCGTTATCAAACACCGCTTCCAAAGCAATCTGCTCCGAAACCGACGCCTAAAAAGTCAAATACCCCTATCTATAGAGGTCTACACTAAGACCAATCAGAGGGCGCGTAAGCGCCCTCTTTCATTTGCAGCTGTCCGTAGGTGGATAGAACAGCAATCTCTCGATAGCACCGTTAACAATTGCGTCTCGTACAGGTGAGTGTTGTGAACCACAGCCAAAGAGCCGGCATGAACACGAGATGAAAAATTCTGACTAAGCTGGGTGAGAATAACAGATCGTCCTTGATCACTAAAAATCCGCTGACTAATTACTTGTTATAGATTCTTTCTCATCCCTAGAGGCGTACATATGAGCGACCCCCATAAAGATACAAACGATTACAATAAAGGCCGTTACGGCGGCGGATATGTTCCGGAAAGTCAATCCTATTGGCAAGGTGTTAATGACCGCGAGAGGCTTAACCGACAGCAGCCAGAATTCGGTGACGGCGGCCAATTTATCACCGGCATCATCGTCATCGTACTGCTAATTTTTCTTTTTGCTGGCTGACTTCCTGCTCTTCATCGACTTCTGGCGATTGACGGCACTTATTGACACTAGTGCCGTCAATCGCACTGAAATGAGACACTATCCGGGCGTGGTGTCTCATTCTCTCAACGCAGCACTCAGCGTTCCACGATCAACCCCCAGCACGTTAGCCATGCCCGATATCGAATTGTTTTTCGCCTCGATCTCCCGGCGTGCCAATGCAACCTGTTCATCCGATAGCGCCTTCGGACGACCCAACCGCTTGCCTCTCTTGCGAGCAGCTTCCAGACCTTCCTTTGTCCGCCGCTGCAACATGCGCTTTTCAAATCGTCCGTATGCTGTAATGATTGTATAGAAAAGTTCACCTTCCGGTGTCGTGGTGTCGATCGGGAAATTCAGCATTTTGAAATCTATCTTCAATTCCCGGAGCCGCTCCGCTTCCATCAACGCATCAATTGTTGAGCGATAGGCGCGATCCAGATCGACGATCACGAAGCAGTCACCTTCTTGTAGCTTGCTTATCAGCCCCTCGTATGCAGGCCGAGGTTTTGCGTTTGCGGATACCTTTTCGACCACCACTTCATCGCAGTGCGATTCCAAGGCATCGATCTGCCGTGCCGTCTCTTGGTCGTGAGTACTCACTCTGATGTAGCCGTATTTCATCCAATCATTTTCCTGCAGGTTTCTTCCGCATTCCAGCATTAATGATTTCAGGGACTTAGTTATCCACTGATTTGCGCGGGAAAAACGACCCTTTTGTCCGCATCTCCATCGGATATCGGCGGGTGCGCCGTCAAAATTCGGACACTGGTTAAATACAAATGCCAGCAAATGGGTGCTGGCTTAAACTCGTATCAGGAGAAAAATAATGCACGAGTTACTAATAATATATCACCCTCGAGATTGGTTCGTACACGTACCAAATGATATCCGAGTAGCGTATAGAGGGCGTTATTCCACTGGCATTATACTCTAAGCCAGTTTCGGAGCCGGGAAACCGTCGCCTTTGCGGCGGTTTCTCTGGGCGCCTCGAGAAGAATGCCCTTTTCGTGCCGTATCGGTTCCTTTCGTATCGAAGGGCACTCGATGCGCCAACCCAGCCATTGACGTCGAAATAATCACACCGCATAATTTTCCATAAGATAAATTATGGGCTGCGCTACTGTCGCAAATATGGGCCTCCTCTCCATTTGCCTCCAACATCCACTTTTGCGAAAAGCACGCGTTGGGCTCGATCAGATTTAGTTGTCGTCCATAGGCCAAGTCTGATCCTTAGGCCAAAGGCCCAGTTTAACGAGCACCGCCAGATGTGACGGGAGAGACGGTGAAACTCCATTCTCCCACTTAGATACGGTTTCAGGATCGACACCCAACTTCGCCGCAAAGCGTTTTCTCGATAATCCCTCGTATCTGCGGAATTCAACCAACCTGTCAGTGAATGTTTGAGGCTGCGGATAGGGGTAGTAACCTAGGAATTTGATGATCTTTGGCATCATCCGAATTTCCGGCTCTGCCCGGTTTTGCTCCCAATTGATCAGCGTCGATTGATTGATGCCCATCAGTTGTGCGGCATCTTTCTGATACAGATGTAGTTCCTGTCGACGCTTGATTAGGTGATCTGCAAGTGTCTCCGGATTAACCTTATATCCTTTCGGTTTTGGCAGAATTCTGCGGATTTTGAGGGGGCGCAAAATGGCAACGCATCCATGCCGTTGCGGCTATTTGGGCGATCCCTCGCTTGCTTGCAGCCGGGCGCCCAAATGTGCGGCGGACTATCAGGCCCGCATTTCGGGGCCCCTGCTCGACCGCATCGATTTGCATGTAGAAGTGGCGGCCGTGCGCCCGGCGGACCTGTCGTCGGCCGCGCCGTCCGAGCCGTCCTCGGCCGTGGCCCCGCGCGTGGCCCAGGCCTGGGAACGCCAAGAAGCCCGTTATCGCGACATGACCGCCAACATGCCCGCGCGCTTAAACGCGGTGGCCGAGGGCGAGGTGCTGGACCGGGTGGCCACGCCCACGGATGACGGTGCGGCCTTGCTGACCCGCGCGGCAGATCAATTGCGGCTCACGGCCCGTGGCTATCACCGGGTGCTGCGGGTGGCCCGCACCATTGCCGATCTGGCTGGCGCCGACACGGTGGGCCGCCCCCACATCGCCGAAGCGCTCAGCTTCCGCCGCCCGATTTTCGCGGCGAGATAAGTGTTCCGCGGTGCCGCTAATTCGGTGACAGTCCACTAATTAGAGAATTAAGTGGACTGTCACCGTAACCTTTACCGTAACCTTTACCGTGACCTAACTTACCGCACCGTCACCGAATCTTGCGTGAGCACCTCTTCTCTGGCGGGCGCGGGTGCGGTAGAGACGGATGGAAAACGTCCATAATCCGCCGCACCCAAGAATGGCCAACACAAGACCGCTTAGGGCGGTGGCAAAATCGTACCATCGGCCGCCAATCCCCGCCGAGTGAAGCGGGTAAATGGCATGAAAAGCCCGTTCGCCGAGGCTGAGCCGTTGCGCGTCTTTGGCGGCAAGGGCCCGGCTTGTCGCCGGATCGATGAATACATAGGTGCGCCCATTTTGGTGCCATTCCATGGGTTGCCGCATCCGTATCGATAGGGGCGCATTGCCGCTGCGCGGCCAACTGACGATGCGCATGGACGCCGATGGAAACTGGGCCTGCGCGTTCGTCAAAGCCGGCAGCCAGTCAATAGCACCGCCTTCGGCAATGGGTCTTTCAAAGGGCTTGGGTTGGGAGAAGGTAACCGCCGCCAGTATTGATTTTGCCTGCGCGGAGAAAACAATCGCGGCGCCGGTCAGGGTGAAGAGCGCGAGCGGTATAGCGAAGATGATGCCAAGATCGCGGTGCTGTTCAAGCAGGTCTCGTCTCGCCGCGGTGCGTGGCCAGATGCGCCAGGCAAAACGCCGCAGCAGCGGCATAGTAATGATCAGTCCAGTGATAATCATCAAGACGGCGGCGAGCCCGGCAAGCCCGGCGATAGTTTTTCCCGTGGTGCCTGCAAGCAGATAGTGGTGGAGATCGAACAGCCATTCCTCGAACCGGCCGTTCTTTTGCCATTGTGCGACGACGGAACCGGATTGATCGGTATAGGCGGCCCCGCCGCCGTGCAGCATGACCTTGTGCAGAGCAAACCCCGGCTCGGCCAGCAAGACATACCGCAGATCCTCGCGGCCGAACTGTCCTTCGATCGCATTCAAGGCGGTTGCCACGTTCTCTGGCGCTAATGACACCGATTGACGCGCCTCGGGAATAACCAGGCGCACATAGTCTTTCTTAAAAACCAACAGCGTTCCCGACAGCCCAAGAACGACGAGAAGCAAGGACAAGAAGGCGCCGGCCCATGCGTGCAGGCTTCGAAGCAGACGTAACATCAAAAGCTACGGTTAAATCCGATCGAAAGGACGCGTCCACGACCGGCAAAAAACCGAGTATTGCTGGCGGTTCTGACGGTTTGGCTGTCATAGGTGACGTACTGTTTGTCGAACAGGTTCGATGCCGCGAAAGAAAAATCGCCGATCGGCGTTTCATAGCGGACGAACCCGTCAACCAGCGTATGTCCGTCAAAGGACTCGTCCAGGCCGATCCCGTCGAAATTCCGTCTTAGGAAGGATCGTGTTTGCACTTTGAAATCCAGGGGACCCGTGACGTACTGTGCTGAAAAGTTGAGGCGGTCCGGACTGATATTTGCCCCATCAAGATCGCTGTCCACATTGCCGTCACCGTCAAGATCGGTCCGTCCTTCCAACAGGGCAAGCCCGCCGCTCAGCGTCAGGCCCTCGACCGGGGTCTGCCAGATGCCGTTAAGCTCCAGCCCGGAAATTTCCGTTCTTTGCCGGCTGACTTCGAAGACATCGCCGACAAGCACGAGACGCGAACCATTGTCGGAATTGCTCCAGAAATAGGCGGCTGACGCGGAAACCGGCCCCCGGCTCCACTCAACACCCACTTCGATGTTGTCGGACACCACCGGTTCAACATCGATCAGGGTGTCCACATCCTGCCCCGGCTGGTTTATCGCCCGCAAAATCCGGCCGATATCCGGCATGGTGAATCCCTCCGCATACGATGCATATACCGTAATGCCATCAACAATCTCGGCCGTGCCGCCGAAATTGATCAGCGTCTCGCTGAAATCCGGTTCCCCGCCGCTCACTTGCTGCGGCCCGTAAGACGCGAGTGTTTCGTAATCGTCCACTTTGAAGGTGGAGAACTCCTGTCTGACGCCGCCGGAAAGGTGTACCCGGTCGCTGAAAAACGATTGGTGCAACTGAACGAAAGGCGCCAACGATGTGAAATCTGTTTTAGGAACCCAATTCCGTCCCGTGGCGGCCAACTCCTGGAATGTCTCGTCGTTCACGCCGTCAAAACCGGCGATGACGCGAAGTCCCGGTACGAAATCGACAACCCGTTCATACGAAAACCGAAATCCCATCTTCGTCGAATTGTTCGCTGACTGATCGAACAGCGTTCCGACCGGGGCAATTGCAGGGTCCTGGAAGGTTGCGAAGGTGCCGCCGCCAAACACGGCTTCGAAATCCTGATAATAGAGTTGGCTGTTCAGCACGCCGCCGAAAAGCTGATCGTCCGTGTAGGTGAGCGAAATCGTGGTTACTTCATTGGTCGGAAAAACGCCGGGGGATGTGCCCCGAATGGACGTTGACGGAATACCATCGGCCCGCGATCCCGCGACCCTCACATAATCTCCGTCTCCGTCCAGATTGAAGTGTTGGGCCATGACTTCTATCCGGCGGGAGGACCCCAAATCGATACCCGCCTTTCCGAAGAACGACAGGCTCTCGGAATCCTGAACTTCGCCCTGAACGCCGTCGACGCCGATGCGGCGGCCGTCGCCGCTGTAATAGGCGCCACGCGAATGGAAAGCGATGCCGAAGGTTGCGTCAAAAATGCCGAAATCGCGTCCTGCACGGCCGGCAAGGCGATAGCTCATGCTGTCGCCAAATTCATCGGCGGTGGAGAACTGGGTCAGCACGCGGCCTGTCCATCCCGCGCCCTCCGCTGGCGGCGCGGCGGTGACGTAGTTCACCACGCCGCCGGTGGCGCCAATGCCCTGGATGGCGTTTGACCCGAAGATGATCTCTACGCGGTCAATGAAGAAAGGATCGATCGTGTATCCGTCGCGGCTGCCGTTCCTGAGTGGATTCGATTGGGGCACGCCGTCGATCAAGTAGAGGGGGCTGCGGCCACGCAGGGTTTCCCCCGATCCGGTGAGCTTTTCGCGCGTTGGAGAGAAAGAGGGGATAAGCGCGGACACAACTTCAACGGCGGATCCGGTCACTTGCGCTTGCCGGGCAAGGTCCTCGGTGTCGATCACCTCGATCGTGTTGGGCAATGCGGACGGCGGCAATGTGGTTCGGGTTGCTTGAATGATGATCTCGTCCAACGTCTGCGTTTCGTTTTCGGGGACGGCTTCGTCTTGCGCCCAAGCACTCCCCGTGAAAACTGTTGTTGTGACCAGAAATGTTTTGAGTGTGGCTGACATTGCCCCGCGCATGTGTACCCCCAATTGAGAATGATGACGATGTTCGCAACCCGTAGACGAAATGCAAATGAAAGTCAATCTCATCTATGGTCCGCTAGATGTGGAGTCTCATGAGTTTGTTCACATCTTGCAGTTTGTTGAGGAAGTCATCTGGCCTCTTTGAATGGCTCTGCCACCGTAATTCGGTGACAGTCCACTAAATAGAGGGTTGAGCGAACTGTCACCGGAACGTGCTTTCGCCGCTCAGCGCGGTGCGGGGCCCTGACCGCCGGCCAAGGCAGCCTTACAGGTCGTGTTTCGGCACGCAGTCCGAGCAAGATTGGTTCCCCCAATTTGTTGTGTGAGACAAATCACAAGCTCAATTGACGCCGAAGCCTAGAATTCTCTGCGAAACATGGAATGGGGGGGAGCTTCGATGTTTGCACTGGGAAGAATTGGCCTATCGTTCTGTCTACTGATGAGTGTTTCCGGGTGCGCGTTGTTTCAGGACCCGAAAGTTCCCGGCTTGGACAGATCTGTAACGGATTTGGAGATCAAGCCGATCCCGGTCTCGACCGTGCTGACCGCGTTGAAATGTCAAATGGCGCGGGCTTTTGAGGAAATTCATGACAGACGCGGGATACCGGACGGGGCCCGAAAGGAACCTTGGATACCCGCCAATAGATTTAGTTTGCAGAATGGCAATGGGTCGTTCAGCGGAACCATACAGCTGGCGTCGACCAATGGCGGATCCGTGGCGGCGGTCATACCCTATACGAGCATCGACGGAACGGTCTTGAACCCGTCGGCGGCATTGACGCTCGGGTCGACCTCGACGCAACAGTTGAAGATGGACTTCAACGTGCGAGTCCGGCCCGAGAAACCAGAGAAACCAGAGAAACCGGAGAAAGATGGGACGGAGAAGAAAGAAGCTAAAGCTGAAGAGAAGGAAGATGATCTCTATTTGAACTACGATACCGGAATATGCGATTCCGACCTGCTTAAGGCGCCTGTCGAAGTCGGAGATGTCGTTCAAAAATCGATCGTCCATTCGTACGAGCAAATCGCGGGCATACCGACCAAGTCGGCCGCGCCCGATTACACCAGATATGCGCCTGAATTGGATTTCACGAAACTGAACATCAACACCACCTTTGTGGTCCTGCAGAGACTTGAGGCCGGGGTGACGAGTAAAATCGTTTTTGCGCCGCCGCCGATCCTTGACTCCATCTCTCCCGCCTTGACGGGCGGTGCGGCGCGCACCGGAACCTATGCGCTTTCCTTGGAGCTTCCTCTGGTCACGCCGTCAAGCTCGGATCCCAGGAGGTTGATCTATTGTCATGAGACCGATGCGCCACAATTGATCTGCGTCGAGGAGCCGTACACCCAACCCAGATACAAGGAAGCGGCGGGCGTGATGTTGGTGCCAACGGAAACGGAGACATCCGACACGCAAAAGATTGACGGCAGAATAGAGACCCAACACTTCATCATTCGGGGTGAGGTGCCGAAATCTAAAACGGACAAAGTATTTAGACCGCTGCCGTTCCCTGAATAAGGTAGGGAAAGCTGGATTGGTGCACCGCTGCATTTAAGAACCGATCACAGACAGATGGCGGTGAGCGACCCGCTTCGGGCGCCCGGTTTTGGGTGGAGAGGCGCGATCCGCCACTTTTGTCCGTGGGCGGTCCGTTGTGGATTGATGGCATATATGCTATCATTCAAATATGGATCGCATTGTTATCGATACAAGCATTTTGGTCTCTGCGATCTTGGGTCAGCAAGGCGGAGCCGCACGATCGGTGCTTCGCCTGGCTTTGGAGGGAAAAGTGATGCCGATCCTCGGCAACGCACTTTTTCTGGAGTACGAAGATGTTTTGGCACGAGAAAGTCTCTACAAAAAAACGCCGATTAGCATGGCCGAGCGCGAAACATTGGTCGAGGCACTTTTGGGTGTCTGCGAATGGGTCCCCATATATTATCTATGGCGGCCGAACCTGCCTGACGAGAGCGACAATCATCTCGTGGAGCTGGCCATTGCCGGCGGGGCGGTCACGATTGTGACGGACAACAAGAAACACGTCGACCGTGGAGAACTCTTGTTTCCAAATCTAACAGTTCAGACAGCACGGGAATTCCTAACGGACTGGCGCAACTCATGAGTACACTGACAATCCGGTTGGCGAAGGATCAACACGAGCGGCTGAAGGCGCTTGCTGCGCACCGAGGTGTGAGCATGAACAAACTATTTGAAGAGTTCACCACCAAGGCCCTGGCCGAGTTCGATACGGAAACCCGGTTTCGCCTGCGTGCGGCGCGTGGCGACCCAAAAAAGGGCCTTGAGGTGTTGGACAAACTGGATCGCCACTACACTAAAAAAAGATCATAGGCGAATTCCGCCGGCGTCTGCCGCCCAGCTTTCAGGAGCAAATTGGCTCGATAGCTCGCTAAATCATCATCCCTCCCTTTGGCGAGGACGACAGGACACTTGAGGGACAAGAGATATTAGCCTAGCCTATATTCAACTTGCGCTCTTTGACACGTGTATCGGCATTTCACTGCCCTTTCCCCGGGCCCAACCGCCCGTGCGAGGGTACCCTTGGGGTGGCCGGGCACATCAAACATGGATCTACCCCATGCGCCCATCTTGTTGAGCGGGCCGGAAGGGGGCAACAGGGTACGTCAACCCAGCGTTAAGGAGTGTTAACGCTGTTAATGATTCAAATTGTCCCCTTAACAACCGCTTAATCGACCGGCCGCCATGCTGATCACCATCACGGATCAGCTGGGGCGGCGGATGACGGACCAAAAGAGGCAGCGGCAGGGCATGATGGAGGGGCGCCGGCGACTCGTCCTGACTGGGGCCTGCGCCCTGGCCTTGTTTACGGTTCCGGCTTACGGACCGTCAGCGGCGACGTTAGTGACATCGACGTTGGAAACGATCGCGACCGGGACGTCGTCCCGTTCCCCCTCGCCGGCAGCGCTGAGCCCCGCCGGGGCCGTTCTGGCCCGGCCCCATACGGGGGCCGTTTCCGCGGCGGTCGGACCGCGGCAAGGGGTGCCCTGGCGGGACGGCAAGACCTTGCCCATTCGTCTGTCTACGGATAAAACAGCGCCGGTCTTCCGCCGCGATATGGCGTCGCTGGAGGAACTGGGGCTGGTGGACGGTATCGCAACCGCTGAATTTCCCGTTCTGGCCGAGTTCGGCCCCATGGGCGCCCGGCTCAAACCCTTTGTGGGCGGCAGTTTGGCCTTCACCCAGTCTTATGCGGATGCGGGCCACAACCGGCTGATCGTGATCACCGATCCGGATGCGGTCATCCGGTTTCAAGGCACGGCGGGGCTGTCACTGGTGTCGGGCGGGGCATCGGAACTGCAGCTTTTCTACCGCTACATCAAATTCACCGATCCGGGCCTGCGCCCGTCCGCGTCTTTGCTGGCGCTGACCGACACGCTGACGTCAAGCCAGCGTCAGCATGAAGTGATGATGGGCTGGCGCATGAAGTTTTAGAGCGCGATCAGGTTAAAGCCTGTCCCGGACTTGATCCGGGATGGAGTCCGGTTAACCGTCCGATCGCCTGCCTTCGCCGAACGACCCGTCGCCCGAAGGGCTATGGTCCGCAGGGCGAAGCTTAGGCTTCGCGCAGGCAGGCGCGACCAACGGTGAATCCCCATAGCGTCTTGAGGCATGATCATTTTTGACGGAAACATGATCATGCCCTAGGCCCGGGCGGCCAAGGGCGGCGGTAGGTCGTCGTCGGACGTGCCGGGCGAGGGATCGCCGGCCGACCGCCGCGCCCATTGCGCCACTTTTTCCGCCAATTGCAGCGGGTCTACCGGCTTGGACAAATAGTCGTCCATGCCCGCTTTTTTGCAGCGGTCTTGATCTTCCATCATGGCGTTGGCGGTGAGCGCGACAATGGGGATGTGGGCGAACGCGCCGGAACGCAACTGCCGGGTCGCTTCCAATCCGTCCATATGGGGCATGTGGATGTCCATGAGGATCAGGTCGTAAGCGGTGGTTTCCACGGCGGCCAAGACTTCCAGGCCGTTCTCGGCGGTTTCCACCACATGGCCTTCCCGGGTAAGCAGCGTTTTGGCCAGCAGCGCATTCACCTGATTGTCCTCGGCCAGCAAAATGCGGATGGCTTCGTCCTCCGTGTCCGTCGCTTGCATCTCCGGCGCGACCGGGCGGTCAAGACGGCCCGCATCGGCGGGCACGCTGTCCTGCAGTTGGGACAGCAGCGAGCGCAGGCGGACGGGCTTTAGCAGGTAACCGTCGAAGCCATATTCTTCGACGGCGGCGAGTTTGGATTGGTCGCCCAGCGGCAGCAGAATCAGCCGGCGGGGTGCCGTGCCGTCCGCATCGTCGGCCTGTTGGGCCAGCCGGGCGCATAATTTCTCGCCAATGTCCGGCGCGGCATCACCGTCGCAGATCACCGCGCTGAACCCATCCTGGCCCTGAGCGACCGCGTCCAGTTCATCGAAAATTTTCTCAGCAGGGCAAATGACGGCTTGGGCGCCAAGCGCCCGCAGATCTTGCTCCAACCCTTCGGCGGTAATGGGCTGGGCGCCGGCGATCAGCACCCGGTGCCCTTTGAGCGCATCTCCCGACACGCCTTTGCGTCCGTCATTGACGCAGGGCAGCACTATTTCGAACCAGAAGGTGGCGCCTGCGCCTTCTCGGCTTTCAACGCCGATGGAACCGCCCATGGCCTCGATGATGCGCTTCGAAATGGCCAGGCCCAGCCCGGTGCTGCCCTGAGCTTGTTCGGGCGACAGCTCGCCTTGTTCGAACTCTTCGAACAGCCGGTCCTGGTCGTCGTCGGCAATGCCCGGTCCCGTGTCGCGGACGGTGAACCTGACCGCCACCTTGCTGTCCTGGTGCACGTCTTCCCGGGTCACGCGAACCGAGACGCCGCCCTGTGTGGTGAATTTCAAGGCGTTGCCCACCAGGTTGAACAGGACCTGGCGCAGGCGCCCTTCATCGGCCAGCACCAGCGGCGGCACGTCGGGCGAGACATGGACCGCAAAATCAACCCCTTTGTCGAAGGCTTTGGGCGCCAGCAGCTCGGTCATGCGCTCCACGATGAAGCGGATGTCCACGCCGATGGGATTGAGGCCGATCTTGCCCGATTCGATCTTGGAATAATCGAGAATATCGTTGATTAGGGTGAGCAGGCCTTCGCCCGATTGCTGAATGGCCGAGGCATAGGTCTGCTGGTCGGGGGTCAGCTCGGATTCGAGCAGCAGGCCCGTCATGCCCAGAATACCGTTCATCGGTGTACGGATTTCATGGCTCATCGTGGCCAGGAAGCGGCTCTTCGCCCGGTTGGCCTTGTCGGCACCGATGCGGGCTTCCTCCAGCTGTTCTTCCAGTTTCTTGCGCTGGGTGATGTCGCGTCCGATGCTTTGGACTTCGATGATGCGCCCCATGCGGTCGCGGATGGCGCAACGCTCCCAGGCGAACCAGCGCCAGCCTTTAACGGTCTGAACGAATTGATCCGTACGGTAACGGTCGCTGCCCTCCGGCAAGTAACACCAGGAATGGGTGATCGGATCGGAATCATCCGTGCGGGTCTTGGGATAAAAGGGCCGCCCCAACACCGCCTCGGCCTGCAGACCGAACGTGCTGCAGAAAATGTCGTTGGCGAAAGTGAGCTGACCCTTGGTGTCACAGCGTACGATCACGTCGCCCTGGCTGGTCACCAGGCTGCGAAAGCGGGCTTCGCTGCGCCGCAAACGGGCGCCCAGGCGCCGCACTTTGCGCAGCTTCGCCCGCTGGTCCAGAAACGCGTAGGACAACAGGCCGGCGCCCATCACCATAATGCCTGCCAGAAACAGGCCTTCGCGCGATGGCGGCGTCGAGCGCAGGATCTGGTCGGCGGCCGTGATGGCGAGGATGAAGATTCCGATCAGCGCAATGCTGAGAGCGGCGGATTTTTCTTTAACCATAAGACGAAGCCCGGCGGCGGATAAGCAACTAATTTCACCCGCATTAGACTGCAGTCTTCTGGATAAGCAGTTAACGCCGCCGGATCACTTGTCGGGCGCGGCGGCCGTGGCTTTGTTAAGTGCCGGGCTCGGCGCCGGCGCCGCCGGAGAGGAAGCGGCTTCTTCCGCTTCCTGCTTGGCGGCGTGGCGCATTAACACAATGGTAAGGATGATCGCCGGCAGCCCCAGCACCACCGCATAGCTGAAGAAGATCGGATACCCGGCCGTGTCCACCACCACGCCGGAGAAGCCGCCAATAAACTTGCCCGGCAAAGTCATGAGCGAGCTGAACAGCGCATATTGGGTGGCGGTATAAGCCGCATTTGTAAGGCTGGACAAATAGGCGATGAAGGCGGTTCCCGCCAAGCCGGCGCTGAAATTGTCGGCACTGATCGTCGCCGTGAGATAGAGCAGCCTGGTGGTGCGGTCATCCACGGGCAGCAAGGGCACTTGCGTGGCCAAGGCGATAAAGACCAGGTTCGTCGACGCCACCAAAACGGCACCCAAAAGAACCGTGCGCAAAATGCCCAGGCGGGCGACAAAGACGCCGCCGGCCAGCGCGCCGACAATGGTCAGGATAACGCCGTAGAATTTGGCGACGTCGGCCACCTCCTTCTTGCTGTAGCCCAGGTCGAAATAGAAGGGGTTGGCCATGATGCCCAAGGTGATGTCGCTTAGGCGGTACACCGCAATAAACAGCAGGATCACAAGCCCCATCATGCCCATGCGGGCAAAAAAATCGACGAAGGGGGCAACCACGGCGCCGCTGAACCAGCCGGCAAAGCGCGCGACCGGCCCATGCAGGTGCAACGTGGATGAAACGGCATTCGCCAGATCTTCTTCAAGCTCGTTGGTTCTCGGCGCCAAGCGCGGCTTGGGTTCGCTGATGATCAGTGCCGTGATCATACCCACCGACATCAGGAGGGCCATGGACAGGTAGGCGATGATCCACGACGCGTATTCGGCAATGTAAAGGGCGCCGGCGCCGGCGACGATCATCCCGATGCGATAGCCAAGCTGGTAGGTTCCGGCCATGGCCCCCTGGAACTCGGGGTCCGCCGCTTCGATCCGGTAGGCATCGATGGTGATGTCTTGGGTGGCGGACGAGAATGCCACCAGCAATGCAAAGAACACCATGTGCCAGATGTCGGTCACCGGATTGGTGAGGGCCATCCCCGCAAGGCCGACGGCAATGCCGATCTGGGCCAGCAACATCCAGCTTCGCCGCTTTCCGAGCAGCGAGGTGAGGACGGGTAACGGCACCCGGTCGACAATCGGCGCCCAAAAGACCTTGATCGAGAAGGTAATCCCGACCCAACTGAAAAATCCGATCGCTGACCGGGTAATGCCGACTTCGGCCAGCCAGAAGGAAAGCGTTCCGAACACCAGCAGCAATGGCAGACCGGCCGAGAAGCCCAGGAACAGCATGATCAGCACGGGCCGATGCAAATAGACTTCGAAGGACTGACGCCAACTCGTCGCGGCCGATGCGCCGGCCTGGGCGCGCTGGGCCGTGGTCATCGATTGTGGAGTGGCGTTTGGGTTGTCGGCCATGCCTGCCCTTTTCTCGCTCGAGAGAATCACGATGTCTCAGAATCGTGTATGCGAATCCCTAATATGCCGGATGGAACATGAACATCGTCGGAAAAAACGCCTAAAGTTGGCCCTAATTGGGGCGCACGGTCATCAATTGATTAAATGGGTGGCACTCGTTACACTCGCGCTTCGTTTGTTAACCTTTAACAAAGGTTTAAAGCGCAGGGTGTGGATCGTGCAGCGCAGTTGGGGGAATGGCAAGTCCCCGCGCTCGTCCCTAAGTAAACGTCCCCTTTGGGGGAAAGGTAAGGGCACAAGGCCTGAGGATGACCACGATAGTCGCAAGCGGGCTCAGCCAATCGGTAAATAGTGATCCTCTTGGAGATGCGGCGGACACGTCTTTTGCCCGCAGCGGCAGCCTGGAGATGCGTCTGGCCACCACGCCGCAGGAGATCGAAGCGACCCAGCGCCTGCGTTACCGCGTATTCTACGAAGAAATGTCCGCCACCGCGTCGCCGGAAATGGCCGCCATGCGCCGGGATTTCGACGCTTATGACGAGTATTGCGACCATCTCTTGGTGGTGGATCATGACGTGGCCGGCGAAGGCGCCGTGGTCGGCACCTACCGGCTGTTACGCCAAGACGTGGCGGAAGCCCATAACGGCTTCTATACGGCAGGCGAATACGATATCGCCCCGCTGTTGCAGCGCGCCAAGCCGGGCACCCGCTTTCTCGAACTCGGCCGGTCTTGCGTTCTGAAGGAATACCGCACCAAACACACCATCGAACTGTTGTGGCACGGCATCATGACCTATGTGGCGCGCCATTCCATGGATGTGATGTTCGGCTGTGCGTCGTTTACCGGCACCAATCCGAAGGATCTCGCCCTGCCGTTGAGCTTCCTTTATCACTCCTATCTCACGCCGCCCGAATGGCGGGTGCGCGCCCATGACCATCTGCGCGTGGAGATGAACCTGATGCCGGAAGAAGACATCAGCATTCGTGATGCGGTGCGGGCCTTGCCGCCCCTCATTAAGGGCTATGTGCGTGCCGGCGCCTTCATCGGCGATGGTGCCGTCATCGATCACCAATTCGGCACCACCGATGTGCTGATTCTGTTTCCGGTGACCGAGCTGAACGACCGTTACCGCTCGAAATTCGCAAAGAACTAGGTATCGCGAAGACCGCTTTGCTCCGCTAACGGAGTATTAGAGCGGCAGAATGGTTCCATTTCATCGTCCGCCGCTCTGGCTGCCCGGCTGGCTGCAGGCATCGAAGGCCGCCATGGCGGCCATGGTCATGATGTCGGACACCGTGCCGCCCAACGGCGCGATCTGCACCGGTTTGGACAAGCCGACCAAAAACGGACCCAGCACCGTACAGCCGCCCAAGGTCTGAAGCAGCTTGGTGCCGATCGACGCCGAGTGAATGGCTGGCATGATCAGCACATTGGCCGGGCCGCTTAACCGGCAAAACGGATAAAGCGTGCGCGCATCTTCGTCGAGCGCCACATCCACCGCCATTTCGCCGTCATACTCGAAATCCACATTTCGGCTGCCCAGAATATCCACGGCTTCGCGGATGCGCGCCGACCGTTCGCCCTGTGGCTGGCCGAATGTGGAATAGGCCAGAAACGCCACGCGGGGTTCGTAGCCCATGCGCCGTGCCACCGCCGCCGTTTGTTCGGCGATGCCGGCAAGCTCGGTGGCGGTGGGCATTTCGTGAATGTTGGTGTCCGCGACAAATACGGTGCGCCCGCGGGCCAAGACGATCGATACGCCGATCACGTGATCGTCTTCGACCCGGTCGATAACCCGGCAGACATCGTCGAAGGCGACGGCGTAATTCCGCGTGACGCCCGTGACCATGGCGTCCGCCCGGCCCGTCATGACCATGGAGGCGCCGAATACGTTGCGGTCATTGTTCACCAGCCGCATGCAATCGCGCCGCAGCATGCCCTTGCGCTGCATACGCTGATAGAGCGCTTCCACATATTCCGGCCCGTTTTCCGATTTGCTGGCATTGTGGATTTCCAGATCCTCCAGACGGGAAAGGCCCATATTGTCCATGGTCTGGTAGATGCGGTCTTCCCGGCCGATCAGGACCGGCGTGCCCATGCCGCTGGCGCGGAAGGAGATGGCGGCGCGGATCACGGCTTCCTCTTCGCCTTCCGCGAACACAACCCGCTTGGGATGGGCGCGCACCCGGTCGGTGATCATTTGCAGTAAGGCGGCCGTCGGGTCGAGACGGCGCGACAATTCGTTCTTGTAACCATCCAAATCGACGATCGGACGCCGCGCCACGCCCGAATCCATGGCCGCTTTGGCCACGGCGATAGGAATGCAGCTGATCAGCCGCGGGTCGAACGGTACCGGAATGATATAGCCCGGGCCGTATTTGGGCCGTGCCCCTGCATAGGCTTCGGCCACTTCGTCGGGCACGTCCTCGCGGGCGAGCTCGGCCAAGGCCTCCGCCGCGGCGATTTTCATTTCCTCGTTGATGGTGGTGGCCCGCACATCAAGCGCCCCGCGGAAGATATAGGGGAAGCCTAGAACGTTGTTCACCTGGTTGGGATAATCCGACCGGCCCGTGGCCATGATGGCGTCGTCGCGCAATTCGGCGACTTCTTCGGGCGTAATCTCCGGATCCGGGTTGGCCATCGCGAAGATGACCGGGTTTTTGGACATGGACATGACCATTTTCGGCGTCAGCGCCCCTTTGACCGACAGGCCGAAAAAGACGTCGGCGCCATCCATGGCGTCTTCCAGGGTGCGGGCGGGTGTATCTACCGCGTGTGCCGACTTCCATTGATTCATCCGTTCTTCGCGGCCTTGATAAATCACGCCGCGAGAATCGCATAAGATAACATTGTCATGGGGCATGCCCATGGCTTTGACCAGCTCCAGGCACGCGATCCCGGCGGAGCCCGCCCCGTTCACTACCATTTTGGTCTCGCGGATATCGCGCCCGGTCAGTTCCAGCGCGTTGACCAGACCGGCGGCGGCGATGATCGCCGTGCCGTGCTGATCGTCGTGAAAGACGGGAATCGTCATCGCCTCGCGCAGGCGCTGTTCGATGATGAAGCAGTCCGGCGCTTTGATGTCTTCCAAATTGATGCCGCCAAAGGTCGACCCCAAAACACGCACGCAGTTCACGAACTCGTCCACGTCGGCGGTGTCGACCTCGATGTCGATCGAGTCCACGTCGG